>CALGTV010000001.1 GCA_937902395.1 uncultured Ruminococcus sp.
GTGTATTCAGACAGGAACAACGATTGATGATCCAAATGGAATTGATTTTGGTACAGATGAGTTTTATTTGAAATCCTTAGATGAAATGGCAAAGCTTTTCAAAGGTTACGAGGAGGCAATTTCAATTACAACTGAAATAGCTGACAGATGCAATGTGGATTTTAATTTTGACAGCGGAATAAAAATTCCCGAATTCAAAGCAGAAGGAGTTGCAGATAATGCAGAATTTCTTCGAAAACTCAGTTTTGAGGGATTATATCGTCATTATGGTAGAGATTTGTTATCACAGATTGTAGCACGGCTTGAATACGAACTTTCGATTATCGAGGAAAAGCATTTCGTTGATTATTTCTTAATTGTATGGGATTTTATTCGTTACGCCCGTGAAAATAACATTCCTGTTGGTCCGGGGCGCGGCTCTGGAGCAGGAAGTCTTTGTGCTTATTGCATTGGCATAACAGGAATTGACCCAATGAAATACAATCTTATGTTTGAGCGATTTCTTAATCCAGAAAGAATAAGTATGCCCGACTTTGATATAGACTTCTGTATAGAGGGCAGACAGGCTGTCAAGGATTACGTTGTGCAGAAATATGGTGCTGATAAGGTATCAGAAATCATTGCATTTGATACACTCAAAGCTAAAGCGGCTGTCCGTGATATAGTCCGTGTTTTAGGTTTATCATACAACCTCGGAGACAAAATTGCTAAAATGATTGACCCGAAGAATGATTTGTCGTATTCTCTTAAAGTAAACAAGGAGCTTGCCGCGTTGCATGCGGCTGATAAATCTGTAAAAAGGCTCATAGATTTAGCGTTGAAGCTTGAGGGGATGCCGAGACACACCTCAACCCACGCCGCAGGAGTTGTAATATCGGATATACAGCTTGATGAACTGGTTCCTGTGCAGAAAAATGACAACACAATTATAACCCAGTATACAATGACGTATCTCGAAGCCTTGGGACTTCTTAAAATGGACTTTCTTGGTCTGCGAAATCTTACTGTTATACGTGATACGGTCAATGAAATACGAAAGTTTCAGCCTGATTTTGATATTAGTACAATACCTGAAAATGACAAAGCTGTATATGAAATGCTTTCGAAAGGGGATACGGCAGGTGTTTTTCAGTTTGAAAGCGACGGTATGACAAAGTGGCTAACAGAGTTGAAGCCTGAAAGGCTTGACGACCTGATTGTTATAATATCCCTTTATCGCCCCGGACCTATGAAGTCTATTCCTGTTTATATCAATAATAAACGAAATCCACAAAATATTGAATATCTCCACCCGATTCTAAAAGATATTCTTGAAGAAACTCATGGTGTAATGGTATATCAGGAACAGGTTATGGAGATATGCCGCAAGCTTGCAGGATATTCTTATGGTCATGCAGATATAGTGCGTCGTGCTATGGCAAAGAAGAAGCAGGATGTCATGCTTCAGGAACGCGAAAGCTTTGTATATGGGGCAATGGAGAATGGCGTATCTACAGAAATTGCCAATAAGATTTTTGATGAAATGATAAGCTTTGCGTCATATGCATTCAATAAATCCCATGCCGCCGCATATGCGTATCTTGCATATCAGACAGCATACCTTAAATGTCACTACAGGGGGATATATATGGCGGCTTTAATGTCGAGTGTAATGACTGGTGGAGGAAGATTGGTAGATTACATTACCGATTGCAGAACAGCGGGAATTGAAGTTATGCCTCCTGATATAAACAGAAGTATGAAAGGCTTTACATATAACGGTAAACAGCTGTATTTTGGACTTCTTGCGGTTAAAAATACTGGTTGGGGGCTTGCTGAAAAAATTATAGTAAATCGTCAGGAAAACGGAAATTTTACGAGCTTACAGGATTTCTGTGAGAGAATTTCAGGCAGGGAGCTAAATAAAAAAGCTCTTGAAAACCTTATTAAAACAGGAGCTTTTGACGGATTTGGATTAAACCGCCGTCAGATGCTTGAAAGCTGTGAAATGCTGCTTGAAATGGCAGGCAAGGGAGCGAGAGGCGTAATTGATGGACAGATGAATCTGTTTGATACAATATCTACAGAAGATATGAACATAAAAATTACATATCGTCCAGAATACGACAAAAAAAAACTTCTTTCTATGGAAAAAGAAGCGGCAGGAATATATCTAACAGGTAATCCATTAGCTGAATATGAGCATCTTGCACAGCTTCTGAAAGTGCGTCAATTATCAGATATAACTTATGACAGTGTAAACGACGATGAGATTGTTAAGCTTTTATGTGTAATCCGCGAAAGAAAACTTCATGAAACAAAAAAAGGAAGTAAGATGTGTTTTCTTACTCTGGAGGATAGCAATGGAGAAATTGACGCTGTAGTTTTCCCTGATTTATTTCTTTTGTCGGCTTCAAAGCTTACTGAAGATTCAGTGGTTTATGTTAATGGACGTATTTCAAAAAAAGATGACAGTATTTCAGTTATCTGCGGTAGTATTACATCTGATAACGAATTTTTAGCTATGACAGAACACAAACAGCTTTGTATTAAAACTAAATCAGATAATGTTCCCGTAAATGAAATAAATAATGTCTGTCAACAATATAAAGGGAATACAGAAATATGCTTTTATTTTACTGATGTCAAAAAAATGGTTCGGCCAAAAAATAAACTTAGGATTAATATTACAGTCAAATCTTTTAACAGACTTTGTGATTTTATTTTAGCTGAAAACATGGGTCTCATCTGATTTAAAATAATTATATTTCAACACGGTTATTTATGAAAAATTACCAAAAGTTTATTATTGCTGAAAAAATTATGGAATTGTCTTGACTTTTTTGTTAAAAAGAGGTAAAATATAAGTGTCTGAATTTAAAGCCGTAAACGGCTCAATATAAGCAATATAGCAGAATGGAGAATTTGAAAATGAGTAGAAAAATTGGTGTACTTACAAGCGGTGGAGATGCTCCCGGAATGAATGCTGCTATCAGAGCAGTTGTAAGAAGCGCTCTCAGCAAGGGTATGGAGGTTTACGGCGTTCACAGAGGCTACAATGGTCTTATTAATGGAGACGTTTTCAAAATGGATGAGAGAAGTGTTTCTGATATTATTCATCAGGGTGGCACTGTTCTTTATACAGCAAGATGTCCTGAATTCAGAACACAGGAAGGTGTAGCTAAGGCTAAGGCTAAGTGTGATGAACTTGGTATTGAAGGTCTTGTTGTTATTGGCGGTGATGGCTCTTTTAGAGGTGCTGCTGATCTTTCCGCTATGGGTATGGTATGCGTAGGTATTCCCGGAACAATCGACAATGATATTTCATGCACTGATTATACAATTGGTTTTGATACAGCTATGAACACAGCTATGGAGCTTGTTGATAAGCTTCGTGATACATCACAGTCACATGACAGAATTTCCGTTGTTGAGGTTATGGGACGCGGTGCAGGTCATATTGCTGTAAATACAGGTATTGCATGCGGTGCTACAGATATTATCACACAGGAAGTTCCTTATAACATTGATGCTATTGCTAACACAATGCTCGAGAAGAAAGCTAAGGGAAAGCAGAATTTTGTAGTAATTGTTGCTGAGGGTATTGGTCATTCTCAGGAAATTGCTACTGCATTACAGGAAAAGACAGGCATTGAAGCAAGAGCAACAATTCTTGGTCATGTTCAGCGAGGTGGAAATCCTACTCTTAGAGATAGAGTTGAGGCTACACGAATGGGTTATTACGCTGTTGAGCTTATTGAGCAGGGTATTGGTAATCGTGTTGTTGGTATTAAGGATAGCAAAATTGTTGACTATGATATTCAGGAAGCGCTTTCTATGAAAAAACCTTATGATGAAAAACTTCACCATATAGCTGAAGAAATTGCATTCTAAACCAAATAAAACAAAACTCCTGTCTTGTTCTGGCAGGAGTTTTTGATTGCTGAATATTATGCTGTCTGAAATTCTGTATAAATTTTCTTACCTGAACATTCAGGCGCATAGTCCCAACGGTCAAAATGAGATGAATCTGTAAAGTATTTGTAACTTTTATCAAGAGAACAATCATCACATACATCAACAATAACAAGTTTAATTTTCATTTTTTCTGGTATGATAGCTTTTATGTATACACTTACATTCTGTCCTGCTTGTATATCGTCTCTTAGTTCTGCAAGACCTGCAAGATTAGGCGATAGTTCAACAAATACACCATAATTTTCTACGGAGCGGACAATTCCTGAAACTGTTTCGCCAGTTTTGAATCCACTTGCATTTTCTTCCCATGTACCAAGTAATTCTTTGTGACTAAGACATATTCTTGAACCATCACGGGATCGTACAATTGCACGAATATATTGACCTACTGAAAAACGGTCAGAAGGGTGTGCAATACGTGAAACAGAAATTGAATCAATGGGAATAAGTGAAGGGATTCCGCAGCCGATATCAACAAAACAGCCGAATTGTTCAAGATGTGTTATGCGAGCATCGATAACATCACCGAGGCGGAGTTTATCCGTATAATTTTCAATACACTCTTTCTGGGCAGCAGCACGTGAAAGTTCAACTGAGATTTCACCGTTTTCAGATGAAATAATTCTTACAACTTTAAAACAGATGATTTTATTTACTCTTGAAATAATGGCGATATCACGTGTTGAACCGTCTGATATTCCAATAGCACAATTTTCACGGTAGATTATACCCCCAGCACATGGCAGGTCTACAATGAGGTTATGAGAGCTGTCGCAAACGGCAGCTCTTGCTTCAAGAATAATGCCTTTTTCCATAGCCTCAGTAAGACCATCAAGAGTTGAAATATACTTTTGATTTGTAGCAGTTCTAAAAAGACTGCCTTCTGGTCTGTATTCGTTCATAATTTTTACCTCCGATTTATTTATGTGCATCTCTGAAAAGTCATTTTGCATAATATGGAACCTCTAAAAACCTCTCTCACGGCTGAATTTATATGACGAATACTATTTGCTGTGTTTTTAAATCATGCAAATAATGTTTGTTATTTACGAAATTCATCTCGTGTTTCGGTTTTTAGAGAAACTCAATAGTAATCTATGCTATAGATTTTTCAGTGGTGACTTTATCGTAATAAATACTATGCGGCAGTGTAAAAAAATAGAACAGTATTTTTTTCAGATATCTTGACGATTTGGGATATAAATATTACTTCCGCCTGTTGATGTCAGAATTTTATTTATATCCTCTGTTCCGTTTCCGTCGCATACAATAAATACGTTTGTTTTTCTGCTTCGGGAGGGCTCGGGAATGAGGTCTGTGGAAGCTGGTGATTCCATAACCATTGTCAGAAAATTATTAGTGGGATGCAAAGCAGTGGGAAGGATAGTGCATATATCTTTCCCTCTGAGATGTTCTGCTTTATCTGAATCTCTGTTGTATAGAAAATTTGTGGAATATATTCCACGAACATTTTCTCTTATTTTTTTCAGAGCCATTTCGGCAGATTCCGGAGTTTCAAATTCGGCTGTTACTCTTGTAACCATAGTCAGCACCTTTCTTCTTATTATTTTTGTTTGGATTACATATAATTTTTGTGTGTTTTTATTATTTTTACACAAACTTTAAAAAATATACTTCATATATATTGATTTAATCTTTGATTTAGGGTATAATTATACAGTACGAATTTGTATTTATTTGAGAGGTGAATCAGCAATGGATGTACGTCCCGAAGATATACTTATAATGAAAAAACAGCATCCCTGCGGTTCATCGGAAATGCTTGTTATACGTTCTGGTATGGATTTCAGACTGAGATGTACAGGCTGCGGACATGAGTTTCTTGTTCCACGTAAAAAAATTGAAAAGAGTATTAAAACCATACGTCGCGAAACAGAGGGTTAGCCTTAATGCATGGAATATGGACAAATATTAATGTATATGAAAGGAAATTATTATGTTTGAAAAACTTGCGGTAATGGAAAATAAATACGAGGAAATCAGCCATAAATTAACAGATCCTGAAATAATAAGCGATAACAAAATTTATGCTCAGCTTATGCGTGAGTATAAGAATATGACTCCCATAATTGAAAAATACAGGGAATACAAAGCTGCTGAAAACAGCTTCAATGAAGCTAAAGAGCTTCTTGATGCAGGCGGGCTTGATAAGGATTTCAAGGAAATGGCTCAAATGGAATATGAAGAAAATAAAGTTGCTATGGAGGACATTTCACAGGAGCTTAAAATACTTCTTCTTCCTAAAGACCCTAATGATGACAAGAGTGTTATTATTGAGATTCGAGGCGGTGCAGGCGGTGAGGAGGCTGCCTTATTCGCAAATTCCCTTTATCGTATGTATACGATGTATGCAGAATCAAAGGGCTGGAAACAGGAAATTCTCAATGCACAACCAACGGAGCTTGGAGGATTTAAGGAAATCAGCTTTTCTATTGAGGGTGAAAACGCTTATTCTCGATTAAAGTATGAAAGCGGCGTTCATCGTGTGCAGCGTGTTCCCGAAACAGAATCTCAAGGCAGAATTCACACCTCAACAGTAACGGTTGCAGTTCTCGTTGAAGCTGATGAAGTAGAGCTTGAAATCAGCCCCACGGATCTGAAAATTGACTACTTCCGCGCCAGCGGTGCAGGAGGTCAGCATATTAACAAAACTGAATCAGCTGTCAGAATTACTTATCTGCCTACAAATGTTGTTGTTGAATGTCAAGACGAGCGAAGCCAGCATAAGAATAAAGATAAAGCCATGAAAATCCTCCGTTCACGTATTTATGAGGCAATGCAGGAGGAACAGGCTGCTAAGGTAGCCTCAGAGAGAAAAATGCAGGTAGGTACAGGAGACCGTTCTGAGCGCATACGTACCTATAATTATCCTCAGGGCCGACTTACCGATCATAGAATCGGACTTACGATATATCGCCTTGAAGATCTGCTTAATGGAAACCTTGATGAAGTATTTGATGCACTTGCAACTGCTGATCAGGCGGCAAAACTTGCAAGTCAGGAAGAATAATTATGGAAACGATATTATTTAGTGATTCCGCTGAGGATATCTCATCAGCAGCGGAACTTATAAAAAATGGTGAGGTTGTGGGGATTCCTACTGAAACCGTGTACGGTCTTGGTGCTAATGCTCTTAATGAAAATGCTGTAAGAGCAGTTTTTTCCGCAAAGGGCAGACCTGCTGATAACCCGCTTATTGTTCATTTAGCCGACTTTTCACAGGCTGAAAATTATACATCTTATATACCTCTTCTTGCTTACAGACTTTCAGAGAAATTCTGTCCCGGACCGCTTACAATGGTACTTCCAAAAAATGAAAGAATTCCAATGGTAACTTCGGGTGGGCTACATACGGTTGGAATACGTATTCCATCACATGAGATTATGCATAAAATTATTGTGGAATCAGGTTGTCCAATTGCAGCGCCCTCGGCTAACATATCTGGACTTCCCAGCCCTACATGTGCAGCTCACGTTATGGAGGATATGAAAGGACGCATTTCTGCCGTTCTTGACGGTGGTTCATCGGAGTTCGGTGTAGAATCTACAGTTATTTCTTTTGAAAGTGAGGATACTGTGCGAATTCTTCGTCCTGGGGCAGTTACAAGAGAAATGCTTCTTGAAATATGCCATGAAGTAATAATAGATCCCTCAATTTTAAAGGAACTTGAGGAGGGGGAGAAGGCTGCCTCTCCAGGGATGAAATATAAACATTATTCACCCAAAGCCAATGTAATAATGGTAGAAGGATGTGCTGCTGATTTTAGATGTTTTATTTCCGAAAACGATGGTGAAAATGTATATTCCTTGATTTACGACAGTGATGATGTAGATTTCCCATACAATCACATGACCTATGGTGAAACTCCACTTGAACAGGCCCACTGGATTTTTCAACGCCTGAGAGAACTTGACGAAGTTGGTGCCAAAACAGTTTATGTCCGTGCTCCGATTAAAGAGGGTGTAGGTCTCGCAGTATATAACCGCCTTATAAGAGCGGCTGGATTCGAGGTGATAAGGATATGATAAATCTTGATATACTTGTAGTCGGTCTTACAGGTCAGACAGGTGCAGGAAAAAGCACAGTATCAAAAGTATTTGCAGAAAATGGTTTTGCAGTTATAAATGCTGATTTAATTTCACGTAAGGTTGTTGAAAAAGGAACTAAATGCCTTGACGAACTTGCAGAAGTTTTTAGTGATGCAATTCTTAATGAGGACGGTACTCTCAACAGAAAAATGTTGGGTAATATTGTTTTTTCTGATAAGACAAAACTGGAAATGCTGAATTCAATTATATATCCTTATATTACCAGTGAGATACTAGAGGAAATAAAAATTTATTCTGATAGCGGACAAAAACTTGTTTTGCTTGATGCACCAACGTTGTTTGAAAGCCATTCTGATGACTTCTGTGAGATTATCATATCAGTTCTTGCTAATGAAGCTACAAGAAAAGAAAGAATTATATTTCGTGATGGTCTTACTGAAAAGCAAGCGCAGGATAGAATGAATAGTCAGCATGACGCTGAGTTTTTTGCTGCAAATTCTGATTTTGTCATTGAAAATAATGATACAATAGAAGCGGTAACAGGTATTTCTAAAGAAGTTTCGGATAAAATAAAATATTATTACAATCACATACGTGCTGTTGAAGCAACAGTTTTATAATCTGTATTTTCGGTATATTGAAAGGAGTAATTGAACATGGAAGAAAAAACAAATGTTTCGAAGGAGCTTAAAGAAAAGCTTTTCTTACAGCGTAAAAATGGCTACACCAGAATTGATGAAATAGAGGAAAAGGCAATTTTTGAATTTGCTGAAGATTATAAAAAGTTTCTTGATATCGCTAAAACTGAGCGTGAAGCAGTTTGTGAAGCTACAAAATTACTTGAAGCTAATGGGTTTGTTGAGTATAAGGCAGATATGAAACTCAGCGCAGGTGATAAAATCTACCGAAATAACAGGGGAAAGGCTATTATTGCTGCTGTTATCGGTACTGCTCCTATCAGTGAGGGTGTAAGACTTTGTGCAGCTCATATTGACAGCCCAAGACTTGACCTTAAACAGAATCCGCTCTATGAAGATAACGAGCTTGCACTTTTTAAAACGCATTACTATGGTGGTATAAAAAAATATCAGTGGACAACAATTCCCCTTTCTCTCCATGGTGTTATCATCAAGGCTGATGGTACTTCTGTTACAGTAAATATCGGCGAGGACGAAAATGACCCTGTATTCTGTGTTACAGACCTTTTACCGCATCTTGCAACAGAGCAGATGACACGAACTGCTACAAAGATAATCAGAGGCGAGGACCTTAATCTGCTTATTGGCTCGATTCCTTTCCGTGATGATGAAGCAAGTGAAGCTGTAAAGCTCAATATTATGAATATCCTTTTTGAGAAATATGGTATTACTGAGGCTGATTTCATTTCTTCAGAACTTGAAGCTGTTCCTGCGTTCAAGGCAAGAGATATCGGCTTTGATAGAAGTCTTGTTGGCGGATATGGTCACGATGACCGTTGTTGTGCATATCCTGCACTTAGAGCAGCTATCGGCTGTGAATCACCTGTTCATACAACAGTAACTATACTTGCTGATAAGGAAGAAACAGGCAGTGACGGTAATACCGG
>CALGTV010000002.1 GCA_937902395.1 uncultured Ruminococcus sp.
CAGAATGACAAAAATCACTTGCTTTTTGAAAAGGACGGTTATTGAGGAGACATTAGTTATTGATAATTTTCTTTGCATTTTCAAGAGCGTCAATAACTCTGTCACACCATTCGTCAAATTCGGGGTCTTCAATCTGACATTCTGGGTGGGAGAGTACGTATTCCACAGTATTGCGGATTCCCTGTTCAACATGAACTTTAGCCTTGAATTCGGGGACAATACGCTTTATTTTGGAGTTGTCGAATACAACTGTCTGTGCCTTATCGCCTGTAAGACTTCCTGTAAGGTCGTAATCACTCACATCGGCAAGGAATTCAGATGAAACGTGATAAGGTTTAAGCTCAACGCCTAAAGCGTCAGCAATTGCTTGATATATCTGATTCCAAGTAACAGATTCATCAGATGTGATGTGGAAAGCCTCGCCAATTGCGTGGGGATTGCCCATAAGTCCTGTGAATCCAACAGCAAAATCGGAATTGTGTGTGATAGTCCAGAGAGTTGTACCGTCACCGTGGATAATAACGGGTTTACCCTCCATAATACGCTTTATTACCTGATAGCTGCCATTTTTGCCGTGTACTCCCAACGGTACGCTTCTTTCGTCGTAGGTATGACTTGGGCGCACAATTGTCACAGGGAAGCCGTCCTCACGGTAGTGCTTCATAAGCAGTTCTTCAATTGCAATTTTATTCCGTGAGTATTCCCAGTACTTGTTTGCAAGGGTTGTACCCTCTGTTATGATATAATCGCAGACAGGCTTGTGATATGCAGATGCGGAGCTTATGAAAATAAACTGCTTTGTTCTGCCGTTGAACAGACGATAGTCACGTTCAGCTTGTTCAGGTACAAAACAGATGAAATCGCAGACAACGTCAAAAGTCATGTCTGCAAGGGCTTCTTTTGCCTCTGATTCGTTGTTGATATCTGCTGTGATAACCTCCACATTTTCGGGGAGATTTCCGTTTCTGTTTCCACGATTGAGAAGATAAACCTCCCAGCCGATTTCAGCTAATCTGCGTGTGATTGCGGAACTTATAGTTCCTGTTCCGCCGATGAGTAATGCTTTCATGATAAATTCCCTCTCTTTATTATTTCTTTTCGCATTAAAATAAAGTCAAAGACAGTTACAGCATTGTCACTGTCAAAATTTCCGTTTTCCAGTTTTATTGGGATATCACCTCCAAGCAGATATTTTTCCATTAAAACAGCATCGGCAACATTAATTGCTCCGTCACCGTTAAGGTCGCCTTTAGTGCTGATTTCGGCTTTTACAGCTTCGTGACAGATAAATTCATCTGTTGCAAAACAATAGCTCCAGATTGTATTATCAGTACGCAGAAAATAACAGGTAAGAACATCATTTTCATAGTAATCGCATAGAAATTCTGCAACATCATTTATTGCCACTTCTTTGCCGTTATGCTCAAGTGTTAGTACATTATCATTACTGATATAATACTCATGTGGCGTGAGCTGACTGCTCATTATTTCTCCGTGGGGTACTCCGAAATATCCTGATTCTCTGAATATTTTCCCTTGTGATTTTCCCTCGTAAAGAGTGACTTTTATTTGTGTTCCGATTTCGTAGGCTGTACCGTCGCTTTTAATATGGACATCTCCTGTTACTACGCCATTATCGTAAGTAAGAAATCCGACTTTTACAACGTCCTCAGCTTTTTGTGTTACAACAGGAGGGATTTTTCTTGTGTTTATTTCCCATAATACATTATTTTCATCTACAAAAAAGTCGTGGGTAGTACTGGTTGGATTCATTATGCCTGTGGGATATGGAGTGCTTAAGCGTTTATTATTCTCGGTATAATTGTCAAGATAGAGCAGCTCGCCCTCGGTGGAAATGCAGTAGCTCCGAAAGCTGTTCTTCGAAAATGAAGCTATATTATCGCAGACATAATCGGCTGTGCAGACACCGTTATTATAATTGAGTATATATAATTCATTGTTCTCCGAAATAAGATGGGAGTCGTTTATATCGCGGAATTTCACTCCCTCCGGAGCAGTTACGGGGATATTGTTTATATATGCCTTTCCCTCAGATGTCAGAATGAGATCGTCACCCATAAGATTAATTGTCAGATATGAATTATCATATTTCTCGATGTTTTCGTGGTGGAGAATAACTTTACCGTCTTTCACACCGTAAAGTCTGCCGTTGGAAATGACTGCCTTTTTGTCAGAATAGAAGTTGGAACTGTAAATTTCCGAGGTATATTCAATATCAGCAGCAGGGGGGATATCAGCATATTGTGGTTCTTCAACCTTTATTTTTCCTGTGAAAAGAACTTTACCGTCAAATTCTATGGAGTATGAGGTTTCACCGCAGTTTCTTCCGTATACAGCGGCAATTTCACCGTTTCTGTAAAAGCCCTTTTCGTCTTCGCCTCTTATATCGTCCTTGAATGAAGCGATATCAGTATTATCAATACGGAACACTATCTGTTCTGCATCAATAATTCCCACAGGCAGACAGCCGACGGTTGAAACAAAACCTTTTCTTATTGTTATATCCCCACAGCGTGCAGCTTCCATACGCTGTTCAAAGGTAATCTGATCCATATCGGTCATACGAAGATAGTCAAGTTCCATATTTTTTGTAAAATCAATATTGGTAATTGGAACAGAGGTGAGGAATACATTTTTCAACTTTGGGAGCTCTGAAAGAAATGAGAGGTCTGTTATATTTCCGTTTTGGAGATTTATATGGTACAGATTTTCCATTCTTGAAATCCATGAAATGTCCTCAACTCCTGTGAGATCGAGATTGAGCCATTGTTCTGAGATGAGTTCTTCCTCGGTGAAAATACCGTCGTCATTCAAATCATTTCTCAATAAAAGCTGTTCATATGCGATAGGGTCAACATCGGCTGGAACTGTTGTATCATCGGCGAAAGCAGTATAAGGAATTGCAGATAATGCAACTGCCAAGGACGTTAAAAATGCGGATATTTTTTTCATGAATTCACCTTCCATAATAGTATTTTTCAATTTTTGAAACAAAAAATCGGCAGAGAATGGGAAATCCAATCTCTGCCATTATTATAACATATTTATTTTTACATTGCAACATAATTTTTGATAATTATTTACAATTTAACCTGATAAAGAGATGAATTCAAATAGTTTCACCTGATATACTTCTGAATTCTTCTGCAAGAAGTATAATTAAATCTTTATTTTTCATTCGGCGATGCTCAATTTTGTTGTTGATGATAACGCCTTTTTGGAATGCGGAACTAAGCATAACACGAAGTCCACGCTCGACATTGTCGTATGTATTGTTTATCTTCTCGGCAATTGCTGTATAAATCTCAGTTGAACTGAAATCTGATGCTTCGGGATTAGTTGCTATTATCTTTACAGCGGTGCACAGAAAATAAAACCCAATAAGAGCTGAAGGGAATTTCTTTCTGAAAAGAAATTCTGCAATCTCAGGTAAAAGTTCCATTTCGGGATAAAAATCTACTGCTATCTCAGTGCAGGCGATGCAGTTTATATAGGGCATAACTATACATTCCGTTACTCCCAGATTTAAAAGTTCAAGGCGAACAGAATCAGAAATAGTTGCAACTATAGCGTATAATTTCAGTTGAGGATAGTTGTTTCTGCAATTTCTGATGAAATTTTTAATATTTTCATTCATTATAAGGGCATAAAAAATGCAACCATCAAAATGCTCCTCATTCAGCATTTTTTCAAGTGTATCGGGATAATTTGAGCAGTAAACTGTTTCAAATCCCAGATATTTAATTGTATTCGCCATATTTTTGCCCATATTATCTATGGTATCTCCAATTAACAGTTTGTACTTCAATTTTTCTCTCTCTTTTTTAGAATGTGTGAATGTCAAAATGACATATTTCTCTAATTATATAATATTATATTGTCGGAAAAAAGTCAAGAAAATTATTAGTATCGAATCGAAAAGGCTATATATAGCCTTTTTAATACAATTCGTGTTCGGGAAATATAGAGATTTTTTGACAGGGATATTTTGAATCTTAGTTAAAAAATAAAAAAATACAAAATTTTTCAAAAATGTTATTGCATTTATAGCGTTAATGTGGTATAATAAATATTGGTATATTTCGTAACCAAAATTTAAACTAAGGAGTGAGTTCCAATGAACGAAAAAGTACAGAAGATTATGGACCTGATCCGTGAAAAAGACATAAAAATGGTTGATTTTACAATGGTTGATATTAATGGACAGTTCCGCCATGTTACAATTCCTGCCGAAGATTTTAACGAAGATGTTATGAAGAACGGTATCGGTTTTGATGCTTCAAACTATGGCTATGCCGTTGTTGAAAAGAGCGATATGGTATTTATCCCAGACCCTGATACAGCTTCTATTGACCCTTTCTGCCAGATTCCCACTCTCTCAATGATGGGTAATGCTATGATTATCGACTATCCTGAGAATCGCCCACTGGCACAGTATCCAAGAAATATCGTTGCAGCTGCTGAGCAGTATATGAAAGACTGCGGTGTTGCTGATACTATGTATATTCTCCCTGAATTTGAGTTCTACCTCTTTGATAATGTGGGCTGGGAAGTAGGCGCACAGTCTGTGGGATATTCTGTTGACGCTGTTCAGGCTCATTGGAACAGTGCTGTTGAGGGTATGGGTAACGTTGTTCCAAAGCAGAAGAATTACCATATTGCAAAGCCCTTTGATGTATCTTATGAGGCAAGAAGCGAAATGTGTCTGCTTATGGAAGAAGCTGGAATTGGTATCAACTACCACCACCCCGAAGTTGGTGCGGCAGGACAGTTTGAAATTGAGCCTAAGCTTGGCGTGATGTCAAAAATGGCTGACGCTACAATGACTATAAAATATATCATTCATAACACAGCAAGAAAATACGGAAAGTCCGCTACATTCATGCCTAAGCCTGTTATGGGCGAGGCAGGAAATGGTATGCACGTTCATATGCTTCTCATGAAGGACGGACAGCCTGTATTCTCAGATGATAACGGATATGCTCATCTAAGCAAGGAAGCTCATTACTTCATGGGCGGTCTTCTCAAGCATATCAATTCACTTTGCGCTATTACAAATCCCAGCACAAACTCATTCAAGAGACTTGTTCCCGGATTTGAGGCTCCTGTTACTGTTGGTTATGCAACTTCAAACAGAAGTGCGGTTATACGTATTCCTGCATATGCCAAGACACCTGACCGCAGACGCTTTGAGTTGAGAAATCCCGACGCTACTTGCAATCCTTACTTCTGTTATGCGGCTATCCTTATGGCAGGTCTTGACGGTATCAAGAATCAGATTGACCCTCATGAGAACGGCTGGGGTCCTTACGATATGAACCTTTTCCACCTCAGTGATGAAGAAAAGGCAAAGCTTTCACATCTTCCCACATCTCTTGAACAGGCTCTTGACGCTCTTGAAGCTGACCATGATTATCTCCTTGCAGGCGGAGTATTCCCCAAGGAGCTTATCAATAACTTTATCCGCTCCAAGCGTGAGGAGTGCCGTGCATTAGCCGCAATTCCTCATCCTGCTGAGTTTGACCGTTATTACAACCTTTAATATCAATAATGCCGATTACCTGCTTTGTCGGGTATCGGCATTTTTTGTTGATTTCTTGTGAAAAATATGTTATAATATTTGTAACAAAATTATGTGAACCTCTAAAAACCTCCTACATGGCTTGATTTTCGCTCGTATTCCGTTTTTAGAGAATCACTTAAGGAGAAGAATAATGGAAAAAACATTTGAACCCATAAATTATTGTAATGAATATCAATCGTTGCTTATTGAATTTCTGGAGAAGTGCCTCCCGGAATCAAACAGGGTATTGGATATAGACGGTCGTCACGGTTTTTATAAGGATATCGAACACAATTTCAAAGGCTTCTGGTGTATGTTTGACGGCGGAAAAATTATTGGTGCGGTTGCAGTTCATGAACTCAATTCAAAGGATTGTGAGCTAAAATCACTGTATCTTCTGGAAAAATATCACGGCAGGGGATATGGTAAAAATCTGCTTCAAAAAGCTATATTATTTGCCAAAGAATATGGATATGAAAAAATGTATCTGGATTCTTTGTCTACAAGCGAAAAGGCTGTTGCACTGTACAGAAAAACAGGTTTTGTTGATACTGAAAAATATAATGACAGCGTGCGTTCAGATGTGTTTATGGTACTGAATCTGAAAGGAGAATAATAATGCCATTTGATTTCAAAAAAGAATACAAGGAATACTATATGCCGAAGCGTAAGCCCGTTATAGTAAATATTCCTAAGATGAATTATATTGCAGTAAGAGGAAAAGGCGATCCAAATGAGGTGAATGGAGCGTATCAGCAGGCAATCAGCGTGCTGTATGCTGTTGCTTATACCCTTAAAATGAGCTATAAAACCGATTATAAAATAGAGGGGTTTTTTGAATATGTTGTGCCGCCTCTTGAAAGCTTCTGGTGGCAGGAGGGTATTGACGGTGTAGATTATACAGATAAATCCTCTTTTAACTGGATTTCTGTTATCCGTTTGCCGGATTTTATCTCAAAGAAGAATTTTGATTGGGCTGTGGAAACTGCTGCAAAAAAGAAGAAGCTGGATTGCTCCACTGCGGAATTTTTAACAATAGACGAGGGCTTGTGCGTTCAGATAATGCATCATGGTTCATATGATGATGAGCCTTCAACAGTAGCTTTAATGGATGAATTTCTTGCTGAAAATGGTTATGAAAATGATATGACTTCCGAGCGTTTGCATCATGAAATATATCTTTCAGATCCAAGAAAAACTGTTCCTGAAAAGTGGAAAACGGTTATACGTCATCCTATAAAAAAGAGGTGAAATTATGATAAAAGAATTAATCCACGATTCTATTTTCCTTGCCTGCAAATCAGAGGAAGCAACCGAAAATGATGTGGATATTGCGCAGGATTTGCTTGATACCCTTATCGCTCACAAGGAAAGCTGTGTTGGTATGGCGGCAAATATGATAGGTGCACGCAAAAAAATAATTGCTTTTTCCTACGATAAAGGAAAATATATGACAATGCTGAATCCTGTTATTCTGAAACAGGAAAAGCCCTATGAAACAGAGGAATCATGCCTTTCACTGCTGGGCGGACCGCGAAAATGTACTCGATATAAAACAATAAAGGTTCAGTATCAGACTGTTGATATGCAGAACCGCATAAAAACTTTCAGCGGTTGGACTGCGCAGATTATTCAGCATGAAATTGACCATTGCAATGGAGTGTTGATATAATATGGATGAAATAAAAAAATCTGTTAATGGTCAGAATCTATGGAAATATAGCCACACTGTTGCAGAAAATCGCACTGCAAGAATTGTACGCATGGAACTGTATTTTGATACAATAAGCCGTGCCGTTGACGAGGGTGTACAGATACATAACGTTTCACCATTAAAAGCTATGCTGAATGAACTGATTGAATATTATGAAGATGGTCAATGGCTGTTGGATTATGAAGCTGATGAGCGCGGCGAAATTCCACACGACCTTAAAAGAGGCGTGCTGTCACAGGACGGATTGCACAATCTATTGGTTGAAATAGATATGTGAACATTATGATAAAAGCCGCTATAAATCGGGAAATCCAATTTATAGCGGCTTATTTTTATGGTGGAGGCGAGGGGAATTGAACCCCTGTCCGAAAACCCATTCATGCAACTTTCTACGAGCGTAGTTTATCTATTATAATTCCCCGAATAGACCGCCGACAAACAGGCTGAAAGTTCAGGTAGTCCGAATACAATCAAGCGGAACGGACACTCCGCAGGATCGTTCACCGTTAGTCGATGCCCATGTGAAAGCCACGGTACTCAATCACAGGACAGAAGCAGACTTAAGCTGCTACCAGTGCACTATTTCTAGTAACTGTAATATTATTTCTAGCGTTTATATTTAAACGTGGTGCAGTTTAAGGAGATTACACCGCAGCTCCGCTCGCTTATCGCACTTCAAGATCCCCGTCGAAACCTTTACGCCCCCGAAATTATTATTACAGGGGAAAAGGGGATAGTGCATATTGATATTATATCATATATCAAAGCTTTTGTAAATAGTTTTCACACACTTTTCAGAAAAATACAGGTGAAGAAAAGCGATGTTCGACAGAAATCGGGTTGTTGTATATGAAAATATTTGTTGTTGTATATGAAAATATTTATTAAATATATGTCTGATTCTTTTTATTCTTTTTCATATGCAGTTCAAGTTTATCAGTTGCAAGAGCGATAAATTCTGAATTTGTAGGTCGTGTGATGAAATTTTCCTTACTGCAACCGAAAAATGAGCACATAGCTTCTTTATTGGTTCTGTTCCAGGCAGCATCGATAGAATGTCTGATAGCACGTTCAACTCTTTCTGGAGTAGTCTGGTATATTTCAGCTACACGAGGATAGAGCATTTTTGTCATATTATCAAGATATATAGGATTCTGCGCACTTTCAAGTATTGCAGTACGTAAATATCTGTAACCTTTTATATGTGCAGGTATACCGAGGCGGCGTATAAGATCAGTAATGATAAGTTCGGCATCATCACAGTCAACAGAAAGATGTCTAGTTGTGATAAGCTGAACGACGTTGTATATTTCGTCATTATCACAAGGCTTTGAAAGTGTATAAGCGGCGCCGCATTCAATGAGCTGTCTGTCAATATAGCTATTGTGAATATCTGATATAACAATGAATTTTGGAAGGACTTTCAAATAACTGCGGAGTTTTACAAGAAGCTGTACTGCATCTGAATCCTTTAAAGAGAGATCTGTTATTACCAGATCAGGAGAATCTGATATTATTGAACTTACAATAGCATTTTCTTCGTTTTTTCGTGTATAAGCATAAATATTTTTTTGGCTTAAATGTGATGCGAGTTTAATTCCAAATTCAGTGGAATTATCGCAAATCAAAACTTTTAGGGTTGTTTTTTCCATATATTTCATCCCATTCTTAAAGATTTTTTGTTTCTCCGTCTGGTTAAGATCGGAGTACAAAAGATTAATAATTTGGAGGTGAATTAAAATTGTGTAGAACAGTGTTTGTTATATTGCGTAATTAAATTTTGCGATATAATTTTACCATATCGTTGTTAAATCTGAAATAGTAGAAATGTTAAATCTGTGTAAAATTACAAGAATATAAATTTCAAAATAAAATTGTTATTTATATCTGCATAACACATTTGAAAAATTTTATCATATAAAATTATGAAAGTCAATGAGCTTTAAAAAAATAATTAGAAATTTTCTGAAAACATAATCGGATTCGACAAATTATATCACCGGATGCTAAAGGAATATTAGTATGGTTATAAATGGGCTTATAAGAATCTATTAAAAAAATATATATTTGTTTTGTCCACTAAATGTTCAAATTTGACTTGACATGTTAATTTTAGTTTGATAGAATGTTAATATAAAGTGAATATAAATATATTATTATAAAAAAGGGGAATATTGTATGAGGAAATTTTCTAAATCTGCAATGGCATTTGTTTCAGCTGCAGCGATGTGTGTAAGCGCATTTACGCCTCTGGGCATATCGGCGGCTGATACAGAACTTTTCAGAGATTCCTTTGAAAACGGAGAGGGTGACTGGTCAGGTCGTGGTTCTGCGGCTGTCTCAGTAAGTGCTGATGTGAAGTATGAAGGTAGTAAGTCTTTGTTCGTGTCAGGTCGTGAAGCTGAGTGGAACGGTGCTTCAAAGGCTGTCAGCACTGATGTATTTATTCCCGGACAGGAATATTCATTCAGTGTAAATGTAATGTGTCCCACGGAAAATAAGGAGAATTTATTTCACCTCACACTCCAGTACAACGAAAGTGACGGAGAAACATATTACGATAAAATTGCAAGCGGTTCAGCATTCAGCGGAGATTGGATTCAGCTTTCCAATACAAATTATATGATACCAGCAGGTTCTTCTGATTTGCACATTTATGTTGAAACCGACAGCGGTACAAGTGATTTTTATATTGATGACGTAGTTGCTGCTTTAAAGGGTATGGAAATTTCAGGCGCAGGTGTGGAAATTCCTCTTATCCGCGGCGATGTCACTTGCGACGGAGTTGTTGATGTATTCGATGTTATTGCTGCAAGAATTGGTTATATAAATGGATTTGAAAAGAATAAAGCTGCTAAAAATGCCGATGCTGACAATAACGGTGAAGCTGCTGTAAACGATTTGGTACTTATTCAGCAGTTTGTTATGGGAGAGATTACGGAATTTCCGCAGGGTGAGCCAATTATACCTCCCGAGCCGGAAAAAACGCCATTTGACTATAATGCAAATCTTCAGTATAAGGCTGCTCCCGATAAATATATCAATGAGCCTGCAAACCAGCAGGGTACAATTATCAAGGAGACATATAACAGCATCAACGGTCAGAAGAGCCTTAACGTATATCTCCCATATGGCTACGATGAGAGTAAGAAGTACAATATCTTCTATCTCATGCACGGCGGCGGCGAAAATGAAGATACGATTTTCTATGACAAGGATGCAAAGCTTGGCAATATTCTTGACCATATGATTCAGAACGGCGAACTTGAACCAATGATTATTGTTACGCCTACATTCAACGGTGGAAATTGTACAGCACAAAATTTCTACAATGAGTTCCGTCAGAGCGTAGTACCTTTCGTTGAGGGTAAATATTCCACATATGCGGAATCAACATCAGCAGAAGATATTGCAGCTTCAAGAATGCACAGAGCATATGGAGGCTTCTCAATGGGAGCGGTTTCAACATGGGCTGTAATGCAGAATTGCCTTGATATTGTTGGATATTATATGCCTCTCAGCGGTGACCACTGGTCAGGAAACTCAGGAGACGACAAGGCACGTTCCATTGCAGATGCTATTGACAAGTCAGGATTTGAAAAGAATGAATATTTCATTATGTGTGCAACTGGAAGCGAAGATATAGCATATCCTAACGTTACACCTCAGATTGAAGCAATGAAGAAGTATTCTCAGTTTGTATATACATCTGACTTCTCGCAGGGTAATTTCTACTACATGGTAGCGCCTGCACTCACGCACTGGTGGGGATATGTAAGACATTACGTATACGATTGTCTCCCGTACTTCTTCCATGAATAAGACAATACAACATAAAAGTTGTGTGGTGTGTTGAAAAATCGAAATAATGTATTATTTAGGGGACGCTCTCTCTTGCAGAGCGTCCTCTCTTTTCAATTCAATCGCAGTCAAATCCAAGTGCGATATACCCTCACGTTCAAA
>CALGTV010000003.1 GCA_937902395.1 uncultured Ruminococcus sp.
ACGTTCCTACACCTACAACTACAACAGTAAGTGACGACGTTCCTACACCTACAACAACAACTGTAAGTGATGACGTTCCTACACCTACAACAACGACTGTAAGTGACGACGTTACTACACCTACAACTACAGTATCTGTACAGAGTGGTTCTATTATCTGGCAGGGTGAAACAGTAACAGCTGCTCCCGGCGAGGAAGTGTCACTCAGCTTCATAGTAAAGGATCCTAACAATACTAAGCTTGAAATTGGCGGTGCTCAGTTTGTAATTGATGCTGAAGGCAATGTTAAGCTTGTAGGTGCTACAGGTTCTGAGGCTTATGGAGCTACTTTCCAGCAGAATACTGATACAAAGGAATTTGCATTCGCAAATGCTAAGGGTACAGCTACTGTTGGTCCTGACGGTTCAAGCGTAATCACTCTTACATTCCAGGTTCCTGAGGATGCTAAGGATGGAGATGTATACGATATTGGTATGTCAGATCTCTTTGTAAGTGATTCAAATGGAAATGATATTACTGATCACATTCTTGTAATGGGCGGACAGATTAAGGTTGTTGCTCCTGTAACAACAACTACAACAGTAAGTGATGACGTTCCTACACCTACAACAACAACAGTAAGTGACGACGTTCCTACACCTACAACTACAACAGTAAGTGACGACGTTCCTACACCTACAACTACTACAAGTGATAACGGAGTAGTAAGCCCTGGCGATGTTACAACAAGCTCAACAAAGGGTAACTACATCGTTGCTGATCCAGATACAACTGTAACAGTTGCAGTAGTAGACGGATACTTCTTCAGCCACGATCCAAGATCATTCCCTGCTGAAATGGTAACTGCTAAGTATGTACTTGAAGACGGTCAGATGGTAACACTTGATCCTTCTAAGGTTACATTTGCAGATACAGTAAACGGCGGCGGCACACCTATGGAAGCTTATAGAGCATCTGAGACAGATTTCACTTATGAGCTTAATGTATTCTATAACGGCGAGCCTCTCTGCTATGAAGACGGCAAGCAGGTTGTAGCAACTGCGTACATCGGTGTTAAGGGTGACTCTGACCTCAGTAACGTAGTAGACGCATCAGATGCATCTAATGCACTTGCGTTCTACGCTAAGGTTATGACAGGCGGCGTTAAGGCTGAAACACCAGTAGGACCCGAATCTGCAAACGAAGTATTTGTTACAAATCCTGAGCTTCAGGAACTTGCAGCATTCCTCGTTGACGTAGATAAGGATTGCTACAGCAAGGGCAACTGGGCACTTACAAGAGCAGACGAAGATAGAATCATCGATGCTTCCGATGCAAGTAGTGTTCTTAAGTTCTATGCAAATGTTATGACAGGTGTATTCACAGAGAACCAGGCACATGAGAACTGGATTGACGTTCTTGGCGATAACTACAAAGAGAGCTTCGATAAATATGCTCTTAACGGTACACTTGAATAAACCAATGCAATAAAAACAGGACCTTCGGGTCCTGTTTTTTTTATAATAGTGTTATACAAAATGACGAAAGCAAAGTTGATATAACTATTTGTACAGATAAAATCCGAAAACTGCGAAATTTGGGCAAAAAAACCTGTTGACAAATTTAAGAAAACATGATATAATAGACAAAAAGCAAAAGATGATAAATTTTGAAAAAATCTGCGATATATCAATATTTATCATAAAAACATAAACAACGGTGAATATTCTTGGGTATTTCGCGCAAAATTGTGAAATACCAACAAAAAAAGACGCGATATATCGTCAATGTTTATTTAGAAAATTGCACAATTTGTCTTGACTTATCAAGAATTGTGTGATAAAATGATAGTATGGATTTTTGACAGGCTATTATATTTGTTTATACAGCTTGGCAAAGATATTCTCGGTTTTTCTGTCGTATAGATAGGGAACTGGGGGAAATAAAATGATAGAGAGGTATAGAACAATGAAGAACTCATTACTCAAGAGAGCTATTGCGGCTGCATCTGTAGTACCCGTTGCTCTCACACAGTGTCTGAGTGTTGCTAATGCTGTATATGTTGATAGTTATTCTTCAACAGCAGTGAAGGGGGCAGCTGGAAGCTCAATGACACTTAACAATGGCGATGCCACAAGCATTCTTTATATTGCTCCCAAAAATGATTACGCAGAAGTTGACGGTACATATGTAAAATCATCTGATTGGAATGTAACTGTTTCAAGTCTTATTGCAAGTGTTGCTGCAGGTGACAAGAGCTCAGACGTAATTGATATGTCTAAGGCTTACGAAACTGCAATTGAAAAATCTGGCGAATATGCAGAGGTTACAAAGAGCCTTATCGAAAAAATGAGCGATATCGCTTATAATGTTGAAGCTGACGGTAAAATTACAGTTACTGCTTCACTTGATAATATCACACCTACTTTCACAGCTGGCGGAAGCAACACAATTGGTGGTGCATTAAAGGAACTTGCTGCTAAGTATGGCGTTGAAGATCTTGATACACCTGACAACTTCTTTGAGGATGTTGTAATTGCAGGCGATCTTGAAGTTGTTATCAATGCAAATATGCTTGCAGACGGTACAACAGTTGATGGAACACTTAAGTTCACAGATAAGGCTACAGGCAATGTTTACTATGGTCTTGGCGTTATTGATTGGGCACTTGAAAAGTTTGATCTTCTTAAGAGCACAGCAAAGGAAGCTTGCGATAAGTATAGCCAGTATGTTGATACAGCAGATGCATATACAGAAATCGAAGATTCTGTTGCATTCTATGTAGACAAGCTTGAACTCGCTAAGGAGTATATTGCTAAGGGATATGCAGCAAATAAGTCTTTAAGTGCTGATGCTGCATCTGAGATTATTGCTAAGGCTGATAAGATTCTCTTCAATAAGAAGGGCAAGCACCTTCCCGGTACAACTTGCTTAGAACTTGCTTCTAATGCAAAGGCTTTAGAGATCTACAATGATGCTCTTGCACAGGCAAACGACAAGACACCTGTTACAATTGATATTCAGGCATCTGAGCTTGGCGCTTTTGGCGATTCTATCTATGATATTGAGGCTTCACTTGTTAACGGTGTAGCTACAATTTCAGGTAAGTTTGCTGATACAGAGGCTGAGTGGATTGATGTTGAGGATTATATTGAGGAAAAGTATAATGTGGACGCTGTTTCATCCTACAAGCAGTTTACTGCTGTTGCTGATGCAAGCAAGTTTACAAACGAAGGCGAAGGATTTGCTTCCGCTGACTTCCAGCTTGAGAGAGTAGTTATTGTTAAGGAAACAACAACTACAACAACAACTACAACAACTTCTTCTACAACAACTACTACATCAACTGTTAGCGATGATGTTACAACAACAGAGCCTACTGTATCAGATATAACAACTCCTGGTTTCCCTGGTCCTACAACAACAACGGTTTCTGATGACGGTAGCGGAACAACAACAACTACAACAGCAACAGAGACTGATTTAGGTGATCATGATTGTACAACAACATCCACAGTATCTGACGGCGGCGCAAGTGATGTAACAACAACATCTACAGTATCTGACGGCGGTGACGTATCTGTAACTACTACAACAGTTAGTGACGGTGGCGATGTTTCTACACCTACAACAACATCCACAGTATCTGACGGCGGTGACGTATCTGTAACTACTACAACAGTTAGCGACGGTGGCGATGATACATCCACAACAACAAGAACTGAAACAAAGTATGTTGTAAATTACCACACAGAGACACAGGTTGGTTTCTACCTTGACATTGACCCTGAGTTCAACATTGATCAGGTTAAATCTCTCGGATACAGCATTGACTACTCCGTACTTTCTTACGGTGAGGACGGCGCTTTAATTAAGCAGGAAATTCTCGAAGCTGGTGAAGTAGTTGATATCACTGATTCTATCGAGTTCAAGGACGTTCCCGCTGATGTATTCAAGCTTATTAACACAGAAGCTGAGAACCAGTTCGCAGCTCAGATTCAGATCTATGCTACAAAGCAGATCGTAAATGCAAATAACGAAGTAATCGCTGAGGCTGGCGAGGCACTTAAGAATATCGACGGAAGCCCTGTTTCTGCAACAGCTTACATCGGTGTTAAGGGTGACGCTGATCTCGATATGGTAGCAGATGCTTCTGACGCTTCAACAGCACTGGTTTACTACGCTAAGATTTCTACTGGCGCAGTTGCAAGTGAGATTCAGTTCTCAACAAACAATGTTCTCGTAGCAAATGATCCTGTTCTTGATGACTTCGCAGCATTCCTTGCTGACGTTGACAACGAGAATGATTCTAATAACTATGTAGCACTCAAGCCTGCAAGAGTAATCGATGCTTCTGATGCTTCATTCATCCTCGGCTACTATGCTAAGATAAGCACAGGTAGAGATACAGGAAGAGACACTTGGAACGATGTTCTCGGTGTATACGGCAAATACAACGACTAATTTAGTGTTCAATCTGCCGTCATAACGGCGGCAGATAGACATATATATTAATTATTATTTATTTGAAAGGAAAGTAATCAAAATGAAAAATTCATTAAAGAGAGCAGCATCTCTCATCGCTATGGGTGTTGTAGCAGCTTCTGCTTGTTCTTTTAACGCATTTGCAGAGGGTGATAAGGCAACAGCTGATAACGGATTCTCAGCTGATCAGATCGCAGCATCTGAGCTCAAGCCCACACTTACAGCTTCCAAGAAGGTAATCACACTTGCTGAGGCAACTGATGATACCCCTGAGGAAGTAAACATCACAGTAGGCGGAAACGTTGACCAGAAGTATGCTTCAACTGGTATGCACATCTACTATGACTCTCGTCTCGAGATCGTAACTAACCGTGTAGGAGCTCCTGATATCGCTGTTGGCGAGGCTGGCGAGTTCCTTGATATCAGAACATTTGAAGTAGACGGAAACGCTTCTTCTTACAATAAGGACATGAAGGGTGTATTCGCTGCTACAGCTGCTAAGGCTAACAACGGATTCACAGGAAACCTTCTTACTCTTAAGTTTGATCTTCCTACAGATGCTAAGGAAGGCGATGTATATCCTATCGATATCGTTTACAGATCAGCTGGTAAGACACAGGATCTTTTCGTAAACGTTGAAAAGGATGAGGCTGGTAAGCTCATGCAGGCTTACGCTTGGACACAGGGTATCTACAACAAGGAGACAAACAACAACTTCAAGGCTGACGCTGCTGACGTTGCTAAGTGTGCTGCTCTTGCTGATATCGCTGCTGACATGGACGGTTATATCGCTATCGCTGGTCCTGTTCCAACAACAACTACTACAACAACAACTACTACTACAACTACAACAACTACAAAGCCTGCTACAACAACTACAACTAAGCCCGCTACAACAACATCTAAGCCAGCTACAACAACTACAACAGATGATGTAACAACAACAAGCACAACAACAACAGATGATGTAACAACATCAAGCACAACAACTAAGAAGGCTACAACAACTAAGAAGGCTACAACAGCTAAGAAGACAACAGCTAAGAAGGACGACTCACCTAAGACTGGTGTTGCAGGTGCAGGCGTTGCAGTAGCAGGTCTTGCTGTAGCTCTCGGTACTGCATTCGTTCTCAGAAAGAAGGAAGACTAATTAAATAGTCATAATTCTTAATGAACAATAATAAAAGCTCTCCGAAAGGAGAGCTTTTTTATGTCAGTTTGATTTTCCAGTCCTCAAGGTCTCTTTGCATTGCGCCGAATATTCGCATTTTTGAACCGTGATTCATTTTGTCAAGCATAGCTGTAAGCTCTTTTGTTCGCTGACGGTTTGTTGTTCCGTCGGCTTTGCAGTTAAGCTTAAACACAGGTAAATTAAGTTTATTTGCGGCTCTGCGTATGTCTTTTTCAGGAGCAAGAACAAGTGGGCGAATTATTGATATTTTTTTATCATTAAGAAATGTAACAGGAGAAAAACAGCCAATTCGCCCCTCAGTAAGCAGATTCATAAGAAATGTTTCAACTGCATCGTCAAGATTATGACCAAGAGCAAGTTTAGTAAAATTATTATCTGCGGCAAAATTATTAAGTGCGCCTCGTCTCATTCTGGCGCAAAGACTGCAGGGGGATTTTTCTTTGCGAATATCAAAAACAATTTCACCGATGTGCGTAGGTATAATTACATGTTCAACTTCTAATTTTTCGCAATACTCCGAAATCTGTGAAAAATTGGCAGGGTTTCCGTCGAATTGTGGGTCAACAGAAACTGCTGTAATGTCACAGTTTATAGCGAGTATTTCACGTAGACGAACAAGTCCCCACAAAAGAGTGAGACTGTCCTTTCCACCTGATACTCCCACAGCAATGCGATCGCCGGCGGAAATCATATTATATTGCTGAACAGCCTTGCGAAGATATCCTAAAACTTTCTGCATAAAAACCTCCAAAAAATGTTTGTACAGATAATTATACATCATAATGGAGAAAATTGCAAGAACATATTGCAAAATTCAAAAAAATGTTATATAATGTAATATATAGAAATATAAAACAAAGGAAAGGCAGAAACAGTATGACACAGGAATTAAAAACTTTATTAATTATGCTCGGGTCAATTGCCGCAGTATTGCTGATTGTGGTGATTTTTTTCGGAGGAAAGGGTCCGATGCGCAAGCTAATCGGTTTTTTTATTGAGGAAACTGACGGCGAACCTGTCCGCAGTGCAAGAAAATCTGATAATGTGCAGAAGTACAGCAATGAGCCAATCGTTGAAATGGTGAAGCTTGTCCGCAAAACAGACGACCGCCTGAGAGTGTATGAAAGTGACGGAAGTATGCACATAGTTGATCCTTATTTTGAACTGGAGTTTATTACTCGCAAGGGAAAAAAGCTGAAAATTGAGTGTTCCGAGAAAGCATACGGGCAGATTCCCTTCAACGAAGAGGGTTCGCTCACTTACAAGCGAAATACACTGGTTAAGTTCAAATTCTATGACGGAATAATTTATAACGATACGGAGCTGAATAATGGTTAATTTTAATAATGACTGGGATAAAATATTAGACGGTGAATTTGATAAAGACTATTATCTCAAACTGAGACAGTTTCTTATTTCTGAGTACAAGTCTCAGCGGATTTATCCCTCAATGTACGATATTTTCAACGCTATGAAGCTGACTTCCTACGATGATGTAAAATGTGTTATTATCGGGCAGGACCCATACCACGGCGAGGGGCAGGCTCACGGGCTTAGCTTTTCTGTGCGTCAGGGAGTTGCTCCGCCACCCTCTTTGGTGAATATTTTTAAGGAAATTTACAGCGACATTGGCATAAATAATTCAGGCATGCACGGAGAACTGACAAAATGGGCTGAAAATGGTGTGTTACTGCTCAATTCAGTGCTGACTGTCCGTGCAAATCAGCCAAGAAGTCATCGCGGACAGGGGTGGGAGATTTTCACTACCGAGGTTATACGTTTGTTAAATCTCCGCGAAAAGCCCATGGTATTCATGCTGTGGGGTGCTGACGCTAAGGCAAAAGCTCAGTTTATAACGAATCCTAATCATCTTATACTTACAGCGGCACATCCAAGTCCTCTTTCAGCTTACAACGGATTTTTTGGCTGTAAGCATTTCTCAAAGGCGAATGAGTTTTTGAGAATGAACAATATGGAAGAAATCGACTGGTCAATATAGGAGAAAAATATGAAAGCGAAAGATTTATTTAGTCAGAAAACGGTTTATTCATTCGAGGTTTTTCCACCGAGAAATACAAGTATTGTTGATGTAATCTATAAGGCTCTGGACGAATTGGGAGATTTGCACCCTGATTTCATCAGCGTAACATATAGCGCGGGAGGAAGCGGCAATAGTGGTCTTGCCCTCGATATTGCTTCAAAAGTTAAGACTATGGGCGTAACACCCGTGCTTCATTTGCCGTGTATCAATTACACAAGAGATCAGATTGACGCTACTCTGGAGGAGGCGAAAAGCAGGGGAATTGACCATATTCTTGCCCTCCGCGGCGATATAAACCCTGATATTCCGCCTGTCAAGGACTTTGCCTATGCAAGTGACCTTATATGCTATCTGCGCACCAAGGGCGATTTTGATATTGCAGCTGCTTGCTATCCTGAGGGACATCCCGACGCGGATACTCTTGACAAGGATATCGAGAATCTGAAAATCAAGGTAGATTCGGGCGCAGACCATCTTATTACACAGCTTTTCTTCGACAACGAATATTTTTGGAAATTCCGCGAAAAAGCTGCTGCCAAGGGTATAAATGTGCCTATTGAAGCTGGAATTATGCCTGTTGTAAATAAAAAGCAGATTGAACGAATGGTTACAACCTGCGGCGCAAGTCTGCCGCAGAAGTTCGTTAAGATTATGCAGAAATATGAGCATAATCCCGAGGCTCTGCGCGATGCAGGAATTGCTTATGCTATCGACCAGATAGTTGACCTTGCGGCAGGAGATGTTGACGGAATCCACCTTTATACTATGAATAATCCCTATGTTGCTAAGAAAATCAGCGAGGCAGTTGCAGGAGTTATATCTGTATGATAACTCTTGGGGAGATTTCAAAAACAGAAGCCGCGCGATATATGGGAATTTGTACTGCTCCCGATGAGCAGACGGCGGCTATACTTGATAAATATGAAAAAATCGTCCGTAGCCGACTAAAACCGTCCTACGTCTATCGCGAAGCAGATGTGGAATTTTTAGCGGAGGGAGTACATCTTGCAGGATTTCCTGCTGTACTTACCGGAAAGAGTATCTGCAAGCATCTGGAGGGCTGTAGCAGGGCAGTAGTGCTTGCAGCTACGGTATCCGCGGAGGCCGACAGGCTGATACGTGAGACATCTGTGGTAGATATGGCGGCGGCATTTGCGGTTGATGCGTTGTGCAGTGCCGCTATTGAGCAGACTTGCGACATTGCAGAAACTGAAATATTCGGGGATATGCCAAGAGAACAGAGAACATATCGTTTTAGCGCAGGTTATGGGGATTTGCCTATAGAGTTGCAAAGAGATTTTCTTGAATATCTTAATGCACAGCGTCGGATTGGTCTGACATGTACAGACAGCTATCTGCTGACGCCTACAAAATCAGTTACGGCAATAATTGGATTAAAATAAATCGTTCAGATGTTTCTGAACGATTTATTAGTTATTGCGTATAAATTAATAAAGAAATTGAAATTACATTTAAAAAATATCCCCAAATTTTTGTGCTTTCTATTATGAAAAATTACTATTGACAGCATATGTGTAAAAATGTTATAATTAATAAAACAGATATTGTACGTGTATATTTGACAAAAAGGAGTTCATTGATGAAAAAAATTAAGGCATTTACAGCGTTTCTGCTCGCTTTGACTGCTATTGTATCCGCAACTGCATGCGGCGAAAAAGAGGAGAAGAATCCTTATGCAGACGTTGATGTTTCCGAGGATGTCCGCAACAAAATTCACGAAAATGTTATGACTACCGACCTTCTTCCAGATGTGGAACTTGAAAACAAAACTATAAAATGGCTTTCCACATGGGATATAAACCCTGATGCTACAGGTAAGAACAAACCTACAGAACTTGTTGCTTTTGAGGAAAAATACGGCGGTAATATTGAATGGATTCAATGTGAGCATAACGACCGCTACGAAAAGCTTGCTCAGATGATTGACAGCGGTGACGGTGTGGATTTCTTTTATGCAGGAGATAAGGACGCTTTTCCAAAGGGTGCAATAAGGGGAATGTTTGTTCCCGTTGATGATTACATTGATTTTGATTCGCCTCTCTGGGAAGACGTTAAGGACATAAATGACGGTCTGCTGTGGAATGATAAGCATTATTGCGTGGTTACACAGACTACAGGGGATAGCGTTGCTTGTGTCTATAATAAGAAAACCGTGGAAGAGGCTGGACTTACCGACCCTGCTGTTCTATATGAAAATGACGAATGGACATGGGACGCTTTCCACGATATGCTCAAAAGCTTTGTAGATGTTGAAAATGAAAAATTTGGCATTGACAGCTGGTGGTATGAGTTCGGTCTTATAGCTACAACGGGAGTTCCTGCAATTGAATTACAGGACGGCAAGCTTATAAATAATATAGGCAATCCTGCAATGGAACGGGTTCAGAATTTCATGTATGACCTTTATACATCGGGAAGTATTGCCATCGGTGTGGGAGATTATGGCTGGACTTCTCACCCCGAATATATTGGTGAAGGCAAGTTGCTTTTCTATCCTGTAGGACTTTATGAGTTTTATATGGCTGAGGAATCATGGAAAAAGAAATACGGCGAAGATGTTGGATTTGTTCCTATGCCGAAAGACCCTGAATCTGATGAATACTATATCCCTGTTGGTATGGAAGGTTACTGCTTTGTAAAGGGCGGTCAGAATCCTGAGGGTGTAGCAAGATATCTTGATTGCAAGCGGTTCGCGATTCTCGATGAGACAACAAGTGAGCTTGGCGACCAGCAATTCCGTGAGGATTACGGCTGGACTGATGAAATGGTTGAAATGAAAAACAGTATGCAGGAGCTTGCAGATGAAAATCCGTTCATTGACATTTCAAGAGGAATTTCAACTGACAGCGGAGAACTGCTTGATACGCATTTAAGAAGTACTACAAGAGGTACACCATGGAATGAAACATACGACGCAATATACGCTACTCTGGATATAATGCTTGAGGACGCAAATAATAATTCTGCTGAATAATTATAATAATATTTACTACAAAAAAGGAGGGTATGAATTATGAAAACAGCTCTTGTAACAGGTGGATGCGGCCTTATTGGTCAGCACATTTGCTCAGGTCTCTTAAAAAAAGGTTATGCGGTTGTTGCAGCCGATAAAGAAGAAAAAGGATACAACGAAGGAAAACTTAACTATTCATTCGTTCAGTGCGAGGCTACGGATAAAAATACCTATGCTCAGATATTTGAGGATTATGAAATTGAAATAGTGATTCATGCCGCTTGCACTGTAGATAACGACCTTGGTCCTATTGTAACTGAAAAGGAAATGAATGAATCAAAACAGTGCGATAAGTTTATCTATCGTTATGCTATGACCACAGACAGCGTGAAGAAATTCATCCTTGTAAGTACGGATAGAGTTTATGATTTCCCGAAAACAAGAGAGCCGCTTCGTGAGGATGCAGATATAAAAATCACATCAAACTATGCCGCAATGAAGTATGAGTCAGAAAAGGCTCTGATTTCAGAAATGAAGCATCATAGAGAAGTTATGGTATGTATAACTCGTGTTGCGCCTGTTTATACCTTTAATTTCACAGATAATCTTGTTGCTAAGATTACCGACCCAAAGGACGGTTCAAAGTTTGTATTCGGCAAGGGACAGTATGGTTTCCAGTTCTGTTGTGTACACAATCTGGTTGATTTTATACTCTGTTTTGTAAAAAATGCAGATGAAATAGAACAATTTGCAGGAATCTATAATGTGTGCGATAAAATGCTTACTTCTGCCGCTGATATTATTGCATTTATGCGTGAAAATCACTCTCTTGGAACAGTGCTTCAGAAGAAAGATGGCGTAGGCGCATTGTCAAAGATAAAGGGTATCTTTGGCGGAAACAAAGAGGAAAAAACGAATTATCGTTATCTTGATATGTCAAAGGTTGAAAATAACAATCTGCTTGACAATACAAAGGCAAAAAAGCTGACAAATTTCCGCTGGGATATTCATAATACAAAGTAAAAAAAGGGGCTGTAAAAAACTCCTAAAAATTTAAAAAATAGCACATCAAAAACTGCGAAATTGCGTAGTTTTGATGTGCCTATTTTTTTACCATAAGAGACTTTTTTACAGCTCCTTTTTTCATTATTCAACAACAGTATAATTATCCGCCGCATTTTCTTTGGTAGCGTGTTCAGTAACGTTGAGCACCTTTACTTTAAGAGGGCGGGTACCCATATTTATCTCGATTATATCGCCGACCTTTACATCATAGGAGGCACGGGCAACCTTGCCATTTACCACGATTTTTTCAGCGTCGCAGGCTTCATTTGCAACGGTACGACGTTTGATAAGACGAGTAACTTTAAGATATTTGTCTAATCTCATAATGTTCACCTATAAATACGGGGCAGGATAACCTGCCCCATAATCTTTCATTAATTACTTGTTTACTGCTTCCTTGAGGGACTTACCAGCCTTGAATCCTGGAGCCTTGCTGGGAGGACAAACCATTTCCTCTTTAGTTCTGGGGTTAATGCACTTCTTTTCGCCTCTCTCACGAACTTCGAATGTACCGAAACCTGTGATAGAAACCTTCTCGCCGTTTACGAGAGCCTCAGAAATAGCAGCTAATGTAGCCTCGAGAGCGGAAGCAGCGTCCTTCTTTGTGCAGTTAGCTTTATCTGCAATTGAATTGATGAGTTCTGTTTTAGTCATTTTTGTTTTCCTCCATAATAATTTTCTTTGCTTTGTCCCAGTATATGTCAAGCTCTTCAATGGGCAGCTCTTTCATATCCAGAGACTCATTTCTAACTAACTCCTCCGTAATGGAAAAGCGTTTGATAAATTTATCCGTAGAAGCTCTGAGAGCCTGTTCCGCGTCGATTCCGAGGTGACGGGCAGCATTTACGCAGGAGAAAAGCAAATCGCCGATTTCTTCTTCCATATTGACATTATCGCCCATAGTCACAGCCTTATCAAGTTCCGCTTTTTCAGCGGAAATGCAAGCTATAGCGTCATCAGCACAGCGGAAATCCATACCTGCTCTCATGGCACGCTTGCCGACTTTCTGTGCTCTCATAAGAGCAGGGAGAGTACTTGCAACGCTTTTAAGGGTATCAGTATAGGTTTCCTGTCCTTTGGTTTCCATTTTTATTGAATCCCAGTTTTTCAGTACCTCATCGGAGGTATCGGCAATAACCTCACCGAAAACGTGGGGATGTCGAACGATGAGTTTTTTACATACCTCATCGCAGACCTCGTCGAAGGTAAAATTGTTCTGTTCTTCCTCAATACGACTGTGAAAAACCACCTGTAAAAGAACATCGCCCAATTCTTCTCTGAGAAGCGCGGTATCCTTTAAATCGATAGCCTCCAGAACCTCGCAGGTTTCTTCTAAGAAGTCACTTCTGATTGATTCATGTGTCTGTTCTCTGTCCCATGGGCAGCCGCCCTCTGAACGAAGAAGCCGCACAATATCAAGCAAATCTCCGATTGAATAATTATTTTTCTGCTGATATTCAACCATATAAAAGCACTCCTTCCGGTATAATGGGCATTTGAAAAATGTCCAACAATAATAATACAATATATTGCCGAAAAATGCAAGTTTTTTTCGATAATTTCGTATTAATTGCAGAATATGCAGCAATACATTGCGGGATTTTGTACACTTTAACGAGATAACACGTTACATCAGCCCTTGTCAACAAAGCCTATCTTGCGATAAACCTTGCTGAGAGTACGCTGAGAATAGCGGAGAGCCTTTTCAGCTCCTGCTGTGTAGCACTCTTTGAGATATGTCTTATCCTGAACCAGACGGGCGAATTCGCTTCGTACAGGTTCAAGGTGGTCGGCAACAGCTTCACCAACAGCAAGCTTGAAGTCGCCGTAGCCTTTACCTGCGAATTCAGCCTCAATTGCGGCAAAATCCTTGCCCGTAACGCTGGAATAAATTGTCATAAGATTATTTATGCCGTCCTTGCCCTCGCGGTAAACGACTTCCGCTTCACTGTCTGTAACAGCACGTTTGCACTTGCGGATAATTGTGTCCTTGTCGTCAAGGATAAGTATGCAGGCATTAGGATTTTCGTCGGATTTGGACATCTTCTTTGTAGGCTCCTGCAAAGACATTACCTTTGCACCGATTTCAGCGATATATGGTTCAGGAACTGTAAAGAAATCGCCATAGCGCTGATTAAAACGCTGAGCGATATTTCTTGCAAGCTCCAGATGCTGTTTCTGGTCAACGCCTACAGGCACAAGGTCAGCATTGTAAGCGAGAATATCCGCAGCCATAAGGGAGGGATATGTGAAAAGTCCCGCATTGATATCATCGGGGTGCTTTTGGCTCTTGTCCTTGAACTGTGTCATACGGCTAAGTTCACCGAACTGAGTGTTGCAGCAGAGAACCCAGTTAAGCTCTGCATGAGTTTTAACATGGCTCTGGATAAAGAGTATGGATTTTTCAACATCAATTCCGCAAGCCATAAGCAGAGCATAGGAATTGAGGGTATTCTGACGGAGTTTTACGGGGTCCTGACGGACCGTTATAGCGTGCATATCCACAACGCAGTAGATGCAGTTGTATTCGTCTTGAAGTGGTCCCCAGTTGCGTACAGCGCCGATATAATTGCCGAGAGTAAAAGTACCCGTAGGCTGAATACCGCTGAAAATAAGTTTTTTATTTTCCATTTGGGATAATGCTCCTTTGGTTAGTTATTACCTTTTCTCATTTCAGCCTCGTCCTTGAGCTGACAGCTTCTGAGCTCGTTGAGAACCTTCTGGTAGAGAACGTAAATCAGGCGTTTTTCAGGCTGGTCCTCAGGGATAATTCCGGGAGCAAATTCTGTCTTGTAAACGCCGCTCTTTGTGAGGAGGAATACGTTGTGAACTCTGCCTCTTGGAATGTCAAATTTTGTAGTCTTTTCGCATTTTGGGAGAAGCTGATTTGAAGAAGCAACAAGATTGTGAGCAGCCTGTACAAGAGTTCTGTATTTCTGAGAAGCTCCTGTGTATTCACCGCCGTTGTTGAAATAGAGGTTAGCAGCTCCGTTGATGAAGCAAACCATTGAGCTGAGAACGCCGTTGGGCATAGGAATATCGATTACAACGCCGTAAACGTCATTTTTTCTGAAATTTCCCTTAAAGAAGTCAATAGGGAAGTTGATAGCCTGATTTCTTGTCATCAGGTATTTTTGTGTAACGGGATATCTGTCCATAGTAGCCATAATAATATATTTCCTTTCAAATTATGTTTTCTTTAATTCTCTTTAGAGTTTTTTAGTCAAGAATATCTCTTGTCATTTTAGCAAGTTTTTCCATACCATCCATAATCTGCTCGTTGGTAGGTGTGGAGTAGTTAAGACGGAATGAGTGGCTTACCTCGTTCTCGGATATGCTGAATGAGTTTCCGGGAACAATAGCAACCTTGTATTCCTGAACTGCCTGCTTGCAGAAAGCGTTCATATCGCAGTCCTCGGGGAGATTACACCAGATAAACAAACCGCCCTCTGGCTTTGTGTAAGTAATCTTCTTTGAGAAGCTGTTGTCGATATAGCTGCACATAAGCTCGCTCTTTTTGCGGTAGATATCGCGGAGCTTGTTGAAGTGCGCCTCACGGTCAACAGTAGTCATAAAGCGGTGAGATACAACCTGCGCCCAGATATTTGAGTGAACATCTGAAACCTGCTTGCATACCACGATTTTCTGTATAATCGGAGCAGGAGCAGAAACAAAGCCTGTTCTGAATCCCGAAGATATAAGCTTTGAGAATGTGGAGGAATAGATAACTCGTCCCTCTGTGTCAAGGCTCTTGATTGACGGGATATTTTCACCTGCGAAGCGGAGTTCGCCGTAGGGGTCATCCTCGAGGATGATGAAATCATAGCGGCAGGCAAGCTCATAGACAGCCTTACGCTTTTCAAGGGACATTGTACGTCCTGTAGGGTTCTGGAAATTTGGAATAAGGTAGAGGATTTTTACATTTGGCTGAGTTTTCAGCGCATCTTCAAGCTTTTCCAGATTAATTCCGTCCTCGTCCATTTCAACTCCCACAAGATTAACATTGTAGGAGCGGAAAGCGTTGAGTGAGCCGATAAAGCTTGGAGATTCACAAAGGAGGGTGTCGCCCTCATTGAGAAGCACCTTACAGGAAAGCTCATTTGCTTGCTGGCCGCCGGAAGTAACGATAATATCATCAAATTCCTTATGGAAGCAATTTTTCTCTGTCATCCACTCTTTGAGAAATTCACGGAGGGGAGTATATCCCTCGGTGATATTGTACTGGAGAGCGAGAACGGGGTCATCACGGAGCAGTTCAGCGGAGAGTTCCGCAATGCGTTCTGTTGGAAAAGCCTCAGGAGCAGGATTACCTGCCGCAAAGGAAATTACTCCCGGTACGGAAGTGAATTTAAGGATTTCTCTGATAGCAGAAGCCTTTAATCCGCTTACCTTATCGGAAAATTTATATTCCATGGGTATCGTCCTTTCTATAAAATAGTAATATAATCAGATATTGTGATGAATACACAGATAAGCAGTATATTCTAACTTATATTATAACACATAATTCCGAATTCTGCAACATATATTTTATAAAAAATGCAAAATTTTCTTTAAGAAAATATGAGAATGCCGAAAAAGTAAAGGGACGCTCTCTCTTGCAGAGCGTCCCCTCTT
>CALGTV010000004.1 GCA_937902395.1 uncultured Ruminococcus sp.
TGACAAAAATCACTTGCTTTTTGAAAAGGACGGTTATTGAGGAGACATTAATTATCTCAATGCGCCGAAAACAGCTTTTTGAAATCAGTAGGTGTACAATGCTTGATTTCCTTGAAAATACGGTTAAAGGTAGTAAGGCTCTTGAAGCCCGACTGCATCGCCACGTCAGTTATACTCAGATTCGGGTCAAGGAGCAGATGCTCTGCCGCCTTTGTGCGCCTTGCATTGATATACTGAAGATATGACATTGAGTTATACTGCTTGAAAATACGCGAAAAATGATACTTACTATATCCCGCCACATCAGCAAGACGGTCAAGTGAGATATCATACATATAGTTAGCATCGATATACTTCATAACAGCATTGAATTTCTCACTGTATTCGTCAAGCTTTATATCGTCCAAATCCAGAAGCTGTTTGCTCTTTTCAAGCTGATATTCCCTTACTGCCGTAAGAAGATTAACAAGGGATATATAAATTTTCACATCTGCAAGTTCACTTTTTTTATTATTAAGCGACAATATATCAAGCAATGTCTTTTTTGCAAGACTGTGAAGCTCCTTACTCATTTCCCTGTTTATGAGCAGCGGAGCAGAAATTCCGCGCATTACTGATTCAATAGCTGCAACTCCACTAAGAACACTACTGTCACACTGAAATATTAATCTTCTCCCCGGGATTAGCTGAGGCATTTTGTGAAGTTCTCCTGCCGGTATGATAAGCACATCATGAACGGGGATATCATATTCAGTTTCGCCTACAGTAACAATATAGTGATTTTCAAGTGGCATAATGATTTCTACAGCGTCATGCCAATGTATAGGATAAGTTTCGCTTTCGTGGTTGTCGTGCAGCAGAAACGAACGTTTGCTGTCATATTCAACGGTTTCGAAATCGCCCGAAAGATGTTTAATCATACCTCTTTTCCTTTCCTAATAATTAACACAAACAAATTTTTTTAGCGTTTTTTGCTCATAAACGATTCAATGTACTATTATAAAAAATCGGCTATATTCCTGTAAAATACAAGAAATATGATAATTATTCAGTTTATTTTATATTTTTATTATACATCATTTTGCTGAATTTGTAAAGAGCATAAGAAAAACTTTGTCGGATATGCATAAATTGCTATAGCAATTTTTGGTCAATAATAATTGCCAAAAATGCAAAATATTACAAATTGTTACAATTATTAAAAGCTCTTGAAATTTGTGTCGAATACGTGTAAAATATATATAGGTACTTTAATATATGTAAAAGAAATTTGATACTGTTTTGTAATAAATTTCTGTTCATTTGTGTAGAGCATGGTACTAAGCCGCAAAGAAATAAAAAGCGGTCAGAAGAACGGAATCTATCAGATATTGCTATAGTATACGTCTCTTTGCTTTGTTTTGCAAGGGGATTTTTGCTGTATGTAATGGAGATTCTGAAAAAAGGGTGATAATTAAATGGTTTTCAGCAGTCTGGAATTTATTTTTCTGTTCCTGCCGGCATTTTTGCTGATTTATGGGACTGCTTCAAAAAAGTATAAAAATGCAGTAATATTTATGGGAAGTATTTTTTTCTACAGTATGGGTTTCCGCGGTGAAGGAATCGGGAATTTATTGATAAAAACCTCCCTTTTCCTGATGACTATATTATTCAACTTCATAATCGGCGAATTTATACAGCATTTCCGAAAAGCTTCGAAATTTTGGCTTACATTCGGTATAATCTACAACTTTTCGCTTCTTGTATTCTTTAAATATACAGGATTTTTCTTAGAAAATATCAATGGAATATTCGGTGCTGACTTGCCTATAAAAAATATAATACTGCCAATAGGTATAAGTTTTTACACATTCCAGAATGTTTCGTATATAATCGATGTCTATCGAAAAGACGTTGAAAGTGAAAAAAGCTTTATAAATTATGGTGCATACATAAGTATGTTCCCTCAGCTTATTGCAGGTCCGATTGTTACATATTCAACGGTTGCAAAGGAACTGAAATCCCGAACTCACACGATTAAAAAAGTCGAAAACGGTCTTAAAACCTTTACCATAGGTCTCGGATATAAGGTGCTTCTGGCGAATCAGCTTGGTGGTCTATGGCGCGAGCTTTCAATGATTGGCTATGAGAGTATTTCTTCCGGTCTTGCATGGCTGGGTATTATCGCTTATTCATTCCAGCTTTATTTCGACTTTATGGGATATTCCTTCATGGCTATGGGACTTGGCGAAATAATGGGATTTAATATCCCGAAAAACTTCAATTATCCCTACTTATCCGTAACAATGTCGGAATTCTGGCGCAGGTGGCACATAACGCTGGGAAGCTGGTTCAGGGAATATGTATATTTCCCGTTGGGCGGCAGCCGATGTGACAGTAAGGCGAAGATCGTACGCAATTTCCTTGTTGTATGGCTGTTTACGGGTATATGGCACGGCGCAAGCTGGAATTTCATAGTATGGGGACTTGTTTTGTTTGGTCTGATAATGCTTGAACGCTTTTTCATTGGCAAATTCCTTAATGAATTCAGATTAATCGGACATCTTTACATGTTCCTCGCAATTCCACTTACATGGCTGCTTTTCGCTATTGAGGATTTTAGTGATATCGGGCTTTATTTCAGCAAGCTGTTTGGTATAGCCGCTGAAAGCGATGTTATTATTAATACAAAGGATTACGCGAAATACTGGGGAATCTACGGAAAGTACTTCATAGCAGGTACACTTTTCTCTACAAGAATCCCTGAAAAGATATATAAGAAAATAAAAAACACGCCATTCTGCGCAGTACTGCTCTTAGTTGTGTTCTGGGCATCCGTATACTGCATGTACATGGGAATGGAAGATGTTTTCATGTATTTCCGATTCTGATAATTATGTGTGAACAAAATAGCGGAAACAATTTTTATAAGATTTCCGCGGAGAACAAAGGAGATTTTTTCGGAAATGAACAAATACAAACAGAATTTATATACTATACTGCTGATTTTAACTTGTTTTGTGGCTTCCCCTTTTATATTCCACAAAATATGGAAAACAAGCTCAGAGGCAAAAAAGACAGTCAACGTGCCGCCACCTTCTGTAAGTGATACAATAAATAACAGCAGTGATTCATCTGGCGCTCAATCTCCTGACAACACAGGCGATTCCGCACAAGTTCAGACTCCAACGCAGGCTCCCGAGGCTGTTTATACTTTCGGAGCAAGCGATATTTCTTACTTTGATGATGCATTATTTATCGGCGATTCAAGAACAGTTGGAATCCAGGAATACGGCACATTTACAAATTCTGATTTTTTCTGCTCAATAGGTATGATGGCAAGCAACATCGACAGTCAGAACATCAACGGTCAGTCTTTTGACCAGCTTATAGATTCAAAGCAATACGGCAAGGTTTATGTTATGCTTGGTATCAATGAGGTAGGAAATGACTTTCAGTTTACGCTGACAAAGTACCGCGCAATTATTGAAAAACTAAAAGCTCATCAGACAAATGCAACCATATACATACAGGCTAATCTTCATGTTTCAGCGGCTTCTGAAACAAATGTTATTAATAACGATAATATTGATTATCTCAACAGCCTTTTCGCAGGACTTGCAGATAACAAAAAAGTATTCTATATAGACATAAACGAACTTTACGATGACGAAAACGGCAACCTCACAGCATCATATACCTCCGATGGTATTCATCCTCTGGCAGCTTATTACAAACAGTGGTGTGAGTGGCTCTGTCAGAAAACTGTAGTTTCAAATCAGACTATACAGCCTGCAACTGTTGACCAGAATTATTATCCTGTTGAATCTCAGAGTAATGTTGAAAACAATGCAGAACAAGCAGTTTCTGCTCAATAATAATCGAGTAGAGCGGAATAGACCGCCCTCTCACACCACCGTACGTGCCGTTCGGCATACGGCGGTTCTATTCAAAATTAATACTAATCCCTAAAATGTTAGTAGACAAAGATGATGAGCAAAAATGCAGTATGT
>CALGTV010000005.1 GCA_937902395.1 uncultured Ruminococcus sp.
AGTCCTGTGGACTGTTTTGAAAGAGGGGACGCTCTGCAAGTGAGAGCGTCCCCTTGAAATTTTTTTATTGTAGCTTTTTCGATAGACTGACCGCACAGAAATTTTCATTTCTGTGCGGATTTTTTTATTCTGCGTTTTTTCACAACAATAAATGTTATAACAGCAATTATCAGACAAAAGGTTATACGTCCCGACACTGTATATAAAAGCCAGCAGCCTGTCACAACTACAAAGGTTTCAAAAGGATAATCATAGCTGCCATATTCAACAGGCATGTCACAATTTGTTATATTATATGCCTGTTTGAATTCGGGAGAAGTTACAAACAGATATTTCTCACCTTTGCAGAGCATTCCGCAAGATGCGGTAAGCAGGAGGTCAAAGCTCACTGTTTCACCCTTTTTGACATCGCCCTTTATTACCGCTGTAGGCAATACCTCAACATTCCGATTTCTCGAGGTGACTTCAATATTACCCACCGCTGTAACCTCGCCGATGTATATATCATAATCACTTTTAAACCACTCGCCTGCATATCCGTGTGCATACACCTTCATGCCACTGAATCTAGCAATTACTATAGCAATTATAGCTGTTAAAACTGTTACAATAATCTTTTTCATAATATCACACTTCCTGTCGTTTTCACGACAAGCATTATTTTTTCTCTAATTTATACACCGAAAAAAATTCCAATGTCATTTTCATTCAATGACTGCTTTTTCTCACATTTGTCATTGATTTTTTTACCGTATTCAGATAGATTGGTAACATTACCAACAAATGAAATAGTGTTATTTTTTGTATCTATTTCAACATCAAGGTGAAATTTCTTAACATTCCAGTTATTAGCCTGAAAACAATTACTCAATTGCGCCCTGTGGCAGTATCAACAATCCTAAAAACCGTCTTTCCAACGACGTATATTATTTTTGCTGAATCCGAAGCTGTCGATTACAAATTCCTGCTGTTCAAGCTGTTCCTGTGTAAACCAGGGTGTAGTAACATCTCCCTTAGAATTTGTAACTATATGAAAGCAAACGGCTGGAATGAAGCTCTGCCCAATGAGATAGGATTTTTCACCATTTTCATTGACAGCCTCATCAACTATGAGAACAACGTGAGATTCATCACAGATGATATCGCCAATACGGATTTCATCGGGAGAAATCTGCTCAGATTCATTGAGCAGAGAAAGTGTTCCTGCATAATTCATAACCGTTTTGAGATAATTTCTATATCCTTGTTGGCTGTCATCAGGAAATGCCGCAGGAATTTCACAGGAAAAGCTGCCCAGTGCCAGCATTCTTTTGCCCTTTCGCCAGCGGTTGTAGTCACAGATATCGCCGTTTGAAAATTCAAAGGAAATCTTGTCAAACCGCCCGTTTTCGTAGAAATAATCACTGTAGAGCCTTATAATGCTGTCAGCACATTGCTGATATCCTTCATCACCAAGACTTATATCAAAAATTGCAGGAGAATCTGTGTTCAAGTTTTTTCCATTGTAAACAGGAAGCTTTATATTAATCGGGTGCAGGGGATATTTTCGCAGATATTCGGCAAAGCTTCCGCTTTCAACAGTAACACGGCTGTAACCGTCAGGGGGAATTATTCGGCTTTCAAGAGTCATTCCCTCTGAATTTACACACTGAATATCATAAACTGTCCTTGTTGTTTCAATTTTAAGATCCGCGGCTTTCCATTTCGGATTCACACGAAAGTATAATGCAACTAAAACAGCCACAACAAAAACTATCAGGATAATAAGACGTTTTTTGCCATTTCCCAAGGACGTAATGCTTCTTTTATTCATATAAACCCTCTTTTCTGTTTATTTCAGTCTTACTCAACAAGCTCTCCGGTTATAGTTTCGGAAGCCGCACGCCAATCCTGCGCTGTTTCGTCCCATATAATTTCAAAATCAACCGTAACATAAGCCATTTCATTTCCCTCCACCGAAACAAATTTTCGTGAAGCCGTGAAGCTATTTTCGGTTATATCCGAAACAACAGGCTTATCAACCCATTTCATAGCGCTGATAGCCTCAATTCCGTCTACAATGGGATATTGCAGCATATAAAGCTCATCATTGATATTGATATACTCATAGAAAACTCCGTCCTCATTGTACAGCTTATCGCCCACAGCTTCAGGAGATGCCATATCTTCCGCGGTAACATCTCCACCGAAAAGCACATCTTCAAGCGCCATATCCTCAGCATATACCGTATACCCTGCCGTCCTGTAGGAATAATAATACTCTTTCAGAGCCTCTATATCTGGAAATCTTTCGTCAATAACGGGATAGTATACCTGCGAGCCGTTTTCCTCAATACCGCTGTCAGAATGTATATAGCTATAATTTAGTTCAATGCCGCTTTCCTTTGGCGGAAGCCCGTTAGTGTCCTTATATTCAAAGCCGCCTGCATAGATATATCTTCCCAGTGTAAGATATTCGTCAGTTATTCTGTAAGCCGCTTTTTCGTATACGGTCATATTTTCCTCAGATTCTGTGGGATTTTCAGTTACAATCTCCGTGGCAGGCTGTGCAGAATCGGGAGCAGAGGGATTTCCACCGTTTCTGCTGAGAAGTATTCCCCCTATTCCTGCAACTGCTATGACAGCAGAGGCGGCAATTCCGATATATCTGCTTATGCGCGGCTTTTTGTATTTTTCAACTTGCATTACCTCAGCATTTTCAAAGCTGTCAATTAAGCTGACAGGCTTTGATTTTTCCAATGCAGAATTAAAAATTCTATCTCTGCTTTCCTCATTTACAGGGAATTCCTCAGTTTTTTTCATTGAATCCCTGAACATTCTGTCAATATCCTTTTTGGTAAGTGCAGGAAATTCTTCGGCAATTTTTTCTGCTGTATTGAAATCCACATCATCAAATATATTTCTTCTCATTTCCCTTACCTACTTACAATGATATTCCGGCATCGACAAGGAGAATTTTCAGCTTTTCTCTTGCTCTGATGCTTCGTTTCTGCACAGACGCAGCTGTCATTGAAATTGCCTTTGCTATTTCGGACACTTTCATATTATAATAAAACTGCTCTATGATAATTGTTGAATCAGGCTCTCCCAATTCTTTTATTTTGCATAACAGTATACTGTTACGTTCACGTATTTCCGCCGATTCCTCTATATTTTCCCCCGATGCCGCCTCGGTAATATTTTCATCGTCAATAGACAGCATTTTCCCCTGATGTACGCTGAGGCGTCTGTATGTATCTATAGCGCGCCGCTTGGCAATGGTCCCGATATAGCTTTTCAGATTGCTGACTTGTCCGCTGAGAATATCAGGATTTCTGAATATCTCAGCAAAAACATCACTGACACATTCTTCTATATCTTCTTTTGTTCCGCATCGTTTTATTTTACTCGCGGCGATTATATAAACATAGTTACAATATTCGTCGAATATTTTTCTTGCAATTACTTCTATTTGCTTTTTTTGTAAACTATCGCTGTGCATCATATTCCCCCTTTCATATAATACAGTCGTTGACAATTTCCAAAATAGGACAAAATTTCAAAAAATTTTTTATGCTGACATTGAAAAACCACCTGTGACGATTTACAGGCGGCTGTGTATCATATTCAGTTCGATATATTGGAATTTGATACCAATCCCTGAAACAACAGTAGACAAATCTAATGGCACAAATGCCGTATGTCATCGTTGGACATCCTCACCATACGGCAGTATGCTTTCGTCGTCCGCCTTGACATACAGCATTTCTGCTCATCATCTTTGTCTACTAACATTTTAGGGATTGGTATGAATTGATTGCGCATTACAGTAAAACGGCTCTTATTTTTTCACAGTACAAATCAAATTCGATATCCTGTTCAACAGAATAAAGATGAAAATTAATTTCGCTCCCCGAATTTGAATATTCGTCTATCATAAAACCACTGAATAATCCGTTTGTCATACAAAAATTCAAATTTCCACTTATGTTATATAGAGAAAGCTCGATTTTATACTGTTTATTATCATCTGTAAGCAGAAAAGTTACTTTATTTGTATAATCGCAATAGAATTCATCAATTGCTTTTGAACTATAATTAAGCTCCAGTATATTTCCAAAGCAATGCCAAAATTGAAACTCTGGCGGAATCTTGTCCTTAAGTATTTTTATACCATTTATGTTCTTATAGTCAAACATATTATCACTTCCAAAAATTATTATTTCTCTGCAAGACCACCTATATTATAATTCATTTCGATAAATCGAGATTAACTAATAGAACCAATTAAAACACATGAATTTGATTTATGTATATGCGTTTCATCTCTCTGCCATGGAATTCAGCTGTACAGTCCATTGATAAATCGCTTTCCTCGTCATCAAACCAGAAGTATGCCATACAATCTGCGTTCCAGCCGTCAAATGAATTGATTGTGACCGCATCAGTAAATTCATCATATGGACATTCTGTCATACTTCCGGGATATGCTTCTATCTCTATTTTTGCTTCTTCAATCGTTTCATCTGAGATTACGGCAGCACGTTTTAATTGTATCCAATTCTGAGATAAAATCAAGCCGTGAATCTCAATCAGTTTTTCCCATAATAATTTGATTTGATAACCGTGCATATGACACCTCCATAAATTCTTATTTCTCTGCAAGACCACCTATATTATACCACACTTTACAGATAATTGCAACAACAAAAACTCCGATGAAACATCGGAGGGAAATTGTCTGTCTTGCTCAAAATAAATGACATTTAAGAATATGTTCGGTTTTATAAATTGTGGTTTGACGTTATTTTAGGTTTTATCAATTCACCTATCATTGCACCGCCAATAATGCACACAGCACCAACAATTTGTATTACGGTCATTTTCTCACCGAGCAACAGGGCTGCAAAAATAACTGCCGACAAAGGCTCCAGATAACCGCATACCGCAACGGTTTGTACAGGGAGCTTTGCAAGTGGTGAAAAATAGAGATAACAACCAATTCCTGTGTTTAGAATACCAAGTATCAAAATCCAACTCCAAGCAGTTGCAGGTACATTGATAATAAATCCTTGTTTAATTCCTGTAAAGACTGCAACGGTCAAGAAACTGACGCAAAGTTGTATTACGGAGTTCTCCATACCACTGATATTTTTTGATTGCTTGTTGAGTGTTACCATAAAGAAATACATTATCGCTGACATTGCACCACAGAACAATCCCCAAGAATTACTGCTACCAACAGCATTGCCGTTTACAAGGAAAATACCAACAAGTACGGTCACAAAACCCAATAGCTTAGGTGCTGTCAGTTTTTCATGAAAGATAATCGGCGATAGTATCATTACAATGACAGGACCGCAATAATAAAGGAGCGAAGATAAACTCACACCTATTTGTTGATATGCTTCGTATAGGAACATCCAACTTGCTCCCATAGCAACACCGGACAAAACAATAAAGACGGTATCCTTTTTATTTTCTTTTATATGAAACTTACCTTTACTAAGTAAGAATAAAACAATCAAGAGGATACTGCCGATTAGTGTTCGCAGAAACACTATTTCGTAACTGTTAAGTGGTATATGACTTGCAACTATTCCGTTAAGACCAAACAGCAATAATGCTGATATGTATTTAATAAATGCTTTACTATCCATTGGGTACATCTCTTTCAAATTCTTATTTTTCGGTCTGTCCGACCTCCTATATTATACCACACTTTACAGATAATTGCAATAAAAAACCTCCGACACTTTCGTATCAGAGATTCTCTTTTATAGATAGTAATTAATTGTGCTGTCCAAGTGTTCGTCAAAGTATATTTACATTATGCCATACGATAAAAAGCAAATTTGAGGAAATGGGACAGTATTAACGATATATCAAAATATTTTTATTGTTTTCAATCGTTTCTTTCATCATCTTACTAATATTCATTGCTTCTTCAAATTTATACTCATTATCTATTACCTCATCATCTTTCCACAAATAAAGTTCAAATTTTTTTGTTCTAAAAATATTATTAAATAATGTCATAATTTTATCATTATTGATTACTTTTTCTACAGAATTATATTTACGATAAAGTGTAAGAATTAAAGGATTATAAATCTTTGTATCTCTTAGTAAAATATCATATATAGTCCCATGTGTTATTTCTAAAAAAATTATGCTATCATCAATAAAGAACTCTCTTGGAGAAAGCGAATACTGCCTGTCTTCCCAAAAAAACGTTTTTTCCTCAAAACCAATATTATCAAAATCCAACTTAGACACAATAACATCCAAACTATAATCCACAATCAATACTCCTTGCTAATTATAATGAACGTCAAATATAATTTGACATTCACTATAATTAATGATTTAAAGTGCCTCGCACATCCGCAAACTAAAGTTTGCTCCGTGCGGATCGGCAAATAGCAAACGCCAAAAGATTTTGTCGTTTGCTATAAAATACAAGACTCCACTGCACTTAGTTGACATCAGAGTATATCAGCTAAAAAAGAAAGCATTAAGCTTACACTTAATGCTTTCTGAAAATTGGTTGGGGTGGAAGGATTTGAACCCTCGACTGACGGAGTCAGAGTCCGTTGCCTTACCGCTTGGCGACACCCCAGAACTTAATTTTTCTTACTGAATTACTCTTAACTCATTCAGCTTTTATATTATATCACACTTTTTCGGGTTTGTCAAGGGTTTTTAAAAAATTTATTTTTTAATTATATCATTCTATTGCAAATCCCATAAAATAGCGATATAATAGTATTATAATTATTTTTAAATAAGTAGGAGTGCAATATGAAAAAACTTTTCTTTATTGTAAATCTTATCGCAGGCAAAGCGACTATCGGCGCAATGCTTGGCGAAATAATAGACGAATTTGTGAAAGCAGGTTATGAAGTAACCGTCCATATAACCCAAAGCGGCACCGACGCACGGGAAAAATCCCATTACGCCTGTATAAACGGCTATGATATCATCGTATGTGCAGGCGGCGACGGCACACTAAGCCAGTGCATCCACGGCGTAATCGAAAGCGGAATCCGAATTCCTATCGGATATCTCCCCGCAGGCTCAACCAATGATTTTGGCCGCACTCTCGGCATACCCAAAACGCCTATGGAGGCTGTAAAATGGATAACAGAGGGTAGTCCTGTTCAAGTGGATATCGGCAGCTTTAATAACCGCTATTTCACCTATATAGCCGCATTCGGAGCATTTACCAACGTAACATATGAGACCTCACAGCAGGTAAAGAATCTCCTTGGTCATGCCTCTTATATCCTTAACGGCTTGGCGCAGATAACAAATCTACGCTCAAAGAAAATGCGTATAGAATTCAACGATACCGTCCTTGAAGACGATTTTATATTTGGAATGGTAACAAATTCAGGCTCTGTTGCAGGACTTCTCTCAATGAATGATTTTCTTCTTGATGACGGAGTATTCGAAGTCACGCTTATAAAAAAACCGGCAAATATAGTTCAGCTGCAAAAAATAGTACACTCCCTGCTGAACATCTCCGAGGAGATTGACAGGGAGTATATCAGATTTTTCCGCACTAATAAAATAATCTTTACTGCCCTTAACGACGAGCAGATTTCATGGACTCTTGACGGCGAATTTGGCGGTGATTCCACAGTAAACGTAGTAGAAAACCGCTGTAAAGCCATAGAATTCATGAAAGGCGATTTGAATCAGTCTATTTTCTCAGACCCGGAGGCTACTTTGTAGCTTCGTAAGCCTCTCTGACAGCGATACTGAGCTGGTCAGCGCATGAGGTAGGGCGCATACCGCATGTGTTGCCTCTGAGCTTGGATTCTATCTGCTCCACGGTGTAGCCGTCAACAAGCTTGGATATAGCTTTAAGGTTGCCGTTGCAGCCGCCGAGGAAGCGCACATTTGTGATGATATCGCCCTCGATATCAAACTTAATCTCTTTTGAGCATACCATTTTAGTTTTGTATGTATATTCCATAATTACACCTCACTTTCTATCCCCTGCTTTTGCGGGGGATTTTTTATTTTATCAACTCAATCAATTCTCCCCAACTGCCAATATGGTGATAAGGGAAATCTATTTTATTTATGTCGTTAAGTGGTCTGAACTTGTCAGGAATATCCTGATTATCGTAGAAAACAGGGAACATTCCGACATTTTTCGCACCCACAAGGTCAATATCGATAACATTTCCGCAGAACCATATTTCCTCAGGCTTTAAACCTGATTTACGAATCGCCATATCAAAAAAACGGCTGTCGGGCTTGCGGAAAATATACTCGCTTGAAGTCAGAATAAATTCAAATTTATGCTCAGGGAAAAGCTCCTGCATAACACGTTCAAGAGCCTTGCCCGACCAGCAGAGATTGCTTACAACACCAGTCCGTATACCCGATTCCGCAAGTGATTTCAGCATAATGTCCGCGTCAGAGGTCATTACATTCTTAGCAAGGGCATTGCAGATTACCCATTCCGCTTCTTCAATGGAAATTGAAAGTTTAATACCGAAATGCTCCAGCACATAGCGAAGAAAAATATGCTCATGAAGTTCGATAAACTCTCCCCTCAGCGCTTTAATTTCGTCAAAAAGCACTTTTATGTAATCGGCAAATTCTTCTTTTGTGACATTGTGGGGATTTTCTGTTATATAGGGAAAAATCGCACTATTTCCCTCTGTCATATTGTAAACAGGATCACAGACAAGAGTTCCGCCATAGTCAAATAAAATCATTTTCGGATTCATAGCAATCTCCTTTCAAGTGATAAAACTAAAGCGGACAAAGTCCGCCTTAGTAGAATATTTTAAACCATAGGAGCCGTTACAGTTGCATTAACAGCAGCTAAATGCTGCTCTGCAGGAGCATCGGTTCTGACAACCTTAACCTGATTGTAGCAATCCATACCTGTACCGGCAGGAATAAGCTTACCGATAATAACGTTTTCCTTAAGTCCGAGGAGCTTATCGCTCTTGCCTCTGATAGCCGCATCTGTAAGAGCCTTTGTAGTCTCCTGGAATGAAGCCGCAGACATAAAGCTGTCAGAGTTAGAAGAAGCCTTTGTAATACCCTGAAGAACAGGAGAATACTGAACAAGCTGTAAATCATACTCGCCTGCATCAATACGAGCCTGAAGCTCAGAATTGATCTGGTCAATTTCCTTACTGTCAACAAGAGTACCGGGAAGCAGATAGCTTGAACCTGATTCCTCAATCTTAACCTTACGAAGCATCTGACGAACAATAACCTCAATGTGCTTATCGTTGATATCAACACCTTGTAAGCGGTAAACCTTCTGAACTTCGTTGATGATATAGTTCTGAACCTCCATTGTTCCGAGGATATTGAGTATATCAGCAGGATAAATATTACCCTCTGTAAGTCTTGTACCCTTAGGAATCACATCGCCCTCATGAACACGGATTTTCAGGTTATAAGGAATCATATAATTCTCAGATTCGCCTGTTTCGTCATTTGAAACAATGATATTCATTGTGGTCTTTACTTCCTCAATATGAACCTTACCGGAGATTCTTGAAAGGATAGCAGCACCCTTAGGACGTCTGCTCTCGAAGAGTTCCTCAACACGAGGGAGACCCTGTGTGATATCTTCCGCATCGGCAGAAGCAACACCACCGGTATGGAATGTTCTCATTGTAAGCTGTGTACCGGGCTCACCGATAGACTGAGCAGCGATAACACCAACAGCCTCACCGACAGAAACGATGTTATTGAATGCAAGGTTAGCACCGTAGCACTTAGCACATACACCTGTTCTTGCCTTACAGTGAAGAACTGAACGAATCTTGATTTTCTCAACGCCTGCCTCAATAATCTTCTTAGCGTCAGCGTCACTGATAAGTTTATTTCTGGAAACGATAAGCTCGCCTGCTTCATCGCGGAGATCATCAGCAAGGAAACGTCCCACGAGACGCTCTGCGAAAGGCTCAACAACCTCGTTTCCGTTCTTGATTTCAAATACTTCGATACCCTCTGTTGTACCACAGTCATCCTCACGGATAATAACGTCCTGAGAAACGTCAACAAGACGACGTGTAAGATAACCTGAGTCAGCGGTACGGAGCGCTGTATCAGCAAGTCCCTTTCTCGCACCACGAGACGCAATAAAGTACTCGAGGATGTTAAGACCTTCTCGATAGTTAGCACGAATAGGAATCTCGATAACGCCGCCCGAGGTGTTAGCAATAAGTCCACGCATACCAGCAAGCTGACGAATCTGTGAGATACTACCACGGGCACCTGAGTCAGCCATCATCCAGATAGGATTGTAGCGGTCGAAATTAGCTTTCAGAGCAGCAGTAACTCTGTCGTTTGTTTCAGTCCAGAGAGCAATAATCTTCTTGGATTTTTCCTGAGCGGAGATATATCCGTACTCATACTCAGAAGTAATCTGCTCAACCTCAGCGTCAGCCTCAGCAAGAATACTCTTCTTCTGAGGAGGAATAGAAGCGTCACATACAGCAACAGTAAGAGCTGCACGGGTTGAATATTTATATCCGAGAGCCTTGATTCTGTCAAGTACTTCGGAAGTAGTTGTTGTACCGTGAATCTTAATACATCTTTCGATAATATCTGAAAGCTGTTTCTTTCCTACGAGGAATGAAACTTCAAGGTCAAACTGCTTGTCGGAGTTTGTTCTGTCAACATATCCCAGATTCTGAGGAATATTCTCGTTGAAGATAAGACGGCCGACAGTAGCATCAATAATCTTTGAAACCTTCTTATCGCCAACATCCTTTGTAATCTTAACCTTGATATTAGCGTGAAGTGATACATCGTGCTCGTAGTAAGCCATAAGAGCTTCATTTACGTCACGGAATATCTTACCCTCGCCGGTTTCTCCGGGCTTATCCATAGTCAGATAGTATGAACCGAGTACCATATCCTGTGAAGGAACGGCAACAGGCTTACCGTCTGAGGGTTTAAGCAGGTTATTTGCAGCAAGCATGAGGAAACGCGCCTCAGCCTGAGCCTCTGCTGAAAGGGGAAGATGTACAGCCATCTGGTCGCCGTCGAAGTCGGCGTTAAATGCTGAACATACGAGAGGGTGAAGCTTGATAGCACGACCCTCAACGAGAACGGGCTCGAATGCCTGAATACCGAGACGGTGAAGCGTAGGAGCACGGTTGAGCATTACAGGGTGATCCTTGATAACGTCCTCCAGAGCATCCCATACCTTATTATCGGCACGGTCAATAAGCTTTCTTGCGGATTTGATATTAGCAATAGCCTTTTTATCAACAAGTCTCTTTAAAACGAAAGGCTTGAACAGCTCCAGAGCCATTTCCTTAGGCAGACCGCACTGATACATTTTCAGCTCAGGTCCAACAACGATAACAGAACGTCCTGAATAGTCAACACGCTTACCGAGGAGGTTCTGACGGAAACGTCCCTGCTTACCTTTAAGCATATCAGAAAGTGACTTCAAAGCACGGTTATTAGGACCTGTAACAGGTCTGCCGTGTCTGCCGTTGTCGATAAGAGCGTCAACAGCTTCCTGAAGCATACGCTTTTCGTTTCTTACGATGATATCGGGAGCATCAAGCTCAAGCATTTTGAGAAGACGGTTATTTCTGTTGATAACGCGTCTGTAGAGGTCATTAAGGTCAGATGTTGCGTAACGTCCGCCGTCCAGCATAATCATAGGACGGATATCGGGAGGAATTACGGGGATAACATCAAGAATCATCCACTCAGGCTTATTTCCTGAAAGGCGGAAAGATTCAATAATCTGAAGTCTCTTTATAAGCTTGACTTTCTTCTGACCTGCGGGGAGGCCTACAAGCTCATTTTTGAGGTCATCAGCGCAGAGTTCAATATTATTCTTCCACTCAACATCTTCAAGCTCAGCGAATTTCTGACACTCATCACACTGACATTCCATAGGATTGTTGAAGCATGAAAGCTTATTAAGACCAAGAGAAATCTTACCCATTTCAACAAGGCGATTTTTCTGGAAGTCATAACGTGCAGGGTCATACTCATTGAGAAGCTTCTTGATAGCCTCAGCACCCATTTCAGCCTTGAAATCGTCGCCGTACTTTTCGAGATATGAGAGATATTCTTTCTCGGAAAGGAGCTGCTTCTTCACAAGCTCTGTATTACCGGGGTCGGTAACGATATACTTTGTGAAGTAAAGAACTTCTTCAAGGCGCTTCTGAGATACTTCAAGAACCTGACCGATACGTGAGGGAGTACCCTTGAAGTACCAGATATGAGAAACAGGAGCAGCAAGCTCAATGTGTCCCATTCTCTCACGGCGGACTCTTGCGCGTGTAACTTCAACGCCGCAGCGGTCACATACCTTTCCCTTGAAGCGAATCTTCTTGAATTTACCGCAGTGACACTCCCAGTCCTTAGTGGGTCCGAAAATTCTTTCACAGAAAAGACCGTCTCTTTCGGGCTTCTGTGTTCTGTAATTTATAGTTTCAGGTCTTTCAACCACGCCATAAGACCAGCTTCTGATCTGTTCGGGTGAGGCAAGACCGATTTTAATCGATTCAAAAGTATTAAATTCCAAACTGCTACCTCCTGCAATTTTTTGGTGAACAACGTCTGCTCCGTGAACTGCAAGGAGCAGTCACGGAAAGCATACGCTAAAAATTAATCGTCGAATGAATCATCATCTATACTGAAAGAGTCGAAATCCGGTTCGTCATCGCTGCCGAAAAGATCGGATTCTTCCTCATCATCGAAGTTGAAGGTATCTTCCTTATCCATTCTGTCGAAATCGTCATCATCTTCTCCGTTGCCGAGAGAATAGCCTGCATCAGTAATATCATCGTCGGAGAGAGCGCTGAGATCCTCAGTTTCCTCATCGTTGAAATCGCTTCTTGCAGGAATAGGATCATCATCAAAGCTCTGCTTGAGGTCAATTTCCTCCTGATTGATGTCAAGAACCTTAACATCAAGACCGAGGGACTGCATTTCCTTGATAAGAACCTTAAAGGATTCAGGAATACCCGGTGTAGGAACATTCTGTCCCTTAACAATAGCCTCGTAAGTGTTTACACGACCGATAGTATCGTCAGACTTAACTGTCAGGATTTCCTGGAGAGTATAAGCAGCGCCGTAAGCCTCCAGAGCCCAAACCTCCATTTCTCCGAAACGCTGACCGCCGAACTGAGCCTTACCGCCCAGAGGCTGCTGAGTAACGAGAGCATATGGACCAACTGAACGAGCGTGAATCTTATCGTCAACCAGGTGGTGGAGCTTGAGGTAGTACATATATCCAACTGTTACGCGGTTGTCGAACTTTTCACCAGTACGTCCGTCGTAGAGAGTGAACTTACAATCCTCGTTGAAATCGAGGGAATTAGGATTAATAACCTTATCCATTGTGTTAAGCTCGAAGTAATCGTCCTTATGAGCCTTGCTCTTTTCATCTGCCTGACGGAAGCACTCACGGATATCTTCTTCGTGTGCGCCGTCGAATACAGGGGTCATA
>CALGTV010000006.1 GCA_937902395.1 uncultured Ruminococcus sp.
AGTAGAAAATAAAAATTATTTTTCAATAATCAATGTTTTTCCGTTGGAAAAAGGCGCGTTTTAGCCTATTAGTGAGAGGGGTTGTTACTTCACAGAGATAATCTCACAGTCGTTATAGTAATGTTCCAGTATGCTTTTCCAGCCCTTGCCCTCCTTAGCCATATGGTTTGCACCGTACTGAGACATACCAACGCCGTGACCGTAACCGCGAGTGGTAAATATAAAATTATTGTCCTTAAAATCCACAGTAAAATCGGCGGAACGCAGACCAAAAGCCTCACGGATATCATTACCCGATGCCTTTACATCACCAACTGTCACCTCCAGAACCGTTCCCGAATCAGATTTTGCCCCTGTTTTAATCCAATTTTCAGGAGAATCCCCCAACTGAACACCCTCAAACACCTTTTCCAGCCTTGCCCTGACAAAATCAACAGATATTTCTGTTTCGTCGATATAATTCGGAGCGTCCTTGTCCGATTTACTGTTTACAGGCACAAGATAATCCACTGCCGTACCCCACATATTTTCCGCGCTTTCGGTTTTTCCCGAGGACATGGAGTGAAAAGCAGCAATTATCGGCTCATCATCATATGTTATGATATAGGGCAGAACTTCATCAACTGCGGCGGCTATCTTGTTGTAGTGGATATCATAGTTATCCCCGAAATAATGGCGTATTTTCTCATTGGTAAAAAATCCCTGATATTTATTGGGGTCATCGGAAAAATCGGCATTTCCTAAAGCTTTATCAGGAGCTTTCCTTTGCAGATTCCGCTGTCTCTCCGCATAAGTGTGAGCCGCAACAGCCTGAGCTTTCAAAGCCTCCTCCTCAAAAGATGCAGGCATTTCCGCAGCAACCGCGCCTATAACGTAATCCCTGACGCTTACTTCTGTAATTTCCCCTGTTGAGCAGTTCAGCACGCGGTAAGGCTCATTTGAAACCTCCATATCCGCCCCGTTTTCTTCAATTTCCTCAAAAATGTATTCGCTTATTTCAGGCTTGCCCTTTTCAGCAGTGAAAATCAGCGGTTTACCGCCTATCAGTGCAGGCATAGCAGGCATAAATGTAGCAGATACAAGAAACATGGCAGATAAAATAATCTTATTCATAAAAAACATCCTTCCGCAGTTTAAAATATTTCACGCCGTTATCACACTTCTTTCACATTCATCACCAAAACCCGATTGACATGGACTTTTAAATGATGTATAATTAATATGAAATAGTTATAAGGAGTGATTTTTTTGAAGTTATCAGACAAGAAAACCAATATAAAAAATTTATGCAGGGAGCTTGCAGAAAATACCATTATTGACCCTGCGCTCTATCAGAAATATCACGTTAAAAGAGGTCTCCGCAAAGGCGACGGTACAGGCGTAGTTGCAGGTATTACAAACATATGCAACGTTCACGGCTATGTGCTTAACGAGGGCGAGGTTGAGGCTATCCCCGGACAGCTTATCTACCGCGGCTATAATATAAACGACCTTGTAAGCAACGTTGAGGAAGAAAACCGCTACGGCTTTGAGGAAACTGTATATCTTCTCCTTTTTGGCAGACTTCCCGATAAAGAGGAACTCAGCGATTTTACAACGCTCCTTGCTCTTTCAAGAGAGCTTCCCAACGGCTTTATTGAGGATATGATACTTAAAGCCCCCTCTAAGAATATTATGAACAAGCTTTCCCGTTCAGTACTTGCTCTTTATTCTTATGATGAGGAATGTGAATTAAAATCAATTGAAAATGAAATGAAAATAGCAGTAAGCCTTATTGCAAAGCTCCCTGTTATCATGACAACAGCTTATCAGGTAAAGCGCCGTGTATTCGATAATCAGAGTATGATTATGCACCCTCTCAGATACGAGGAAAATACGGCTCAGACTATCCTTTCTCTCCTCCGTCCCGACAGACAGTACACAGAGGATGAAGCTCAGATGCTTGACCGTCTCCTTATGTTACAGGCTGAACACGGCGGCGGCAACAACTCCACATTTACCTGCCGCGTACTTACATCATCGGGAACTGACCCATATTCAGCATATTCAGGCGCAATATGCTCCCTTAAAGGACCCCGTCACGGCGGCGCAAATATACAGGTTATAAATATGCTTGACAACTTCAAGGCAAATATTAAAAACTGGGAGGACGAGGGCGAAGTAGCTGATTATATGCGCCGTACTATCAGAAAAGAAACCAACGATAAATCAGGTCTTATCTACGGTATGGGACACGCGGTATATACTATCTCCGACCCCCGTGCAGTTATCCTCAAGAAAAAAGCCTTTGAGCTTGCAAAGGGCAGAGAAATCGAGGCTGAATTCAAGCTTCTTGAAACAATAGAGCGTCTTACTCCCGAAATCTTCAAGGAAGTCAAGGGCAGTGACAAGGCAATGTGTGCCAACGTTGATATGTATTCGGGACTTGTTTACCGTATGCTCGGAATACCTGAGGACCTTTTCACTCCTCTCTTTGCCGTTGCAAGAATGGCAGGCTGGTCTGCTCATCGTATGGAGGAGGTTCTCACAGGAAACCGCATAATCCGTCCCGCATACAAGGCAATTGCCAAGGAACTGGATTACGTAAAGCTCAGCGAAAGAAATAATGGATAAGCTGAATGAAATCCCTGAAAATAATAACCGCGGCGGCTGTAATGCTGTCGCTGACAGGCTGTACTTTTGGTACAAGTATAGATAATCTCCTTGCGCCGCCCAAGCTCAGTATTGATCAGGAGCAGATATACAGCGCTCTGACAAATGCGGCAGGGGATTCTATAAGCCTGAAATATCCAAAAGCAGGAAAGTATCTCTCAGCCTTTATAGTTGAGGATATTGACGGCGACGGAGGAAACGAGGCTGTTGTTTTTTACGAGAAAACAGGTCTTGCCGCCCCTGAAAATACCCTGCGTATAAACATACTGGACAGCGGCGAAAACGGTCAATGGCGTTCCGTATATGATACTCCCGCAGAGGGCTCGGAGATAGAGCGCGTTATGATATCACAGCTTGGTGAAAACGACCGTGTAAATCTCATAATCGGAAGCAGTCTCATTAACCGTTCCGAAAAAACGGCTTCAATTTACAGCTACAGCAACGGCGTACTTGAAAACACTTTTTCCGAATCCTACTCGTTTATAGATGTTAAAGACCTTGACGACGACGGAGAAAAGGAATTCCTGCTGCTGAAAGGCTCTGCAAACGATTCAGCGGCAATGGCTGAGGCTTACAAGCTTGACAAAAACGGCATATATCACCGTTACCGCAAGGATTTAAGCGGCGGATTCACGGAATTTGACGCTGTAAGCTACGGAAGTCTAAACAGCGGAGAAACTGCACTGTATATCGACGCTGTTTCGGGAAATGGATATATTCAGACAGATATCGTATACATGAACGAAAAAGGCTTGCAGAAGGTTTTCAATACAGCGGAGCAGTCCTCCGCAACTCTTAGACCTTCGGGCTGCCGTTCCGTTGATATTGATAGGGATATGTCCCTTGAAATACCTGTGCAGACAATTGCTCCGGGATATGACAACGCTTCTGAAGGTGAGCTTTTATGGCTTACAAAATGGTTTAACGTTGACATAAACGGACAGAAAGAACTGAAACACATCTCATATCACAGCGTAGGCGACGGATATACCTTTATTTTCCCTGCAAAATGGCGGGATAAGGTAACTTTAAAGCGCGACGCTATAAATGACGAAATTATAATATGCGCCTATGAAAACGGCGAAATGGGCAGAGAACTTATGCGGATTTACTGCGCTGAGGACGCGGCTTCCCGTGAGGACAGAACAGCCTCCGGTTATATGCTTTTACAGACAAAGGGCGATTCGGCATATCTTGCATATGTTTCAAAATACGACGAGACAGACGCTCTTGCCATTTCAGAAGCTGAGGCGGCTATAGGATTCAGATTTAACTAAAAAGGGGGAAAATTATGAAACGTATATTAATATGCGAGGACGAAGATACCATAAGAGAATTTGTGGTAATCAATCTCAAACGTGCAGGCTATGAGGTTGTTGACGTAAACTGCGGCGAGGCGGCTCTCAAAACCTTTGAGCAGGAGCATGGAAATTTCGATATCGTTCTTCTTGATATTATGATGCCCGGAATCGACGGCTTTACGGTATGCAAGAAGATAAGAGAAAAAAGCTCCACTATCGGCATTATCATGCTGACGGCAAGAACTCAGGAAATGGACAAGGTAAGCGGTCTTATGATAGGCGCTGACGACTACATCACAAAGCCATTTTCTCCCTCGGAGCTTACGGCGCGTGTTGACGCTATATACCGCCGCGTATGCATGAGCTTTATCAAAAACGAAAAGCACAGTATCATTGAAAGCGGTCCCTTTGTGCTCAATCTGAAAAGCCGTACCGTTACGAAAAACGGCGAACCTATAGAGCTTACACAGGTTGAATATCAGATTCTGGAATACTTCATGAACAACAAGAATACCGCCCTTGACCGCGCAAGCATACTCAATCACATCTGGGGCGAAAGCTACTACGGTGACGATAAAATCGTCGATGTAAATATAAGACGTATCCGTATGAAAATCGAGGAAGAACCCTCAAGCCCTAAGTATATCATAACTATCTGGGGTTACGGCTACAAGTGGAATGACGTTCAGTAATGGCAAGAAAAAGTATTACTAAACGCTGGATTATCAATAACTTAGGCGTTATCGTCCTTGCACTCATTGTTATTGAGCTTGTTGTAATTTATGCCATTCAAAGCTATTATTACAGCTCTGCGAAACAATATCTGGTATCTAAGATTAACGCGGTAACAAGTGTGCTGAGTATTCACTCGCAGGACAGCTCTGCTAACTTTTCCGCGGAGGTCCGCAATATGCTGGAAACCTTTAACGAAAAGGACAAAATCGAGCTTATGGCTATAAACTCAAAAGGACGCGTTGTGCTGACTTCCTCGGGATTCTCTCCCGATGCAGATTACGTTATGCCCGACTATGAGGACGCTATGAAGCTCGGAGAGGGCAGCTATATCGGCAGATTGTCCTCCGACGGCGAAAAAGTCCTTGCGGTATCTGTTCCTCTTTCCTCTTTCAGCAGTGAGTACAGCTCTGTGCGAATGGTGACATCTCTGACGGAAATTGACAATACAATTAAAGGGTATATTATCTTTGTAACTGCCGTATGCTCAACCATAATTCTGATTATCGTCGTTACGGGACTTTATTTCGCAGGCTCTATCGTTAAGCCTATACGTCAGATAAGCGGAATTACGCGTAAATTCGCCATGGGTGATTTCTCCGTCCGCATACAGAGCAATACCGACGATGAAATCGGCGAATTGTGTTCCTCCATAAATCATATGGCGGATGAATTATCCTCGGCGGAGGCTATGAAAAATGAGTTTATATCCTCTGTATCTCACGAATTGAGAACTCCCCTTACAGCTATTAAAGGCTGGGCGGAAACCCTTATGGTTGACGGCGGTGAAAATCCAGACACCATGAAAAAGGGCGTTGGAGTTATTGTAAACGAGACAGAACGACTTCAGCAAATGGTTGAAGAACTCCTTGACTTCTCACGTATGCAGAACGGCCATTTTACCTTGCAGAACAGCACTATGGATATCCTTGCTGAGCTTGGCGACGCGGTGCTGATGTACTCCGACAAGGCAAGGCGCGAGCAGATAAAGATTATCTACGACGAGCCCGAAATGCTCCCCTTTGTGTTCGGCGATAAAAACCGCATACGTCAGGTTTTTATAAACGTTATTGACAATGCGCTGAAATACTCCGAGCCCGGCGGTACTGTTACCATAAAGGCGGGAGTAAAGGACGGCAGAATCAGGGTATCTGTTAAAGATACAGGCTGTGGTATCAAGGAAAGCGACCTTGCAAAAGTCAAGACGAAATTCTATAAAGCAAATCATACACGACGCGGTTCGGGAATCGGACTTGCTGTGGCTGATGAAATTATCGCTATGCACGGCGGTAAACTGGAAATATACAGCGCAGGCGAGGGTAAGGGTACTAAGGTTACAATAACATTGCCGGCGAAGAATTAATTAAGAATTATGAATTAAGAATTGATGTGTTCGGCAGATTTGATATTAATTAAAGAACGAAATTCATCAGGGCGGATATTATCCGTCCGATAAATCCCGAAACCATGAAAATTAGGAGTAAAAAAATGAGTAAAAACAATAATTCACCAAGCGGTGAAAAATTCAAATCGAAAATAGGCGGTCAGGCACTTATTGAGGGTATCATGATGTTAGGACCGCAGAAAGGCGCTATGGCTTGCCGCCTCCCTGACGGCACTATCGACCTCGAAGTATGGGACGAAAACAACGGAAAATCAGCTCCATGGTATAAAAAAACTCCCCTTGTACGCGGCTGTGTGAATTTCGTAACATCGCTTAAAAAGGGTTATAAATACACCATGAAATCTGCTGAAAAGCAGATGACCGAGGACGAAAAAGCCGAGGCTGAAAGAAAAGCTGCTGAAAAAGCAGGCATTAAAACAGAGGGGGACGACGAAAAACTCTCCTCCGCGGCCTTTGATGTCGTTATGGTTATCGGTACAATTCTCGGATTTGCCGTTGCTATGGGACTTTTCTTCTTCATGCCGAAATTCCTTGTGGGACTTATCCCCGATATCGAAAATTCGGGTATACTCCGTTCAATGCTGGAGGGTATTGTTAAAATTGCCCTTTTTGTACTCTATATGTGGGTTATCAGCCTTATGAAAGACATAAAGAGACAGTATATGTATCACGGTGCAGAGCATAAAACCATTGCCTGTCACGAGGCTGAACTGCCTCTCACTGTTGAAAATATCCGCAAGCAGTCACGCTTCCACAAGCGCTGCGGCACAAGCTTTATTTTCATCGTGCTTATCATAGGCATATTCATAATGTGCTTTGTTCCTAAGGGGCTTCTCTGGTGGCAGCGTTCACTTCTCAGCCTTGCTACTCTGCCTCTTGTTGTGGGTATTTCCTACGAGTGCATACGTCTTGCAGGAAATCACGACAATCTCTTTACGAGAATACTTTCAGCTCCCGGACTTGCAATGCAGAGAATAACTACCCGCGAGCCCGACGACAGCATGATTGAAATTGCAATTGCCGCAATGACACCTTGTATTCCTGAGGATAAATCGGAGGACAAATGGTAAGACAGGAGCTTTACAGATATTGCGCGGAGCTTATGGATTCCGCTGATATCCCCGACAGCGAATTCGATACCCTGTGTATTTTTCAGGATATTCTTGGGGATAAAATGCCCATGATTCAGCCGAATCTTGAAGTTCCTGCGGATAAGGAATCCGCAATTCTGGACATGGTAAACAAGCGCATAAGCGGTATGCCATTGCAGTATATTCTCGGTGAATGGGAATTCTGGGGACTGCCCTTAAAAGTGGGAGAGGGTGTGCTGATACCCCGTCCCGACACGGAAACGCTTATTGAGGATATCCTGCGCCTTGTCAGAGAAAAAGGCTATAAATCCCCGAAAATTGTGGATTTGTGCAGCGGCAGCGGCTGTATTGCAATTGCGCTGAAAAAGGAAATCCCCTCTGCCGATGTTTACGCTGTGGAGCTTTCCGAAAAGGCTCTGGAATATCTCAGACATAATGTGAAGTTGAATTCCGCGGATATAAACATAATTCACGGGGACGTTCTTTCTCCCGACTTAGCGGCGGAATTAAAGGGATTCCATATAATCGTAAGCAATCCCCCATACCTCACGGCGCAGGATATGTCGGAATTGCAGACGGAAGTGCAGAAAGAGCCTGAATCTGCCCTTTTCGGCGGCGATGACGGTCTTGATTTCTACCGCGCTATGACGCCAATCTGGAGAAATTCCCTTGAAAAAGGCGGCTGTCTCTGCTATGAATTCGGCATGGGACAGGAAGAAGATATAAAACTTATACTTGAAGAAAATAATTTTGTAAATATAAAGTTCAGCCGTGACGGAGGCGGTATTATACGCACTGTCACTGCGGAGAAAACGGAGGTATAACATGGCAAAAAAGGAACTGAAAACCAAACCCACTGTTGTAAAAGTTACCGCAAAGGACGACAAAAAAGAGGCTCTTGCAGGAGCGCTCAAACAGCTTGAAAAAAGATACGGTGCAGGTGCGGTAATGCGTCTGGGTGAGACTAAGGTGCTCAATGTTGACGCTATCCCCACAGGCTCTATGACACTGGATATGGCGCTTGGTATCGGCGGTGTGCCCCGCGGACGTATTGTTGAGATTTACGGCCCTGAAAGCTCGGGTAAAACTACTGTTGCCCTCTCCGTTATTGCTCAGGCTCAGAAGCTTGACGGCGAAGTTGCTTTCATCGACGTTGAACACGCTCTTGACCCTAACTACGCAAAGGCTCTGGGCGTAAATATCGACAATCTCCTTGTATCTCAGCCCGACAGCGGTGAGCAGGCTCTTGAAATTGCTGAGGCTCTTATCCGTTCAGGTGCTATTGATGTTATCGTTCTCGACTCCATTGCCGCTATGACTACCCGTGCGGAAATCGACGGCGAAATGGGTGACCTCCACGTTGGTCAGCTGGCAAGACTTATGTCTCAGGCTATGAGAAAGCTGACTGCGGCTATATCAAAATCCAATTGCGTTGCTATCTTCATCAACCAGATTCGTGAAAAAATCGGCGTTATGTACGGAAATCCCGAGACTACTCCCGGCGGCCGTGCGCTGAAATTCTATGCCTCTGTACGTATTGAAGTCCGCAAGGGCGAGGTTATCAAGGAGGGCGGTCAGATTATCGGTGCAAGCACTCGCTGCAAGGTTGTAAAGAACAAAGTCGCTCCGCCTTTCAAGGAGGCTGAGTTCGATATGATGTACGGCGAGGGTATCTCCCGTACCGGCGAGGTTCTTGACATTGCTACTGAACTGGATATCATCAAAAAGGGCGGCTCATGGTTCAGCTACGGCGACCGCAAGCTCGGTCAGGGTCGTGATAACGTCAAGGAACTGCTGAAAAATGACCCCGAATTCATGGCTGAAATCGAGGAGCAGATTTTACAGCGCAAAGACGAACTTATGAACAAAAACGACAAGAAAAAGGATAAGGGCAAGGCGGCTTCAATTGCGGCGGCTGTTGCTGAGGAAAGCGATGATTCCGATAATTCAGGTATCCTTGACAGTATTGACGAGGATTTCGAGGAATTCACACCTGCTGAATAATGGAAATTACGTCCCTTTCCCACTACAAAGGAAAAACCTTTGAGGTTGAAATTGATAATCAGCGAAAGCTCTATCTCCATATCGATATCATTACCGATTTCGGCATAGCGCAGGGTATGGAGATTGAACACGCCGAACTGAAAAAAGTTATTTATGCATCGAATTTCCGCCGTGCCTATGAATATGCCCTGTATCGCCTTGATTACAGAGACTTCTCCGCTGAGGAAATCTACGAAAAGCTCCTTGAAACCTACAAAAATGAGGCTTTATGCCTCGAAGTCGTGAAAAAGCTTGCAAGGGCAGGTATTATCAATGATGAACGGTATGCGGAAAAGCTGGCGCGGAAGCTTGTGGAATCGAAAAAATACGGCTACCGCCGTGCTAAGCGCGAAATGATGCAGAAAGGTCTTGCTGAGAATACGGTGTGCGGCGCGCTGAAACAATACGCGGATTCCTTTGAGGAAAATCTGGCGGCGCTTCTGCGCGGAAAATACAGCCGTTATCTCACAGATGATACAGACAGAAAATCTATTGAAAAAGCGAAAAACGCTCTTGTGCGGTACGGCTATGGCTACGACGAGATAAACCGCGCAGTTGCGGAATATTTTGAATAAATCAGAGGTGCAGAACAATGCCTATTAAGGTTGGTATGGTATCACTGGGCTGCTCGAAGAATCTTGTGGATTCCGAGAGAATGCTCTATAAACTGAAACAAAACGGATATGAACTTGTAACAGAGCCGGGATTGGCTGATATTGCGGTTGTCAATACCTGCGGCTTTATTAAATCCGCAAAAGAAGAAGCTATTGAGACAATTCTTGAGCTTGCCGCGCTTAAAGCTGACGGTACGCTGAAAAAAATCGTTATCACAGGCTGTCTTACCGAGCGCTACAGAGAGGAAGCTGCTGAGCTTTTCCCCGAGGCTGACGCTGTTATCGGTATCGGCAACAACAAGGATATTGTGGATATTCTCAATGAGGTCATGGCTGGCGAGCGCGTGGTGAGATTCGGCTCTAAGCTTGACGCGGAAATGACAGGAGACAGAATTATTTCTACTCTCCCATTCTTCACATATCTTAAAATCGCTGAGGGCTGTTCAAACTGCTGTACTTACTGCGCTATCCCCATGATTCGCGGAAAATACAGAAGCGTGCCTATGGAGGACGTTATCGCTGAGGCGAAAAAACTGGCTGAAAATGGCATTACCGAGCTTGTGGTTATTGCACAGGATACCTCACGCTATGGCGAGGATTTATACGGCGAATCAAAGCTCCCTGAACTGCTGAGAGAGCTTTGCAAAATCGACGGTCTGAAATGGATTCGCACACTTTACTGCTATCCTGAGCGTATCACCGACGAACTTCTGGACACAATAGCTTCTGAGGAAAAGCTTGTAAAATATCTGGAAATTCCAATTCAGCACTGCGACGGGGATATTCTCTCCGCTATGAATAGGTGGGGCGATGAGGAAAAACTGGAATCCCTCTTTGCACGTATCAGAAGTAAAATCCCCGATGTTGTACTCCGCACTACGCTGATAACAGGTTTCCCCGGCGAGACTGAGGAGCAGTTCAATTCCCTTGCTGAATTCGTTGACCGCGTTGGATTTGACCGTCTTGGCTGTTTCCCATATTCTCCCGAGGAGGGCACAAAGGCGGCAGGATTTGAAAATCAGGTTGACGAGGACGTTGCCGCTCATCGTGCTGATATAATCATGGAACAACAGCTTGAAAGAAGCTATGACAACAACAAAAAGCTCATGGACGCTGAGCTTGAAGCCGTTGTTGAGGGTTACGACAGATTCGGTGAGTGCTTCTTCGGACGTACTGCCCTTGACGCTCCCGATATTGACGGAAAAGTGTTCTTCACATCTGAAAAGCCCCTTAAAATAGGCGACTACGTCACAATAAAAATTACAGATACCCTTGACTATGACCTGATAGGAGAAGTGATTGAATGAATCTGCCAAATAAATTAACCCTGCTGAGAGTTATTCTCATTCCCTTTTTTCTCTTGTTTATCTATATCGATATTCCCTTCAAGTTCCTGTTTGCGCTGATAATATTTGCCGCCGCGTCAATTACTGACGCTCTTGACGGAAAAATCGCAAGGTCAAGAAATCTTGTAACCAATTTCGGAAAATTCCTTGACCCACTGGCTGACAAGGTGCTTGTGCTTTCGGCTCTCACAGTTTTTGTGGAGCTTGACGAGGTTCACATGGGCGCGATTCCCCTTATCATCATAAGCGCAAGAGAATTTATGGTATCAGGTCTTCGTCTCCTTGCCGCTGACAGCGGAATCGTTGTTGCCGCAGGTATATGGGGCAAGCTGAAAACTGCTTTTACCATGGTGACGATTGTTGCGGCTCTGATGTGGCTCAGTATATGCCACGATTTCAGTTTTGGAATCCCCACTGCTGTTATTACTGCGGTTGATTGCTGGGTTATTCCTGCGCTTATCTGGATTTCCACTGCTCTCACTGTTATTTCAGGCGCTGTTTATCTCAAAGGCTACTGGCATCTCATTGATTCTGACAAATAGGGGGAATGAGTATGAAATACTGTGCCGCACAGGTGAAATACCTTACTGCTATACAGGAGCTTTCCGCGGCATCCGATGAAGTGAAAAGCGTGGATATAGCCCGTCATCTCGGCGTATCACGTTCAAGCGTAAGCAAAACCCTCCGCTGTCTTGCTAATTCGGGGCTTGTGTACGAGGATTATGCTATAAGCGTTGTGCTTACTCCTGAGGGGATTGATGTGGTAAGGGATATTTTCCGCAATTTCAACGAGACTTATATTTTCTTCCGTCGTTTTCTCAAATTAAGCCACGAAGATGCGCATAATCAGGCGCTGACCTTTGTAACGACTTTTCCTGAGGAAACCTGCGACAGACTGCGGAAAGTCATCAAAAAAACATCAAGAAAAACAAATATTGATAAAAAACCGCATTAATTAATACTAATCCCTAAAATGTTAGTAGACAAAGATGATGAGCAAAAATGCTGTATGT
>CALGTV010000007.1 GCA_937902395.1 uncultured Ruminococcus sp.
TCCGAACACGGAAGTTAAGCTCTGTAGCGAAGACGATACTTGGCTGGCGACGGCCTGGGAAACTATTTCAATGCCGGCACTAAATGAAGCACTCCTTGAAAAAAGGGGTGCTTTTTTGCATATAACGATATAATTAAAATAAAAAAATATATAAAACCTGTCCGAAATAGGTGAGTAATTACGAGTGTATTATATGAACATGTTCAAAGGGGTGAAAGGCTTGACTGACAGCGATTTAAAGGCTCTTATGCAGAAGTCTGCCGAGATTGCACATCGCAGGATATTTGACGAATATTCGGGTTATGTCTATACAATTTGTGCCAATAAGCTGAAAAGCTGCGGTACAAAGGAGGACATTGAGGAGTGTTTCAGCGACTCATTTGCCGATATATTCACATATTTCGACAGCGAGAGCAACAGAAACGGCGATTTAAAGGGTATAATCGGAACCATTGCAAAGAGGAATGCAGTTGATTATTTCCGCAGATTATCGGGAAAAAGCGACAGACTTGTATCAATTGACGATGAAGATTTCCCGATAATTTCATCTGACATTCGAGTTGATGACGAAACGGAAAAGGCTGTATTACGTGAAATAATTATGGATTGCATTGACAGGCTGGGCGAGCCTGATTCGTCAATCATAGCCTTTTACTACTTTTATGGCAAGACATCAAGGGAAATTGCAAAACATTTACATATGAGCGATTGGACAGTACAGAAACGAATCAGCAGAGCAAAAAAGAAACTGAAAAAGCTTTTGTGCGATGCAGGAATAACAGGGGAGGATTTGTGATGAATATACGGCATTTTTTCGATAACATTGATGAAAAAACAATTGACAGAATTACAGAAAAATATCCTCCTTTGAGTTCCGATGACAAAGAGAGGTTATATGCTATGAGCAAGAAAAAATACAATAGAGCAAAGAATGAAAATAGCTCAAATGCTATAGAAGTATCGGGAGTTGAGCGTTATCGTAAGCCTGTTTGGCACAAGGTTATGAGTGCTGTTGCGGCGGCAGTTGTGGTTTTGGGTGGAATTGGTGGCACTTTGGCTCTTATTCGACGCAATAATGACGCAGATATTCTGAAAAATGAATCAAGCCAATTGGCTGAAATCGAAGATATTGCACAGCAGCTTACTGATGAATTTTTTGATTTAAAGAATATTATTTCATCAAGGGGTGCGGCTTATGATGAAAATGATACACTGACATACAAAATCGGTATTTTTGATGATGCTTTGGAAAATCCCGATCAGTATACTTATGAGCGCATTTTCTTTAAAGTAACAGACGAGCGATTCAGTAATGCACAGGATATTTACAATGCACTAAAAAATATTACTTCTTCCACATATTTTTCGGAGGAAAGATATGAGAATGCAACAATTCCTTGGGAATACTCATGGGATTATGAAAATGAAAAGGAAAAAAATCTTGACTTGTTCTACAATCTTGGTACAGATGTAAGTATGTTTGAAAACGGTTCGGAAGTTGGCAGAGAATATTTTTTAGATGCCGAAGGTAATCCTATGGAGGAATCTCCAATTGATTTTGAAGATGATTTTGATTGGGAAGCTCCACGCAGTATTTGGATGGCGGATTATGTAGAATACAACGGTTCACTTTATATGCTTACTCCCGATTATGTTCATGACCCTGTGGGAGTTGTTTACGATTACAACGAAAAGATTGAAATTACCGATGTTACCAATGATAGTTTTACTGTTATAAGATATGCGGATATATCTCATAATGAAAATATCATCAAAAGGGCTGAATTTAAATTTGTTCGTGAAAATGGCGAATGGTGTATTGATAATTTCTTCGAGTGTGTTCTTGATACTGAGGGTGTTGGAAGTGAGGAAACCGATTATAACGTAATCGCTCAGCAGCTTAGTGATAAATTACTTGAATTTGAAAATATAATAAATTATGGTAATGTTTCATACGATGAAAACGACAGTATATCATTTACTGTAATTAATTCAGAGGATATGGAATGGACAGAAAAATATAGTAATGTAGCTACCTTCTATAAAGTGACGGACCCTCGATTTACGTGCAGACAGGATGTATATAATGAGGTGAGAAGCTTCTTTTCAAGTTGTTGTTATAGAAAAGACTATTTTTATATGCAGAACTTTCTTGGATATACTTTAGAGTGTTGTCTTGGAAATGATTTAAGTAAGTATGAAAACGGTGGAACAATTGATCTTGCTGTAAATGGTCATAACGATATGGAACACATTTATTTATTTTGTTTTTGCGAGTATAACGGCGAATTGTATGTAAGACAACATTATTCCGAATTATCCGAATATACTTCTGATGTCACTATAAAGAAAACAGGTGAAAATAGTTTTACAGCAACAAGAAGCTTTACAAAACATTATTCAGATGAAGATATAACAAGCGAAAAATGTTTTGATTTTGTTCTTGAAGCAGGAAAGTGGAAGATTGACAAAGTATATCTTGCAGGTGAAGAATCAGAGGGCGGATACGACTATACAGCAATTGCACAGCAGTTATTTGACGATTATCTTGAAGTTGAGAGTGTAATTAAGTGGGGCGATGTTTCATACGATGAAAACGACAGCATAACATTTTACACATACAATTCTAATGATGCTGAGTGGGCGGATAATAATGTCGGCGAGAGGACATTCTGCAAGGTGACAGACAAGAGATTCAGCAGTTGTCAGGATATTTACGAAATGCTCAGGGCAATTACAACGACAGAGTGTGAGCCAAAAGAAAATTTTATGAATGCAGATTGGTTTGACCAATTTAATTTAAGTAGTTTTCTTGGCGGCGATGTCAGTATGTTTGAGGTTGGTGAAAAAATTGACATTAACCATGAAATATCTGACTGGAGATGGCCCGGATACAGTATTAATAGGAGTGTATTTGTTGAATACAACGGAGAGCTTTACGTCAATCGCAGATATAATGAAACACCTGTATTTACTTCTGATGTTATCATAAAAGAAACTGGTGAAAATAGTTTTACAACTACAAGAAAATATAAATCTCCCGGTTATAGTGTTGAGGAATATTGTATTTTGGAAGTTGTTCTTGAAAATGGCGAATGGAAGATTGACAAAGTATATATTTCTGAGGAAGAATCAGAAGATGTAACTGAATCAGATGACGAATATGAATACCTTGATATTGCAGGAGATTTAACAGATAAATTTTTCTACATGATAGATGTACTTGGAGCATATAATGTAAGTTATGATGAAAATGATTTTATAACATATAACTGTTATTCAGTTTCAAATCCTGCAACTTTTTCAGAGAAATATGGTGTAGATTTGTCAGGTGCGGAGGAAAAAACAGATTTCTTATACACAAGAAAGCTTTATAAAGTAACTGATGAGCGTTTTAAAAGCTGTCAGGATATTTATAACGCATTAAGAGAGCTTACCTCATCTTCACTTTTACCCGAAAAAAATTATGAAAATGCTGATTTGCCAATATATGGCAATGAGTGGGTAACAACACCTATAGCTATTCTTGGAACTGATGTAAGTATGTACGAAAGTGGAAGCAGCATTTATGATAGCTATTTCTCTGATTTTGAAAACAGGAAATTTGATATGCAGGACAGCGACAACTGGGAAGCTGCATTAAGTGCTTTCAGTTCCCATTATGTTGAGTATAATGGTAATCTTTATATAATCGGTGATATGGGTTACAGTGATATGCCGGATGTTCATGTCAATTTACAAAATGTTGAAGAGAACAGATTTTCAGTAACAAGAAAACATATTATTTCTTATGAAGATGAAACAGAAAGAATTGAAAGTTATAATTTTGATTTTGTTTTTGAAAATGGCGAATGGAAGATTGACAATGTAGAGAGAGTTGTAAGCGATGAAGAAGCTATAGGAAATGCGATTGCATCTTATGTAGACACATTAATACGCAGTGATACAGATAAATATGGAAACATTTATGAAAATCCTGATGTATTTGATTTCGGCTTTGAAATAGTAGGCTACAATGGTGAAAATAATTGTACTGCAAGGGTAATACTTACAGATTATGACTATGTAGATATAATTGAACTCACAGCTGAAATAGACATAAAGGAACAGAAAGTAATAAATGCAGAAATCATAGAATTACAATAATATCATCCTCCTTATGATAAAACCCCCGATTTCTTATGAAGTCGGGGGTTCTGCATATCCCCTTGAAATATGGTAATACTATGGTAGAGGTGAGAGTATGAAAGGGAACGACTACAAAAAACAGCGTATTTATGCGGATTTACAGCAAAATCTCAATTACATCAAAAAAATAACGGGACATTCAACGGATATACTTGTAAATGAATTTGTTACAGGTGGAATAAAATGTGCATTTCTTTGCTGTGATGGTATGCTGTCCTCACGGGCGGCAGCTGATATGGTGCTTTCGCCAATTACAGATTTGCCAAAGCAAGCCAATGCACAGGGACTTTTTGACTATATACAGGCACATATGCTCCTTTCAGCAGACAGGAGCAATCCCGACAATTACGGCGATTTACTGCGGCTTATACATTCGGGATTTGCGGTATTTGTTGCCGAGGGAGCGAATACCGCACTTGCATTCGGCGTACAGGGATTTTCCACAAGGGGAGTGCAGGAACCGTCGGGAGAGGGAAATATTTTAGGCAGTCACGAGGGATTTTCCGAAACTATCCGCACGAATTTATCACTTATACGGCGGCGGTTGAAAACTCCCGAACTTGTAACAAAGATGATGACCAAGGGTAGCAAATCAAATACGGAAATCTGCCTTTGCTATATGAAAGACCGTGTACCCCCACGGCTTCTTGAACGTATAATGAAATCCCTTGACGAAATCAGCCTTGAAACCATACTTTCAACAGGCTATATCCGCCCATTTGTTGAAAAAAAGAGCTTTGAGTTGTTTAACAGTACAGGCTTGACTGAGCGCCCTGATGTGGTATGCTCAAAGTTAATCGAGGGAAGGGCAGTTATTCTTGTGGACGGTGTGCCTTATGGAATAATTATCCCTCGTCTGTTATGCGAAAGCTTCCACACAATTGACGATTACGCACATAAGCCCTTTTATGCCATATTTCTGCGGTGGATTCGCTATGGCGCGTTTATACTGTCATTTCTTCTCCCTGCGGTTTATACGGCGATAGTTATGTATCATCCCGAACTGCTGAACAGCACGCTGCTTATGCTCCTTGCGGCTGAGGAGGAAAATGCGCCTCTTTCCCTGCTTACAGAGGCATTCATAGTGCTGATTATGTACGAGGTTATACGTGAAGCAGGAGTTCGTCTGCCGAAGCCTGTAGGCGGTGCAGTGAGTATTATAAGCGGTCTGATTATCGGAGATGCAGCAGTAAAATCGGGACTTGTAAGCACTCCCTTGCTGACAATTACAGCATTATCAGTTCTGGGCGGACTTGTTGTACCCGATTTAAACCCGCAGATTACTCTGTTGAGATTTGCATTTCTTGCAGTTGGCGGAATTCTCGGATTTTTCGGCATAAGCATATTAGCCTGTGCCGTGCTGACTAATATCTGCGGAACGGAGGATTACGGTTTCCCATTTACAGCGCCGATTTCGCCCTTTTCTGCAAGAGGAATGGGGGATACCCTGTTTCGTATGGGATTCAGAAAAATGCAGAACAGGAATTTCACCGTGGAGGAATATCATGAGTAATAAAATCACCACATTTCAGATGTGTTCCCTTATGCTGATAAATGATGTTTTCGTTCTTTTCTGTCTTGGAGGAGGGATATCTGCGGCAACTGCGGCAGGTTTCGGAATCGGTAGTTTGATACAGCTGATTATAGCTATTCCCCTTATAATCATGTACAAAAAGAGGGGAACGCTTAACGAGTGTGGAAAAATCGCAGAAATCATACTCCTTGCAGGAGTAATTTTGTGGGGAGGAATGCTTTTTTCCATGCTTATGGAAGCAGGAGAACTTGTATTCATTCCCTTTGAAAGCTTCGGGAAATTGGGCAGTATTATAACAACCATTCTTATCGCCGTTGTATGCCTGTATATAGCCTCATCAGGCATAAAAGCCATGTCACGTTCAGCAGTTATTGCGGCGGCGCTTGGCGCACTTTGTCTTGGTGTAGTTGTTGTATCGTCGGTATTTCGTTCTGATATGGAAAATATAAAAGCGGTTGATTCTACGGGATTTTTCCGTCAGCTTTTAAAAGGATTTGCGTTAAGCGGCGGAATTGCAGGTTTTACTGTTATGCTTGGCTTTGTAAAGGATAATATAACACGTACCGCAATTGGCTATTTTGCGTCTAAAGCGGTAATATCAGCGGCTGTGCTTATAACGGGAGTTCTTGTCTGCGGCGGAATAATGGAAATAATTGATTTTCCCATAGTATCAGCGGCACAGCTTACACAGCCATTTTCCGTACAGCGTATAGATTCCTTGTTTCTCATTGTTTTCACCGTATTTGCGGTATATTCCATAGCAGTACAGGCATCGGCGGCGGAATATCTTGTTGGCGAGGTTTTCCCATTTATAAAGCGATACAGATGCAGTGCAGTACTTGGAAGTATGGCGATTCTCGGTGCTGTATCGGACAAATGGCATAATTTCGGCATTATAACAGCAGTACTTGCAGTAATGGGACTAATAATTGTTCCCGTAATTTATTTTATTAAAAGGAAAATAAGGGTATGAAGAAAATTATTCTTGCAGTTATGTGTATATTTCTGACAGGTTGCAGTACAGGAATAGATGTAAATGAAATGGCATATGTCAGGGCGGTGGCGATTGACGGGAATAACTGCTCTTTTTCCTTTTATCTTGATGAACAGGTTGTTTCCGTATCTGCGGACAGCGTGGAATCAGCTGAATCTGCGGCAGAGCTTGCCTTGGGAAAAAAAATATTCACAGGTCACACAGAGTTGGTTATACTCAATGAATGTGACGAAAGGGCAATACTTGAATACATGCTCAGCGAATGGAAAGCACCGCCCTCGTGCAGAGTTGCCAATGGTGAAAATGCAGGCGAGATATTGAAAAATCGCAAAGCAGAGGAAATCGTGGGAGTTATAGAAACAGCAGAGGAAAAGGGCTTGACAGAAAAGTGTGATATTGTCACGGTGCTTGGAAATTTTCTCAATAATAAAAATGGTCAATTGCCGCTGCTTACAAGCAAGGGGAAATTGCAAAATAGACAATAGAAAAATCCATATTTGTGCAATGGGGAGAATTTTCTGCTGTAGTATCGACATATTGTAAAATTTGTGATATAATAAAATTAGAAAAAAATAGGGGTGATACCTATGGGAAGAAATGTAGTATCCGCAAAGCTTGATATAATTTTCAAGAAGATTTTTACCGAAAATGCAGATATGCTTCATGAATTTGTTGCGGACATTCTGGAAATACCCAGCGAAAGCATACAGGAAATCACAATCAGAAATCAGGAGCTTTCACCGGAAAACTTTGACGGAAAATTCAGCCGCCTTGACCTTAATCTTAAAGTCGACAATGTTCTTGTAAATGTGGAAATTCAGCTTAAAGGTGAAGCTGATTTCCGCGACAGAGCATTGTTCTATTGGGCAAAGCTCTATACTTCGGAACTGAAAAGCGGCGATACTTACGGAAAGCTTAAAAAGGCGATAACTATTAATATTATCAATTTCAATATGTTTGAGGGTGAGGACTATCACACAGAAATAGTTACTGCTATCAAGGGAACGGATAAAATTTATTCTGACAAATTCAATATGCACTTTTTTGAGTTGAAAAAGGTCAATCAGAAAGTTAATCCAAATAACCGCAGGGAATTGTGGATGCAGTTTCTGAATGCGGACAGCGAGGAGGATTTTGAGATGTTAAAGCAGACAAATGTGCCTATTATCAATAAGGCTGTAAATGTTATCTACGACCTCAGCGAAGATACAAGAATCAGAGAGGCGGCACGTATAAGAGAAAAGGCACTTCATGACGAAGCGTCTGCACTTGCTAATGCTAAGAACGAGGGCAGAGCCGAGGGTAGAGCCGAGGGTAGAGCTGAGGGCAGAGCAGAAGGCAGAGCAGAGGGTAGAGCTGAGGGTGAAGCAAATATCATTTCAAAAATGAAAGCTTATGGCTTGTCTGATGAACAGATAAAATCAATAATTTTTGGAGTTAATAATGGCTAAAGTAGTATACGACCTCAGCGAAGATACAAGAATCAGAGAGGCTGCACGTATAAGAGAAAAGGCTCTCCACGATGAAGCGTCTGCACTTGCTAATGCTAAGAACGAGGGCAGAGCAGAGGGCAGAGCTGAGGGCAGAGCAGAAGGCAGAGCAGAGGGTAGAGCTGAGGGTGAAGCAA
>CALGTV010000008.1 GCA_937902395.1 uncultured Ruminococcus sp.
GTCGTATACCCGTGTACGCAGAAGAGGCTTAAAAGCATTAAATTTAGAAATTGGGCTGATTTGCTGCGGTTTTAATCTTCACAAGTTCCATTTGAAGAAAAAATTTCTCGCATTGGCTGCCTGAGTTTTCAACAAAATAATACTTTTCAACACGGCAAAAAATTATTTTTTCTGCTGGTGTGTTCGTTATGCCCTGTTTTCAACAATTTTGCACTTTTTCACTTTTTACATTTTAAAAAAGTCCGAGTGGACCATTTCCATGGCTCACTCGGACTTTTGGTTTCACTTTTTTTACAGCGCCTTTCAGAAGCCTTTTAAACAAAATATAAAAAATCCGCCTTGCCGTTCATATAGCGAATAAAACCCGCACGAAGCAGGTGGGTAAACGCCCGAATGATTCTCGCTCCCTTCTTCCGCATAGGCGGGAGGTCTGCAGTCCACAAACGGAGCTGAATTCCCTTAAAAGAAGTGTTGGATTATAAAAACTATAATATATCGAACAAGGCAGAAATTCTATCTCTCTTATGTTTATATTATACCACACTCTTTTGAAAAAATCAAGTGTTTTCTAAAAATTTCACAAAAAAATAAAAATTCTGCAATATAAATCAATAAGCATCTATCTAAATCAAAACAATCTCCTTTTTCAACTCAATAGAATATAGAGATAATCCTTTAACCGTTTTACCCGTTGTCAATTCAATTGCCGCTTTGTATATTGAAAGCTGTTTTTCATAGCGCTGACGTAACTGCTCCTCCGATACAAAACGGTCGGATTTATAATCAACTATAACTATTCCGTCCCTTTCCTCAAACATAAGGTCAATAATACCTTTTATCATACCGTCGGAATCCTTTAGTTTCTCAAAAATACCATCATTAATTTTCAGCTGTCCTGCGGCTACAGTAAATTTCTTTTCTCGTTCAACACAGGAGCTTTCACATATACGCCTATATAAATCCGTGCGGAAAAATGCCTGTATTTTACGGATATTTATACTTTCAGATTCAGCCTTTGTAAGAAATCCCCTTTCTGTAAGGCGCGCAATTTCAGCTTTAGTATCCGCAATAGCATTTTCAAAAGAACAATACTGGAAAAAGGTATGGATTGCAGTTCCACGTTCTGCACCTGTTAAGCGTCCATTTTCGCTGAGGAATCGCGGTCGTTTCAGTTGAAACTCAATATCTTCTTCGCCGCTGAATTTCTTTGAAATTTGAGTTACACTGAGTTTTGACGGCGTATTTGAAAGCGTGCGGTCATAGTTAAAATCAAACATTGCCTTTATTCTATTGATAATTTTCTCATCAGGTTTTGCAAACGCAGTATCTGATTCAGTAAAACATACTTTTTCAAATCCCGATAAGAGCTCATAGTCGAATAAATTATCCTCTGTTTCATATGCAGGAAATCCGTGAGAATCGCAGTCAATTTCAAGTCTGTCTGCTATTGCTGTAAATTCACTGTGCATCATTAACACAAGCCAAAACCAATCGGAATATGACTTTGCAGATTCAGCAAGAGATGAAATATCATTTCCGTTTATAACGCAATTGCCTGCCAGTTCGGAAATACGTTTTTTCTCTTTTGTACCGCATTTCAGATTGATAAATAACTGCTGTTTTGCTCGTGTAAGTGCTACATAAAGCAAACGCAGCTCCTCACTGCGCGTTTCGCTCTGCCCATCTTTGCTGAGCATTATCTGCTGGAATGTCCTGTATCTTCGGAGATATTTCTTTTCGCAGAGTATAAAACCGATTCTACCGTCGTCACTGCACATTACCCGTTCCGAATCATAGCGGAATTCATATCCAAGCTCTGCAATGAAAACAAACGGATATTCCAGACCCTTTGATTTATGCATTGTCTGGACTACTACATAATCTCCCGAAACCGCCGAAACTTTTCCCTGCTCATAATCTCCGCTTTCGAGTACGCGGTCAAGATGTGCGGCAAATCCGCTTAAACCGCCGCTGCCCTCTGCCGCAGATGCAGATTCATAATTTTTCGCATACTGTATAAGCAGCCGCAGATTTGCACGCTTCTTCTCGCCATTAGTATACTGCTGCATAACAGACACAAAATCTGTTGTGTCGTATATACTGCTTATAAGCTCACCTATAGTCATAGTAACAGCATTGAGACGGAATCTGTCAATAGATTCGAGAAAATCGGCGCATCTTGCAGACAAATCAGGTGAAATTCCCTCAAGTTCGCAGTTTGCCGCCGCTCTCACAAGAGTGAAAAGAGGCTGTTTTTTATCGTATGCCCTGAGAATCGCGATATCACGTATATCAAAAGGATACATAGGCGAAACCATAACTGCCGCAAGAGGTATATCTTTCAGCGGATTGGAAATAATCCGCAATAAATCCGTAAGTATGGCTATTTCACGGGATTTCAGATATCCCTTTTCTTCGCTTCCCTTTGCCGCTATCCCTCTTTTTTCAAGAGCCTTTGCATAGATATTTGCCGCAGGATTTGTCCTTACAAGTATGCAGAAATCCTTTGGTGTACATTTCCGCTTTGAGCCGTCATTTTCCGTCACTTCAACACCTTCTCGGAGCATTTTGGCAATTTTGTCCGCTGTAATTTCCGCTTCAAGACGCTCATCATCGTCAATATCTTCGGAATCCTCCGAATCCGTATCAATAAAGTTTATATGCGTTATGCGATTCTGATTGTCGCCGTCATCGTACTGTTTTGCGCCGAAATAAAGCTTTTCATCGTCGGTATAGTCGATTTCGCCGCAATTTTTCGTCATAAGCTGTCCGAATATGAAATTGACAAAATCAATTACCTGCGGGGAACTGCGGAAATTTCTGTTAAGCAGTATGGACTTGTTTTCACAGTCGCTTTCCGCCGTGTATCTCTCAGAACTTTCCATAACCCCGATAAAATTGCGCGGATTTGCAAGTCTGAAACGGTATATAGACTGCTTTACATCTCCAACAACAAAGGCATTTCTGCCGTACATTGGATTTCCGTTGCCGTCAAGCTTGTACCCCTTAGAAAGAAGCTTAAAAATCAAATCCTGCTTATTGTTGGAATCCTGATATTCGTCAACAAGGATAATATCGTAATATTCTGCAATACGCTTTGCTGTTTCGGACTGAATAATACTTCCGTCGCTGTCGTAATCTGCAAGAAGTTCAAGTACAAGGCGTTCACCGTCGTCAAAGCTTATGGCATTTTTAGCACATTTTTTCTCCCACACCAGTGCGCGAAAACGCTTTACAGCCTCTGCCAAAAGTTCCGCAACCTTTCCGGATTCCTCAAAATCCCTTGGAGCAGCTGCAAAGCAAGGTGCTGTATCCTTGATGATATCCTTAATGATATCCCGTCGTTCCTTGAAAATATCGCGAAGCGCCTTATTATACTCCACATTCCCTCTTATCGACACAAGACGGGCAAAATTTTGAGCATACTCCGCTGTTTCATCGTCTGGGAACAGACGCTTTTCCGCACAACTGAGCAATTCCATTACCCTGCTGTAATCCTCCCGAGCCTGCTCCTCAGATTTCACAGCCTGAGAAATCGTCATATCGGGAAATATGTCTTTTATTACAGATATATTTTCCTCTGCAAGTCTAAGAGCATATTTCAATCTGCGGCATATATACTCAAAAAACGCATCAAAATATATGGAATCAGAAAAATCCTTGTTGTATTCGGAAACCGCCTTATCAAGCCATTTTTCACCCATAGCTGTCGATGAGAGAAATCTGTCCGTATTCAATATAACGTCAATTAGCGGCTGCTGGTCGTTTATGCAAAACTTATCGTAAAGATAAGAGATTTTTTCATATTCATCATTGCTGTAAATGTCAAGAAGCTCATTTACAGCCTGATTTTTTATAACCTTTTCGTCGTTTTCGTCAAGTACACCGAATCCCGAGGTTATCCCCTGCTCCGTAATATTATCGCGCAGGAGGTCAAAGCAGAATGAGTTTATGGTAGATATCTTTGCACTCTGCAAAAGCACCTGCTGACGAAGCAGAAACTGGTTATCAGGACAGTCATTAATAAGCTGTCTGAAACGTCTGTCAAGCTTCTTTTTCAGCTCAGAAGCCGCCGCATTTGTAAACGTTACCGCAACAATTCTGTCAGCTCTGATTTCAGATTTTTCATCGGATAAAAGCTTAACAAGACGTTCTGTAAGAACTGCCGTTTTTCCGCTTCCTGCCGCCGCTGATACAATAAATGAAGCATTTTCCGCTTCAATTGCAGTCTGCTGCTGTTCTGTCCATTCCATTATTCATCAATCTCCTTTCCCAGAATTTCTGCCGCTTTTTTCAGTTTTTCCGAATCGGCTTCACGGCATATCTTGCCCTCACCGTTTCCGCATATATTAGCATAACTGCAATAGCTGCAAGCTGTACCCTTACCATATTTCAGCGGAATTGCGGAGACATCTCCCCTATGCATAGCCTCAGCCGCCTCACTGAGATAGTCATACACAAACTCTTTAAGACTATTCATTCCCGATTCCGAAACAACACTTGATGAACTGCCAAGGGTTCCGTCCTTTTTGATTTTGGCAGGAATAAACTTTCCTCCGATGCCGTGTTCCATTTTTTCAAGTACATCTTTTTTATCGATAAGCAGACCTGTTGTTTTCAGCTCTGAATCAACAGCAGATTGGTTGTATTCCTCGATTTTCGCCTGTTCAATGTCTATTTTTCCAAGCTCCAAAGGAGTATACAAAACTCCGGCAGGCTTACAGTCAGAGTAATATCCGCCCTCCTCGCAAGCGGCAAAGAGATACATAAGCATCTGCATATTAAGTCCGCCTGCGAGATTTTTTTCATTTATCACCTTTTTACTGCTCTTGTAGTCAACAACTCTAAGGTATTTTTCATCGCCGATTGTACATATGTCAGTACGGTCAATGATACCGCCGAAAATAAGGCTTTTTCCGTTACCATAGCCAATACGGACAAAATTTTCTTTACGTATATCAAGTTCAAATTTGTCAGGAACAAAATCGCTTGCCATAAGTGAATACTGAGTATGACGGAAAACATCCCCCAGACGTTCCGTAAGTTTATTGAAAAAGAGCTCAAATCTGGGAGTTTTTCCGAAATCTCCAGCCATTTTTTCTTTTTTGTATTTTTCCGCAACAGCGTTTATCTCCTTGCAAAGCTTATCATAGGACATTGTAACAAATTCCGATTTTGTATGCGAACCGAGAATATTGCTGAAACAACTGTGAGTAAGTTCACCTGTAATACGTCTGTCAAGCTCGATTTTTTCAGGCACGCGCAATTTCAGGAATGTCTCACAGAAATGCATGAAATGACATTTATTATATCTCTCAAATCCCGAGGGCGATATAAATAGCGGATTAAAATTCATAAGCCGTTCCATTATTCCGCTGTCAAGTGAAAAATCTGGAGTTTGTCCCGTTTTACTGAGAGCAAGAGTGATTCTGCGACAGTACTCCTCATCATCAAGGAGAGTTGCATAAATTGAAGCCGTTTCTCTCGTATTTTCAGCTCTGGACTGCATATAGTGATAGTACGCGGATTTTTTTGTCACTGCATAAAAATCGGGAGTGAGCATTCCCTCTGTTATAAACATACCCGAATCTGAGGGGAACATTTCGCACATCTGCTCTACAATACGTGCAGGATATTTCGCTTGTCCAGATAAATCCGAAAGAGGATAGCTCATATAAAGCTTTTCCGACGCTGTAGATATAGCCTTGTATACAATCAGCCGTTCAGATGCTATAAGGTCAGTCAGCGGACGTGCGATTTCAAGTCCGAAGCCCACAAGCTTTTGTTTATCGGCTTCTGTAAATAGCCCGTGAAGATTAACCTGATTTGGAAAATCTCCCTCGGAAGCGCCCATAACAAATATTATCCTTGGCGAATCAAGTCGTGCAGTTCTTGCAGATGCCGCAGTAACTGCGTCAAGAGTTCTGGGAGGTACGGAATATCTGAGCTGTCCTGTCATAGTCCGAAGAATATCCGCAAAGTCACTGAATTCAAGCGTATTCTCCCCGAGAGTATCAGCGGCACTATCCAGAATATCCATAAGACAACCCCAAAGACGTTTCAGCTCTGCAGCTTCATTATCCCTGTCAGTTCTGATAAGCTTCAGAATAAGCCTGCCAAGACAGTTTTCAGCGTTACTTTCCGTAAGGTAGCCATAGAGAATACGACAAAATCCCTCAGCAGTATTCTCATTCCGCAGTGATTTTTTCAGTTTTAAAAGAGGCGTTATGATACTGATTCGTAGATTTTCCAGCATTTCAAGGTTTTCATCTTCGCCAGTAAAGGAATCAAGCCACATATCTCCGTCAATGCCCCATTTATAGCAATAATTCTCCAGAAATGAAACATCTGTCAATTCAGCCTCAAGAAGTCCGCATTTAAGGAGGCGGAAAATCTGTTCACTTCTGAATTTTCTTGCAGTCATAAGGTCAAGGAGTGAAAGGAAAAACACCATAACAGCCGTATGTGCAACAGGCTGTTCAATACTCATAAAGTAGGGAATATCATACCTTGCAAAAGCGGCTTTCAGCACATCGGCATAGTCCTCAATTTTGTTTGAAATAACCGCAATATCCTTAAATTTCAGCGATTTGTCACTGTTTATAAGCCGCACAAGCTCAGCGCAGACATATTCCGCCTCGCTGTACATATCCCTCGCTTCAAATATGCGGATATTTTCAGGCATGGGAGCAGTATCAGGCTCAATTGGCAGATTTCTCATTGCTCTTTCGCTGAGGTATTCAAGGTCAGCGGATTTGAAACGTTTGCTTTTTTCAAGTTTTGTAAGCTTCACAGGAATATTATTCTCCCTGCAAATCTGAGAAATCTTACGATATGTTTCATTTACCGTTTCAAACAGTGTAAATTTTCCTGCATTGGCGTCATCTGTACGTAAAGTGATAACTGTCTTTTCCGCAGAGGAAATTATCACTTTCAGCATATCAATCTGGTCGCCTGTAAAGCTTTCAAACTCATCAAGAAATACATATTTCCCCTTGAAAAAGCCGTTAAGAGCCGCAGTTTTTGCAGCCTCACGGATATTTTCAAGATGGTCCTTGAATCCATATTGCTCCATAAGAAACTCATATTCATAAAAAATATTAGCAACATCTCTCACCTTGTTGTGAAGCTTTGTATCCAGAAGCAATGATTTTTCCATAAGCTTCAAGGGTTTTACACCTGATTTTTTCATATCGCCGATAAGCTTCAAAATTTCCTCAGCAAAACCAGCCTGAGAGCTTGTTCTTCCGAAAAAAAGCAGCTGTTCGGGATTACTTTTAGCGGCATTTATAGCCTGATAAGTAAGAATCAGACGCGCCATATCATCGGCGTATTCACCTTTTCTGTCGGGCTCACCGTAAAGCTGAAAAAGCTGTCGTGCAAGACTGCTGAAACTAAGGGATAACAGGCTGTTAAAATCCTTTGCACCAATGCGGAAATACAGCTTTTTATCAAATTCTGTTGAGAACTGTTCCGGAACGAGAACAATACGCTCGCTGTCCGAACAGTTTTGTATACATTTAATCATTTCGGTTGTCTTGCCGGTTCCTGAAGCTCCGATTATAAATTCAACCATAGTTACTCCTTTAAGGCAAAACCGCACAAAGTCTGATAAACTCTGTGCGGTTTTAAATTAATTCTTACGTATTTTCAGTTTCTTCTGATTCTTCCTTATGATATCCGTTTAGTCCGTTATGCTTCATAATATCTGGATAATCTCTTGTAGATATTATATTAGGCTCTCTGTCAAAGCGTGTTGTTATTCCACAGCTACCTGTGAAAAGTGACGGATCGTTATTGTACTTCACCTGCCAGATATCATATCTGTTAAGCAGGTCATAGCTGAAACGATATCCAAGAGCCTTGTCCTCTGCCATTATTCCGACAAAATACTTTTTATTTTCAAAATATGAACAGAACTCAGCAGCAACAGATGCAGCCTTATCCTTTTCAAATCCATAAATCTTGAAATCGCTGTTCTTTTCAGTGAATCCTAAGTAAAGCGGATATTCAATCATTCTGCCTGCCAGCTGATTATCAACAGCAATTGCGTCCGCTTTTATTTCATCAACAGTTATAGTACGGCATTCGTATATAACACCGCAGTTGATTCCAAGCTTATGAGCCGCATCAATATTTTCGCCGATAAGCTCAATTTCGTCCTTTTCAGCCTGAATCATTGCAAAATCATATGTATCTGTATCAAACTCAGACCAATCATATTCAGCCGATGTGTCAAGCTCAACTATTTTACCATTGTAAATCTCAGATACAGCAGTTGTGGTTGTTGGGTCTGCTGTAGTCGTTGCTGCTGTTGTAGTCACAGTAGTTTCGGGAATCTTTCCGCCCGCAGGATTTACACCTATAATTGAGGGATAATCCACATAGCAGTAATTCAGGTCAACATCACAGTCAATACCGTCAATGCGTCCCTTTGGGCTGTACTGCCACATACCATGAGTACCTGTATACCATGTCAGCGTAGGAGTGTCGTACTCAGCAACCCATACTGGATATTTATCAAGAACGTGTCTGTATATGCGATATTCAAAATCGCTTCCGCTGCCGTAAACACCTGTATAATATCCATGTTCTTGGAGTGTAGTACAGAATGTCTCGATCATTGCAGAAAGCGTTGTATAACTTAGACTGTTCAGCGCGGCATGATACTCAAAATCATAATAAATAGGATAATTGAAGCTGTATCCGTCTATAACTTCAAGACAGGCAAGGGCTTCTTCTTTTGCTTCCTCAACAGACATTGCATAACTGAACCAGTATACACCAACATCCATACCTACAGCCTGTGCCTGTTCCATATTTGTCTTGAAAAAGGGGTCAACCTGGTCAGCATGCTTTCCCCAACCTGCTTTGATAATAGCATAATCAACTTGTCCGCTGTTCTTAACAGCCTGCCAGTCAATTATATACTGCCACTGAGAAACGTCAATACCATTTATGTATTCGCCGTCTGGGAACTGTCCAAGCTGAGTTGTTACAACTGTTGTAGTCGCCGCTGCAGTTTCACTTGTTGTTGCAGCTGAGGTTACAGCAGATTCGGAAGTTGTGTTTTCTGTTGTGGTAGTGTTTCTTGTAGTTGTTGTTTTTTTCTTAGTAGTAGAATTTTTTGTGGTTGTTGTAATTTTCGCAGTAGTTTTTTTAGTTGAAGAAACTGCCGCGGTTGTGGTAGTTCTTTTTGCCGTTGTAGCGGCAGATGTTACAGGCGCTGTAGTTTGCGACACCATTTCATAATACGCATTATATATATCAAATACGTTGAACGGTGCTTCATTTTCGCTTTCGGATACTTTACTTTTTTCAGAATTTGTGGTATCATATACATAGACATTTTTTTCGTCATTTACTGCCGATGCAGTTACTTCCGCAAATGGCACAATACACATACCTGCCGCCAATATGGCTGACATTATTTTTTTAGCTAAGCTCATGGGAATCTACTCCTTGAAAATCTCGTGGGCATATTGCTTATGAAAAAAATCCAATAATCCGTAAATCAATCACTAAATATTCTATCACAAAAATTACAAGATTGCAACAATTTAAATACAAAAAGAAAAATCTATCTGCATTTTTGTTAAATCATCCTAAATTCAAAAGAGTTATTTATGCACATTTCACATATTCCCCGAGGTGAACAAATGAAAGAATTTTTAATTATGTCCAATGACAGCGGACAACGCCTTGATAAGTTTCTTTTAAAGGCAATGCCCGATCTTCCTAAAAGCATGATGTACCGTCTGATACGAAAAAAAGACATAAAAATAAACGGAAAACGATGTGAAATCTCCGCAAAGCTTTCTGAGGGCGATGTTGTTCGCGTTTATGTCAAAGACGATGTAGCCGCTGTAAAAAAACATGATATGTCGTTTCTTAAAGCTGATACAAATCTTGATATCGTATACGAGGACAAGAATATTATTGTTGTATATAAACCTGTAGGTCTCGATTCCCACAGCAACGGCGAAAACAATCCCGACACACTTATAAACCGCATAAAGCTGTATCTTTACAATAAAAAAGAGTACATTCCGGACGCTGAAAGCAGCTTTTCCCCTGCCATTTGCAGTCGTTTAGACAGGAATACTTCTGGAATTGTTACAGCCGCCAAATCCGCAGCAGCACTCCGCGAGATGAACGAGGGAATAAAATCAGGCTATGTACATAAGCTTTATCAATGCATTACTATAAATAAACCACCGCAATCTGCTGATATCCTGACAGCATGGCACTATCGGGACGAGGGCAGAAATATGGTGCGCATAAGCGACGAAAAAAAAGACGGGTATAAGGAAATCCGTACAGGATATGAAATCTTAGAAGAAAAATCCGGAATGGCACTTCTTAAAATAAGGCTATATACAGGACGTACTCACCAGATTCGCGCACATCTTGCACATATTGGCTGTCCAATTTTAGGAGACGGAAAATATGGCAATATAGCGGCAAATAAGCGTCATGGCATATTCAGACAAGCACTATGCGCCGTAGAGCTTCAATTTGATTTTCCCGAATCCTCCCCCCTGTTCTATCTTAATGAGATTCAGCCCAAATCCCCATATTCACTGAAATTCCCAAAATAAAGGAGACATTATGACTGAAATAAAAAATACAAATACAAGGAAAAGTATTAAAGCAGATATCTGCGATTATACCGTTATCGACCTTGAAACAACAGACGTTAATATCTACAGATGCGAGATTATCGAAGTATCCGCTGTAAAAGTCCGCAACAATAAAATTGTTGACCAATTCAGCACACTTGTAAAACCTGAGGGAATTATCAGTTCATTGATAACCTCAATTACAGGAATTACAAATGACATGGTAAAAAATTCTCCGAATATCAGCGAAGTTCTTCCCGATTATCTTGACTTTATCGGCGATGATATAATTCTTGGTCATAACGTCGCATGCTTTGACCGCAATATAATTAAGATTCACTGTGAAAAACTTGGATTGGCGCCTTTTATGAATGATACACTTGATACGCTGAGATATTCCCAGAAGTGCGATTTAGACGTTCCAAACCGCAAGCTTACAACTCTTACACAGTATTTCGGAATAAGTCACGAAGGAGCACATCGTGCATTAGCTGACTGCATCGCAAATCACGAATGTTACCAGCAGCTGAAAAAATATTATAAGGGATAATTCTGTAAATTTTTTCAGATAGCCTCTTGACTTTAAAGCGATAAAGTGATATAATATACATAACACAATATTTCACAAAAGAGGTTTTGAATATGAAAATTTTAGTTGTAGGACTTGGACTTATCGGCGGCTCAATTTGTAAAGCGCTGAAAAAATATACTTCTCACTACGTCACAGGCTGTGACCTCAACCACGATATTGAGTTTTCCGCCCTCCGCGATGTAGCCATAGACGACACATTCGACGGAAATTTCAGCGGCTACGACCTTATTATAGTATCACTTTTTCCTGAAGCGGCTGAAAAATACATAACCGAAAATATCAGTAAATTCGATAAAACTACTCTTATCACCGATGTCTGCGGCATCAAAGGTGATTTCTGCACAAGAATGAAAAATCTCGCTGAAAATGCAGGTATGCGTTATCTTGGTATGCATCCCATGGCAGGCAAGGAATTCGGCGGTTATCATAACAGCAGCGCCGACCTCTTCCTTAAAGCCAACTTCATCATTACACCCTTTGAGGACAGCAAAACAGAAGACGTGGAGATTCTTTCGTCACTTGTAAGTGAAATTGGCGCAGGAAAAATTGTCAATACGTCCCCCGAAAATCACGATAAAATGATTGCGTATACTTCACAGCTTGCACACATCGTATCATCAGCATATGTAAAAAGCCCCGAACTCAGCCTCGAATGCGGATTCAGCGGCGGAAGCTTTCAGGATATGACGAGAATTGCCACAATGAATGAAAAAATGTGGACTGACCTTTTTATGCAGAACAGGGAAAATCTTTTATTTGAGCTTGAACTGCTTATCGAAAATCTCGGAAAATACAGTGAAGCGCTGAAAAATTCCAACTCTGATGAAATGCTGCGGCTTATTGCAGAGGGCAGACAGCTCAAAGAGAACAATCTCCGTCACCGTCAGGGACAGCCTAACTAATCTAAAAAAATCAGGGTATCGGTTACTGCCGATACCCTATGTTTTTATATTATTTTAGTAGACCATTCCTCAATATTCCACACATTATCCACAATATCCATGTAAAACTCAGGCTCATGGCTAACGATTATAACAGTTCCCTTATAGTCGTTTATAGCCTTTTTCAGCGATTCCTTAGCGTCAACATCAAGATGATTTGTAGGCTCGTCAAGAACAAGGAGATTAACTTCTTTAAGCATAATGCGGCAGATGCGCACCTTAGCATTTTCGCCGCCTGAAAGCACTCTCATCTGAGATGTAATATGCTCTGTAGTAAGTCCGCACTGAGCAAGAGCCGCACGCACCTCCGCATTAGTCATAGCAGGGTATTCATTCCATATTACTTCAAGAGATGTTTTATCAGTACTTTCCTCCTCCTGCTCGAAATAACCGTATTCAACAAACTGATCATGCTCAACAGTGCCCGAAATGGGAGGTATTATTTTCAACAGAGTTTTAAGCAATGTTGATTTACCGATACCGTTTACACCACGGATAGCAATTTTCTGTCCGTTTTCAACCTGTATGGACACAGGCTTTGTAAGAGGCTCATCATAGCCGAGAACAATATCCTTGCAGTCGATAACCACACGGCCGGGAGTTCTCGCCTTTCTGAAAGAAAAAACAGGCTTTGGCTTTTCGCGCATGAGCGTAATCTTATCCATTTTGTCAAGCTTTTTCTGTCTGGATTTCGCCATATTTGTTGTAGCAACTCTCGCCTTGTTACGTGCAATAAAGTCCTCCAAATCAGCAATTTCTTTCTGCTGTTTCTCATATGCCTGTTCAATCTGACGTTTTTTCAGCTCATACATACGGACAAAATTGTCATAATCACCTGTATAGCGTGTCATAACGGCATTTTCCACATGATACACAACATTTATAACGCTGTTCATAAACGGCACATCGTGAGAAACAAGAATAAAGGCATTTTCGTAATTTTGCAGGAAATTAGTCAGCCATGTGATGTGGTTTTCATCAAGGAAGTTTGTAGGCTCGTCCAGAATAAGAATCATGGGATTTTCAAGCAGAACCTTTGCAAGAAGAACCTTTGCACGCTGTCCGCCTGAAAGCTCCGAAACCTCTCTGTCAAGACCGATTTCATTAAGTCCAAGACCGTTGGCATATTCCGAAATTTTAGAATCAATAATATAGTAGCCGCTGTAATCAAGAATACTCTGAATTTCGCCCACTTCTTCCATAAGCTCATTCATTTCATCTTCTGAGCAGTCAGACATCTTATCATACATTCCAAGCATTTCAGCTTCAAGGTCAGAAAGATGATTAAAAGCCTCACGAAGCACATCTCGGATAGTCTTACCCTTTTCAAGAGAGCTGTACTGGTCGAGATAACCCGTTGTAATATGTCTGCACCATTCGATTTTTCCCTCATCAGGCATAAGCTTACCTGTAATTATATTTAAAAAAGTGGATTTTCCCTCGCCGTTTGCGCCCACAAGTCCGACGTGTTCGCCTTTCAGCAGGCGGAACGAAGCGTCATTAAGGATTTGTCTCGCTCCAAATCCATGGGTTACGTGTTCAACATTAAGTATACTCATTTTCAATCTCCGTTTCAACATTATTCAAGTACTATACATTATACCACGTTATTGGCGAAAATGCAAGAGCATACGAAAACCATAAAACAGCCGATTTTTTCCGTATGATGAATTATCTTTTTAGTTGTAACACAAAAGCACAATATATCAGTTAATCAGTATTATATATCATTGAAAACTGCGGAAATATGCGGTATAATATAGTTGTAAGGTTGAAACGGCCATTCAACAAAAGGGATAAGATAGCTTATCCAAGTATATCATTAATCAACCATTCAAATACGAGCCTGTATAGGCACAGGTTCTACAATTTATGGAGGGAAAATCTTATGAGAAATTCAATGATGAAGAAAAGAATCATGGCAATCGCAGCATCCGCATTAGTAAGTGTTTCATCTGCAACAGGTGCAATAAGCGGATTCGTTGCTCCAATGGCAAACACAATGACAACAGCAATGGCAGCCGAAGCAAGCGTAAAAATCAACGCAGCTGTAGGTTATGCCGAAGGTATGTATGCAACATGGGGCGCAGTTTCAGGCGCAAGCGGCTACAATGTATATGTTGACGGCACACAGATTGATTCCGAGCTTATCAGACAGTACAGCGGCTACATGAGAGCAGATGCAGTAGGTCTTAAAGCAGGAAGCCACACAATCAAGGTTGTTCCAATTATCAGCGGCTCACCTGACACATCAAAAGCTGCTGAGGCTACAGCAGATGTATACGCACACGACAGAAGCGGTTACGCTTTTGCGGACGGTCACGCTCCCGGAGCTTACAACACTGACGGTACACTCAAAAGCGGCGCAATCATTGTATATGTAACAGATACAAACAAGGACAGCGTTACTGTAAAACTTAACGCACAGGGCAAGGGCGAAGTTGACTGCACAGGTATTCAGAATATCATTACTGCTTACAAAAAAGGCGCTGAAAAACGTCCTATAGCAATCAGATTTATCGGAAACGTTACTGACCCTTCGGTTCTCACAAAGGGCGATTTAGTACTTGACACAGTTACAGCAGGCATGACAATTGAAGGTATCGGCTCTGACGCTACAGCAAATGGGTATGGTATCGTTCTTAAAAACTGTGTAGATGTTGAGGTGAGAAATATCGGCTTCATGAACTGCAACAGCTCCGAGGGCGATAACTGCGGCCTCCAGCAGAACGATTCATACTGCTGGGTTCACAACTGCGATTTCTTCTATGGCGATGCAGGCTCAGATGCAGACCAAGCTAAGGGCGACGGTGCTCTTGATACAAAGAAATCCCACCACATCACACATTCATACAATCACTTCTTTGATAACGGAAAATGTAATCTCCAGGGCGCAAACGCAAGTGATACATCAAATTACATAACATATCACCACAACTGGTTTGACCATTCCGATTCTCGTCATCCCCGTGTAAGAGTTGCTACAGTTCATGTATACAACAACTACTACGACGGCAACTCAAAGTATGGTATCGGCTCAACAACAGATTCAGATATCTTCGCTGAAAACAACTATTTCCGCAACTGTAAATACCCCATGCTCACATCAAAGCAGGGCAGCGATGATGCAACAGGCGGCACATTCTCAGGTGAAGTCGGCGGCGTAATTAAAGCATACGGCAACATCATTGAGGGAGCAAAGGCTTTCGTTCCCTACAGTGAAAATCCCTCTGCATATGACGCTTATGTTGCTTCTTCAAGAGATGAAAAAGTACCCTCCTCCGTAAAGGCAATCAGCGGCGGAGCTTCATATAACAATTTCGATACAGCAAGTGATTTCTACAGCTATAATGTTGACGCTGCTGCTGACGTTCCCGCAATCGTTATGTCAAAGGCAGGCCGTGTTGACGGCGGCGATTTCAAGTGGGAATTCAACAATGCAGTTGACGATGAGGATTACGGCGTAAATTCTGCTCTCAAGTCAGCACTCAAAGCTTACGATGATTCCATAACAGCAATCGGCTCAGGATTCAAGGATGATGTTTCCAATCCTCCCACAACTAATCCGCCATCCACAACGCCTTCTACAGCAAAACCCTCCGCTACAACTACGAAGGCACCCTCTCAGACCACGCCTGCACAGACAAATCCCACAACTCCATCTGTGTCAGGCGGTCAGGTCCACGACTTTACAGCAAACGGACTTAACAGCTCATTCTTCTCAATTTCAGGTAACCTTTCCTCAAGCAAGGGAACAGTTACATATGACGGAAAAACTCTCACACAGTGTCTGAAAATAGAATCTGCAACAAGTATTTCATTCAATGCAGGTTCAAATGGAAAGCTTACGCTTGTGTTTGTTGAACCCTCCGCAACTATCAAGGTTGACGGTACAAAATATACTGCTAATAATGGTGTGGTAACCGTTGACCTTGGTACAGGTTCTCATACAATCACAAAGGCTGACAGTGTAAATCTGTTCTATATGGTATTCGGCGGCAGCGCAGGTTCATCAACTGTAACTTCTGCACAGCCCTCACAGCCTGCTCAGACTACAGCACCTCAGAATCCCTCAAAGCCTGTTGTAACATCAGTAGTTGACATTCCCGATGCTGTTGTACCCTCCGGAGATATCAAGGTTGAGTATGCGGGCGGCTGGAATGAAATGGCATATCTTGTATGTTCAGGTCTCAACGACGCATCAGTTACAGGTGTATCATATTCAGGTGCATCAAATGGCACACTTGCAGGCGATGATTTCAAATATCTCGTAAGAGACGTTGCAGAGGGTGTACGCGTTGATATCCTCGGACTTACTCCCGGCGAATACTCAATCACACTTGAAACATCAAAGGGAACAGTTACACAGCCCGGTATCGTTGTAGGCGCTCAGGACCGTTCAGGATATGCTCACTTCAACTATGATGAGGGAGTAGGAGCTTACACAGATAACGGCACACTCAAAGTAAATGCAAAGGTTCTCTACATCACAGAGGACAATAAGGATACAGTTACAATCACATCTAAGGACGGCACATCAGTATCAGGTATCGGTAACATTCTCAACTCCTCAGGTCAGAACACAGGAAGCGGACAGACATCAAAGGGCGGAAAGCCTAATACAAACAGCGGCATCATCAAGAAGCTTGCTGAGGACGGCACTCCCCTTGTAATCCGTATCGTAGGCAATGTATCAGCTCCCACAGGAGTTACAGCATACGATTCAGTAGATTTCGGCGGCTCTGTAGGCGACAACGGCTACATGGCAAGAATGAGCGCAGGTAAGGACATCACAATCGAGGGTGTCGGCAATGATGCTACAATTGACGGCTGGGGAATTCACTTCATGGCAACATCAGCAGACCCTCAGTTCGGCAAATCCTTTGAAGTAAGAAATATTGCATTCAAGAACGTTCCCGAAGATTGTCTCGGTATGGAAGGCGTACAGGAAGGCGATAAACTTACAGCTCCCGTTGAAAGATGCTGGATCCACAACTGTGAATTCTACGTTCCCCACGTATCAAATCCTGCTGAATCAGATAAGGCAGAGGGCGACGGCGCATGCGATTTCAAGCGCGGACAGTACTTCACAAACAGCTACTGCTACTATGAGGGCTACCACAAGACAAATCTCGTAGGTGCATCTGATACAAACTATCAGTATCACCTTACATACCACCACAACTACTGGAAGAACTGCGAATCAAGAGGACCTCTTGCTCGTCAGGCTGATATCCACATGTACAACAACGTATTCGACGGACAGACAAGCTACTGCCAGAATCCAAGAGCAAACGCATATATCTTCTCCGAATACAACGTAATGAAAGACAGTAAGGACCCAGTTGAAGTAAAATCCGGCGGTGTTGTAAAGAGCTTTAACGACGTATATATCAACGTTAAGGGTAATCAGCAGGCAAATGTAGTTTCAAGCAGAACTGAAAAGGTTTCATCAAGCTGCAAATATGCAGGATTTGAAACAGATTCATCTGTAAGCTATGTTGCATCAGGCAAATACAGCCTCACAGAAGCAACAGGCGAGGGACTATTCACACAGCTTTCAGGAATCTTCGAGACAGACGGCGGATGTATGGACAACATGAAGATCACATCTGATGTAGTAGTTACACCTCCCACAAACACAAATCCAACAACTCAGCCTACAACTACAAAACCCGCACCAACTACTACAACTCCTGCAACTCCTACAACTCCTGCTAACCCCAATCTCCCCTCAGCAACACTTATAGGCGATGCTAACTGCGACGGTAAGGTTTCAATCGCAGACGCAACAGCAATTCTCCAGCACTTAGGCAATTACGATAAATACGGTCTCTCTGAACAGGGACTTGCAAATGCTGACGTAGCCAACAAGGGCGACGGTATCACAGCAGCAGACGCAGTTTCAATCAAGAAGTATGATGCAAAGATAATCACCACACTTCCTGAATCTGTGCAGTAATTATATTCAATTGCCCGTTCCTTAAATATAATGATATACGGAAAAGAGAGTTCCCTCGGGAGCTCTTTTTTCTGTCCCGATGTAAAAAAATCGCTTAGATTATTGACAAAATTATATAAACATGATATAATAAGATTATATTTAATCGAACAATGATATAGGCAAAAAGGAGGATTTTTTAATATGAAATGCCCAAATTGTGCGGCAGAGGTCACAGGGCGATTCTGCGAATACTGCGGAAGTGAAATGAAACAGGACGCTCCACAGGTAATAAACATTACAAATAATTATTATTCTGATGCCCCTAACGACAGAATTGACAGGAATTTCACCAACGTTGAACCAATACCAACTACTCAGCATTACAAGTTACTTGCAGGTATTCTCGGACTTACTCTGGGTTTCATTGGAGCTCACAATTTCTATCTTGGCTATAAGAAACGAGCTATAATACAGCTTTTACTTACAATTTTTTCAGCAGGCACTATAAGTATTATCTGGGGAATTATTGAAGGATTTATTATACTTTCATCGTCTACATATCGTGACGCAAACGGAAATCTGCTGAAATAAGACAATATTTGAAATTACGGGCGGAGCATATCCGCCTGTATTTTTGCGAAATCTATGTATAATATTTTAATATATTAATATTTGATTTATAATAACATTGAAATAGCATTGAAATTCGTGATATCACAGGCAAATCTGCACAGAATAACAAGCTGCCATTTGTCTAATACAACGTTTTTTAAATAATTATTAATAAAAGCATTTTTTGAATTGTATTTCTTTTTCTTTTATATTATAATTAAGTAAAGATACAGAATTCTATGGGGAATAATCCAAAAAAGCCAAAATGGAGTGATTTTATGAAGTTTAACAGAAACAAATCCCTGAATGTCACCGCTTTTATTACTGCGGCGGCTCTAACTATCCCCTATACCCATGCCTTTGCAGGAATTACTGCCTCAGCTGCGGGCGAGGGTATCCAAATCAACGAAATATGTGCAAAAAACAGCACTCATACCGCCCCTGACGGTAACTGCTACGATTGGATAGAGCTTTACAATCCAAATTCATCAGCCGTAGACCTTAGCGGCTGCGGCTTATCCGACAAAGACAGTGAGCCTTTTAAATTCACATTCCCCTCGGGAACTTCTATCGGCGGCGGTCAGTATATCGTAGTTTACTGCGATTCTACAATGCCTGAAATCAACGGCGCATATACTGCCTCATTCGGACTTTCCACAAGCGGCGAAACGGTTATTCTTACATCTCCTGATTCCTCGCTTTGTGATTCCGTGGATTTTCCCGCTCTTGCAAGCGACCAGTCATACGGAAGAATCCCCGACGGCTCCGATAATTTCGGTATCATGAATATGTCGCCCAACAACGCCAACAGAGAAAGCGATATGCTGAAAAAGGACGTTGAAGAACCTGTATTCTCACAGCAAGGCGGATTCTACGACAGCGGATTTGACCTCAATATTACCGTTCCCAACGGCACAAAGGTGTATTATACCACTGACGGAAGCGTGCCTGACAGCAATTCACAGATGTACTCCTCCCCTATTGCGATTTCCGATATTACATCACAGCCAAATTATCTCAGTGCAAGAACAGATATAAGAGGCGGTACTGTAACTGCTCCCACAAAGCCTGTAGATAAGGCTATGGTTATTAATGCTGTTGCTATTGATTCAAACGGAAATGTCAGCGATACCGTTTCGGCGGCTTATTTCATAGGCTATGGCAACCGTGCTTCCTACTATCAGAATGTAAAGGTTATTTCCCTTACAACCCATGAGGATAACCTTTTCGGTCATGACAAAGGCATTTATGTCCTCGGCGCTACATATGACGAATGGAAAAACACAAACGGCGGCGGTGCATTTGTTCAGGAATGGCAGATTCCCGGAAACTACTCCAATAAGGGCAGAGAATGGGAACGTCCTGCAATTATGCAGATTTACGAGGACGGACAGGTCAAGCACACTCAGAATATCGGTATACGTATTCACGGCGGCGCTTCAAGAAGTCATATGCAGAAAAGCTTCAATATCTATGCACGCGCTGACTACGGCGTTTCAAAGTTCGATTTCAACCTCTTTGACGGCGATTTAAGAAGCGAATACACAGGAAAGAAAATCAAGGAATTCGACAGCTTTATGATAAGAAACGGCGGTAATGACGCAAGCGCTACCCGTTTCCGCGACAAGCTCAATCAGGCTCTTGTTGCTGACAGGGACATGCTTACTCAGGCTATGAAGCCCTGCATCGTCTTTATTAACGGCGAATACTGGGGACATTACGAAATCACTGAAAAGCTCAGCGACGATTACATTGAAGCCCACTACGGAATTGACAAGAATGATGTATGCCTTATTAAAAACGGCGAACTTGAAGAGGGTACGGAATCAGATTTTGCTGAATGGGAAAGCCTCCAGAACTGGTTCAATTCCAACGACCTTTCACAGACTTCAAACTATAATCAGCTTTGCGAAAAGATAGATATGCAGTCGTTTATTGACTATATGTGTGCTGAAATCTACTATGGAAATATGGATTTCTCCCCCAATAATACGGCTATGTGGAAATCAACCTCCATTTACTCTGACAACGAATGGGGCGACGGAAAATGGCGTTTTATTCTCTTTGATACTGAATACAGTACAGGTCTTTACGGCGGTATGGGCGCAACTGCAAACCATAATACTTTTGACATGGTTCTGCGTAATACAGGCTTTATTTCAGAACTTTTCAAAAATGCAATGAATAACGATACATTCAAACGTCAGTTTGCTACCACATTTATGGATATGGCAAACGAAAACTTCAATAACGAAAAAGTTCAGGCTATGATTGAGGAACTTACAAACGAATACCGCGATATGACCATTGATACCCTTGACCGTTTTGAGCCTAAGGATGCTCAGCAAGGCGAAAATAACGGCTGGGGAGGCGGCTGGGGCGGAGGCTTTGGCGGTCAGCAGCAGGATAATGAAACAATTTTTAACAACGAGGTTCAATCTGTTAAAACATTCTATAACGACAGAAACAGAAGTGTTACTGAGCAGCTCCGCAATTCATGCGGATTAAGAGGAAATAAAGTGAATATTACACTGAATAACGATTCCGCAAATGGTACAGTGATACTTAACACAATTACTCCCACATTCAAGGATAACAAGTGGACAGGAAGCTATTATACGGATTATCCCGTAACTCTTACAGCAAAGGCGCAGACAGGCTATGCTTTCTCTCACTGGGAAACCTCTGACGGCAAGACTATCAATACGCCTACAGCTGAGATTTCGCTCACTTCCGATATGACTGTAACTGCGGTTTACAAGCAGTCCGATGGTGGCATTATGGGTGATGTGAATTTCGACGGAAATATCAGTGTTGCTGACCTTGTAGAGCTTAACAAATGGCTTCTTGGCGCTAAAAATAATATAAATGGCGCTCAGGCTGATGTACACTCCGACAATGTAATTGATGTATATGATATGATAACCCTGAGAAAAATCGTTATAGGAAAATAAGAGGTAATTTTTATGAAAATAGGTATTCTTGGTGCAGGCGGAATTGCACATATAATGGCAAATACAGTTGCTAAAATGGAAAATGCTGAGGTTCTTGCCATTGGTTCAAGAACTGCTGAAAAAGCGGAGGCTTTTGCAAATGAGCATAATATTCCCACATTCTACGGCAGCTATGAGGAACTGGCAGCTGATGACCGTCTTGACCTGATATATGTTGCAACTCCACATTCACGTCATTTTGAGGACTGTATGCTTTGTATAGAAAGCGGCAGAAATGTCCTGTGTGAAAAGGCTTTCACTGCTAATAAAAAGCAGGCTGAGGAACTTTTTAAAGCCGCTGAAAAAAAGAATGTTTTTATCTGCGAAGCTATCTGGACAAGATTTATTCCCATGCGCAAAACTCTTGATGATATACTTAAAAGCGGCGCTATCGGCGAGGTAATGTCACTTACTGCTAATCTGGGATATCCTATTAATCATATGGAAAGACTTGTAAAACCTGAGCTTGCAGGAGGCGCTCTGCTGGATTTAGGCGTTTATGCCCTGAATTTCGCTGTTATGGCTTTCGGTAAGGATATCGTGGATATCAAATCATGCTGTACCAAAAACGAATACGGCGTGGATATGCACAATTCCATTATTCTCACCTACGCTGACGGTAAATCTGCACTTCTTCACAGCAGCTGCTACTGCGCCCTTGACAGAAAGGGAATTATCCACGGTACTCTGGGCAGAATTGAATTCCACAACATCAATAACTGCGAGGGAATTGACGTATACTACAACGACGGCCGTCACGAGAGATACGATACTCCGCCACAGATAAGCGGATATGAATATGAAGTTACTGCATCGCTTAAAGCTATATCCGAGGGCAAAACCGAATGTGAGGAAATGCCACACGAGGAAACAATTTTCATCATGGAGTTAATGGATAAGCTCCGCGGCGACTGGGGAATTGTTTATCCTTTCGAATAACCCCTCTCACTAATAGGCTAAAATGAGCCTTTTTCCAACGGAAAAATGTTGATTATTGAAAAATAATTTTTATT
>CALGTV010000009.1 GCA_937902395.1 uncultured Ruminococcus sp.
TCAACTCTCGTCCTTTTCGTGATTTTCAAGTTTCAACCGCCGTCCCCTGACGACAATATTTATTATAGCACACTTTTCTTCCCTTGTCAACTCAAAGTTTGTCATTATTTTTTGTCGTTTTTTGTGTAAAATCACATCAGTTCGTCATCAGTTACGCCAAACATGAATCTAAGTATAATTAAAATAGACATTACTATCATAACTGTCGCAATAATCATGTTCTTTTTCAACGCGCCTGCATACTCAAATTTATCAGGATTGCCCTTACTACATATGATTTCAAGCTTTTCGCCAACGGAAAAAGGCTGCGAATATCCCGTAGAATCGTCTTTCTCAATAAATTTCCCATTATGTTCAAATCTAAGCTTATGGACACAATAGCCCGGTTTAATCTCACGCGCTGACAAAACCTCTGCCATTGTTCGAATTCCGCCAAAGCGCAGTATCATCAGCTTTATCAGATATACCAAGCCGGCAAGGGCAATTATCGCCCCTGCCGCTATAACAACTATTCTTACCATTCAAATTCTCCTTAATATGATGACGGCTTTTTCTGTCCAACACCGTAAAATTCTTGTCGGCTGCTGTCAAAAAGCCACATCCAGTAATAAAATGGCGGTGAATCATAAGACCTTTCGCCCACTTCCGTGTTATATCCCACGCCATCAATCATGACCTCAGACATGAAATGCTGTCCTGATAAGCCGTGCTGCCATTTTTCAAGCATATACACATCATAGCCCATATATGCCATCATTTCGGCAAATGCGCCGTTATACTGAATACACTGTCCCGATTTGAGAATAAAGCTTGCCTCGGAAAAACTGAGATTCCAGATTTTAGAATATTCCTCGTATGATGATGCATAATTGACATTATAATGAAGCCACTCCCACGTATATGCAAGACGGTCATAATTAGTCATATCGTCGGTGAAATGTTCCTTGGCGAAATCGTTAAGGATTTTTTTCGTGTTGTCGGTCAGATAATATGTATCCGACTGATAAGCCAGACCGCCTTGAATATTATCGCCCTTTATGTTATACAGCGGAATATCGTCGTGAGGTGTAAGCTTAGCTGTGTTGATTATATACTTTATACTGCCCTTTTCGCCTGGGTCAAGTCCCTCTGGGGCAAGTACGTAATTCACCATTTCGGTTGTGGTTGTTATGGGAGATTCAGCAGAATCCGCTGTTGTAGTCTGCACTGCGCCGTCGATTTCGGGAGATTCAGTTACCACTGTGGTTGCCATAACTGCTGTAGTAGTCTTTTTCGTGGCGGCAGTGGTCTTTTTTGTTGTTGTTTGCGCTATTGGTTTTGTTGTAACCGCCGGTTTGTCAGCCTCAGGAGCTTTTTCAGGGATATTCAGAAAATCCCGTATATTTTCAGCTTTTTCGTTTTTAGGCAAGGTTGACACATATGCATAGTATGAAAGAGAGTTTGAAGCGTCGGAAGAATCCACTGTTTCGTCGTTGTTTATATCCGCAGAGGCTAAAAATGTTTTGTCGGTATCTGTGCTGTTTCCTGTTGAAACTCGGGAATAGTACTCGAGAATTGCCGAAGCATCCGATGCATCTACCGAGCCGTCGCCGTTTACGTCGCCTATAACGGTATTTTCCGCGGCATTAGCTGTCATAGCACCCATAAAAGTCATACACATAGCCGTCATTACAAATGTTATTAACTTCTTCATTTTTATCATCCTCCGTTTTATTTTTCAGGCATAACCACCTTATATCCATAATAGCACTTTTTCGGCGGTTTGTCAATGAAAAAGACGGCAGAAATAAATTCCACCGTCCATATAATTATTCAGTTTCCTGAAATCCCGCCGCTTTTTCTGGATATGCAGAGCTGATATATTCGTAAAGCTTCATAAGTTCCACTTCTTCGGCTTTACCTGCAATAATTTTTCCGATAGTATCACTTTCGATTTTATGGCAGAGATGCCCAAGCACATTCTCATCTTTATCTTCAAATACAACATCTAACGTATACCACTTGCTATATCTTGCATAATGAGAAGAAACTGTATGATACGCAGATTTTACCTGTTCCATATCAAATTCCCACTTGTAAAACAGCCATTTACAGTATATTTTATCGCCTTCGCCGTAACTGACTTCTGTTTTAACTGAGTCTGCAATTAATAAGAAAACCACTGCAATAAAAATGGATATAAACCAAAATGCAACACAGACAATAATAGCTTCACCATTTCCGAATATACCCATAAACAATATCAGCATACCCAAAACTGCGATAACTGTAGGTATTACAGTTGCAAACCAAGGTTTATGCCATATGATTATCTTTTTCGTTTTAAATTCCCCCAAACCATATATCAAAGGGCGGCAGAAATAAATTCCACCGCCCACAAAGCTAACAGCTAAAGGCTAAACGCTAATGGCTTATAATTACGCCATTAACTTAACCATAACAGCTTTCTGTGCGTGAAGTCTGTTTTCAGCTTCCTCAAAGATTTCCTTAGCGTGAGCCTCGAATACCTTTTCTGTGATTTCTTCCTCGCGGTGTGCAGGGAGACAGTGGAGAACCATTGCGTCAGCCTTTGCACAAGCCATAAGGTCATCGTTAATCTGATATCCTGCAAATGCCTCACGGCGCTTTGCAGCCTCATCTTCCTGCCCCATAGATGCCCATACATCAGTGATGAGAACATCTGCATCCTTTGCAGCCTGAGCAGGTGAATTTGTCATTTCGAAACATTCATACTGTGCAGCAAAATCGAGAATCTCCTTTGGCGGCTGATAGTCGTCGGGACAAGCAATAGAAACTGCCATACCCATTTTCAGACAGCCTACGATAAGAGAGTTTGCCATATTGTTTCCGTCGCCGATAAAGCACATTTTAAGCCCCTCCAGCTTGCCCTTGAACTCACGGATTGTCATAAGGTCGGCAAGTACCTGACAGGGATGACAGAAGTCTGTAAGACCATTGATAATCGGAATACTGCCATATTCAGCAAGAGCCTCAACCTCGCTCTGCTCAAATGTACGTATCATAATGCCGTTGAGGTAGCGTGAAAGAACACGTGCTGTATCCTGTACAGGCTCGCCTCTGCCAATCTGTAAATCATTTGAGGAGAGGAACAGAGGATATCCGCCAAGCTGATACATACCTGTTTCAAAAGATACTCTTGTACGTGTGGAAGCCTTCTGGAAAATCATACCCAGTGTTTTACCCTTAAGGTGTGGGTGTGGTATGCCATGATTCAGCTCATACTTGAGCTGATCAGCAAGGTCGAGAATTTCTGTAATTTCCTCTGTTGTAAGGTCAAGCATTTTAAGCAGATGTTTCATATGTATCTATCCTTTCAAAAATATTTACGACGGCATACAGCGATGCCGTCTGTGTTTACAATTTATCTTAATTCCCTGTTCATTTCGCCGAATGTAAGGTCAACAGCAATCGCAAAAAGCGGAACATAGTCGTCAAACATCTTGTTGTCAATCTCAAGGTCATACTGCAATTCCTGACTTACTGTAATATTTGTCTTTATATAACCGACTTTCATATCGTCTTTAAGCAGGTCAAAATTACGGTGATCCTTGCTGGCAATATCGTATTTTATAACTGTTCCCTGAATATCGCGTCCTGAAACGTTTATTGTAGGGTCAAGAAAAAGAGATTTGCAATTGAGGTGAAGAATTGAATTTTCATTGTGGCTTATAACAAAAGTAGGCTTTCGCTCAGCTACATACTGAGCCATTGAATAAAGCTGGTAGTTGCTTGCATCCATAAGGACATATTTTCCTGCTCCAAAGCCTTTTTTCTTTATGGTGTATATCTGTCGACCCTGAGCCTTATCCTGAACGATATACTTACCGCCCTTAAAAGATATTAAAAGTTCCATAAATCAGCCCTCCAAAATATCAATAAGTATATTCATACCTCTTTCAAGCTCATCGTATCCGATATTGAGAGGAGGAAGAAGTCTTACTTTTGTTTTTGCTGTCAGCAGAAGAAGTCCTTTATCAAGGGCTGTTTTAACCACGTCTGCGGCAATTTTATTTTTGAGTGTAATACCTATCATAAGTCCAAGACCGCTTACGCTTTCAACCTCGGAGCATTCTGCAAGTCTGGATTTAATATAATCGGCTTTTTTGCAGACTTCATCAAGGAAGCCCTCACCTGTAACCTTTGCAAATACAGCGTTTCCGCCTGCGCAGGCAATGGGATTACCGCCGAATGTTGAACCATGTGTACCGGGAGTAAGAACCTCCTTTACCTTTTCGCTGAAAAGGCACGCACCCATGGGGATTCCTCCTGCTATACCCTTCGCAAGAGTTGTGATATCAGCTTTTCTGCCGTAGTGTTCACCTGCCAGAAGCTTTCCTGTACGTCCTACGCCTGTCTGAACTTCATCAGCGATAACAAGAATATCACGCTGACCGCATAATTCGTATACAGCGTCTACAAATTCCTTATCAAGAGCAATAACACCGCCCTCACCCTGAACATATTCAAGCATAACGGCACATACAGTATCGTCAATCTTAGATTTCAGGTCGTCAATATTATTTGCTTCTGCATGTATAAATCCCTCTAAAAACGGGAAAAAGTAGTTGTGGAAGCTGTCCTGTCCGGTAGCGGAAAGAGTAGCCATAGTACGTCCGTGGAAGGAGTTTACAAGAGTAATAATAGTATGTCTGCCCTTGCCGTACTTATCGAAACTGTATTTTCTTGCGGATTTTATAGCACATTCATTAGCCTCTGCACCGCTGTTGCAGAAAAACACCTTTTCGTATCCTGTTGACTTGCAGAGTGTCTCTGCAAATTCGCCCTGAACCGCGGTATAGTAATAGTTTGAACTATGCTGGAGCGTTCTTGCCTGACGGCATACAGCCTCAGCCCAGTCCTCATCACAGAAGCCGAGGGAATTGGTACCGATACCGCTGCCGAAGTCGATATACTCCTTGTTGTTTTCATCAGTGCAGGTTCTTTCAGAGCCTGAATCCATAACCAGCGGATATCTTCCGTAAGAGTGAATAACATAGGAATCGAATTTATTAATTGTATCCATTGCGCTCATCCTCCTATATAAATAGAAACACTTATACATTCTACTTTAATTTTAATCGTACTATAATTATAACTCTATTTGACTACTAAAATCAATATTTAAGTCAATGTTTTTTGTAAACTTTTAGTATATAGATTATAAGTTTTTACAGTTTAAGCTATAATTATCCATATTATACAAACTGTGTTCCTACGCCCTCATTTGAGAAAATTTCAATAAGAATAGAATGGGGAACTCGTCCGTCAATAATTACTGCGCCGTCAACTCCGCGTCTTACAGCCTCAACACAGCAGTCAATCTTGGGAATCATGCCCCCAGATACAATACCCTGCATTTTCAGATATGGCACTTCGCTTACATTAACCTTAGGAATAAGTGTGGAAGGGTCGTCTTTATCGCGGAGAAGCCCTGCAATATCTGTCATGAGTATGAGATTAGCAGCTCCCAACTCTGCGGCAATACGTGCCGCCGCTGTATCTGCGTTAATATTGTACGTGTTGCCCTCCTTGTCCGTTGCAACTGTAGCAATAACGGGAATATATCCGTTGTTAAGAGCGTCAAGAATAGGCTTTGTATTTACCTGTGTAATCTCACCTACAAATCCCAAATCCTGACCGTCGTCAGTTGTTTTCTTTTCAGCAATAAGCATTTCGCCGTCAATTCCGCAAAGTCCTAAAGCTGAGCCCTTATGCTGTGCAAGAAGCTGTACAAGCTCCTTGTTCACCTTACCTGAAAGCACCATTTTTACAACATCAATAGCCGCCTCATCAGTGTATCTCAGACCATTGATAAACTTGCTTTCAATATTCAGTTTTTTCAGCATATCGTTTATTTCAGGGCCGCCGCCGTGAACAAGAACAACCTTGATTCCAACCAGCGTCAGCAGAACGATATCTGACATAACAGCGTCTTTAAGCTCCTTATTTGTCATTGCGTTTCCGCCGTACTTGATAACGACGATTTTATCAGAATATTTCTGAATATACGGCAAAGCGTCGATAAGTATCTGTGATTTCTCAGTATTTGTAATTTTTTCCATAATCTTACTCCCTTAAAATAAATTCCTACTGTTTCAGAATCTTCCATATCAAATATTAAATAAACTATTACTGAAATCCGACCTGTTATCTGTTATATTGGCGGATTCAATTATAAGCTTGTAAATACAATGATAAGCTTTTTCCAAATCCTTGATACCTCTGAAAGTTACTATCTCTTTGTTATAATATCTTTCATATGCGTCATCTATGTCAATTTTCTTTTCTTTTTTGTAAACCTCTACCCAACCAATTGAACGTGAACTTTTGTAATATCGTATTTTATAATCAGACTTCATTCTCTGTGAACAGACAATATTTCCGTTTTCGTCAAGAATATAGACTCTGTAATTGGTAACAGCATAATATCTTATTTTTCTCTGGAAAAAATACCGATAGAAGAAAAATCCTGCTGTACCCAACAATATCAACCCTACCAATAATCCACCAAAAACATTATCAAAAGAACCTGCAATAATATCTTTGATTGTCGCACCTGTAAACAACACCCCCAGAAGTGTACAAATCCCCATGATAATGAGAGTACTTTTGGTTTCGCTGTATTCCCAGGGTTTTGCATCATTTTCCGTAACACCGCACCACTTTATCTTTTCATCTTCAAGTAACTGCGTTTCAAGATTCATTCTCATAAATGTTTCAATTTCATAATTATCCATAATAATCCCCTTATATCATCAATAATGATTTCTCTGCGATTTCTTTTTTTCCATTATAATCGCATTGTCAACAGCCTCTGTAATAATATCGCAAACCTTTGTAGGATATTCAATTCCCATAAGATTAATATAAACCATATTGGAATATTTACCCACGGAAGAATTTCTCATGCTTACAGTACCCGTATTATTTCTTCCTGGAGTTGCATATATACTGCTCAGCGCCGTAAGCTCCAAAGATACGTCTATTTTTCCCTTTTGCGTAAGTATATACAGCCTCTGATTTGTTACAACATATAAGTTCTGTGCGCCGAAAAGTACGCGGTGAAGCAGAAAAACTGCTCCATAGAAAAGCGCGCATATTCCAAGCAGAAAAACAGCTGTAAGAATTATACCATTATTACCTGCGCTTATAAGCACAATAAACGCCAGTACTATACACAAAGCTACCAGAAATACGGGAAGAATAAGATGCTTTGTTGACATTCCGCGCTCTTTCATTGTAAGCTTTTCCGCCGAAGCGCCGCACCATTGTATACTTTCCCCGTCCTGTAGCTTAGGGGTAAACATCTCTCTTATTTTTGCGCCTTCGGCATTTTCATATTTATTCATTTCTGCTCCCTCGCATTAAGGTAATACTCACAGTGCTTGTGAGCTTGCCCTTCGTCATCAGCTTCTGTAATCACCGTTTATCTTGACATAATCATATGTGAGGTCACAGCCCCATGCTACAGCGGCGGCATTTCCTGCACCGAGATTTACAAGTATCTGTATTTCCTCCTCTGCAAGAACTTTCTTTGCAGTTTCTTCTGAGAAGTCCACAACACAGCCCTTTCTTCCAAGAGCAATAGAGCCTCCTGCCGATACCATATCAACATCAACCTTGCTGATATCAAAATCAGCGTCAGCGTAACCTACAGCGCAGTAGATACGGCCTGCGTTTGCGTCCTCACCGAAAATCATAGATTTCAAAAGACTTGAACATATAACGGACTTAGCCACAATCTGAGCTGTTTTAGCGCAATCAGCACCGTTTACAACGCACTCAATAAGCTTTGTTGCGCCCTCACCGTCGCGAGCCATCATGCGCGCAAGATTGAGCATAATGTTATAGAGAGCATTTGCAAATGATTCGTAATCCTTATCCTCTGTAACAACTTCCTTATTGCCTGCTGTACCGGAAGCCATAACGCATACCATATCATTTGTGGAAGTATCGCCGTCAACGCTTGCCATGTTGAGAGTGACTTTAATGCAGTCGCTTAATGCTCTCTGGAGCATTTCAGCGGAAATTGCCGCGTCAGTTGTGATAAATGTGAGAGTTGTAGCCATATTTGGATGAATCATGCCGCTTCCCTTGAGCATACCGCCCATTGTGCACATTTTTCCGTCCATTTCAAACTCAACAGCAATTTCCTTTGGCTGTGTATCGGTAGTCATAATAGCCTCTAATGCACGGCTGTTTCCGTCGTAGGTAAGGCCCTCTGCAAGCTCTTTCATGCCGTTGGCAATAGGCTCAATGGGAAGTACCTGTCCGATAACGCCTGTGGAAGCCACGATGATATCCTCGGGAGCTAATCCCAGTTCTGCCGCAGCCAGTTCGCACATCTTGTTAGCCTTTTCAACACCGTCAGGATTGCAGGTGTTGGCATTTACAGAGTTTACAATGACAGCCTTTGCTTTGCCGTCTGCAATATGCTCCTTTGTTACGATAATTGGCGCACCCTTTACCTTATTTGTGGTATACACAGCAACTGCTGTACACTCATTATCCGCAACAATAAGAGCAAGGTCATTTTTCTTGCTTGTCAACGCAGCACCTGCGTGAACAAGTCCGCACTGTATGCCGTTAGCCTTGAAGCCCTTAGCGGCACAAACGCCGCCGTCAACAAATTTTATATTTCCAATTTTCTTTAAATTCATTTTTTTCTCCCTCCGGAGTTCCCTGAAACCATAACACAAGCAGCATTTCGTATACACCATATATCAGTTACAAAGAAGCGAACCAAAGTGAAACTTTGTGCATTACTAAGTTCCACTTTGTTGGCACAGTAAATAATATATGTCATAGAAATTATACTGTGAAAGTGGGTTAGAAAATCTCCCAATTAATTAAGTGCAAATGAATAGGTCAGATACCCTTTGTCATATTCGGGTTTCAGCATAACCCTTTCATCATAATATTCTCCGTAATTACAGGTAATTGTGATTATATCACCATTATCGCTTGTTTCGCATTTAAATGTACCCTCAGATACACATCGGGTTGAAAATGGTTTTTCGTCAATTTCCCCAATTTTTTTTGCCATTCTGTCGCGTACACGGTATACGTCAATTTTTGTATGCCCGTTATCCTCGATTCGCTCGCAAAGAAAAACATTCGTTGTTTCATTTATCTCAACGATTTCTTTTGTTTTGGATTTTGCACAATCCTCGGCAAAGCTGTTGATAAAACAGGTTGCCGCCACTACACCGGAAGCTATCATAAGCCCTGTCTGATAATCAATCTTATTCTTTTTGCGGTACATTGTTATGATTCTTATTACCGTAAATACAAGAACAACAGTGAAGCATATGGTATAACAGCCTATAAGCCTGTCAAATATAAATATTTCCGTATCCGAAAGCTTCATATAGCCGAAAAACGCAAATGCCGCAACTGCAAGCGTCATCGCGATATAATAAAACGTCTCGTAGGCTTTTGCGCCTTTTTTCTTATCGTCAGCCACTTTTTACACCTCAGACAAGACCTGTAGTTTCATCAATACCCATCATGATATTAAGGCACTGTACAGCCGCGCCGCTTGCGCCCTTTCCGAGATTGTCAAGTCTTGCACAGAGAAGAATCTGTTCATCGTTGCCGAAAACGAATACCTGAAGCTTGTTTACTCCGCTGAGAGTGTTTGAAGCAAGGAAAAATGACTTCTGCTCCTCCATACTCATAAGGGGCATGACTTCAACCATTTTTGAGCCTGCATAGTGCTTTTCATACATAGCGTGAACCTGCTCCGCTGTTACGGAATTTGCAAGCATACGCGTCTGAATTGGCACAGATACAACCATACCGCTGAAATAGTCGCATATAATGGGGTTAAACATAGGAGTATATTCAAGTCCTGAAACAGCTTTCATTTCGGGGAGATGCTTATGCTGCTGTGAAAGGGCATACTGACGGGGGCTGTTGAATTCGAATGGCTTATCCTCGCCCTCATATACAGCAATAGCCTTTTTGCCTGCTCCGCTGTAGCCTGATGTTGCATATGCGAAAACAGGGAAATCAGCGGGAATAATGCCGTTATTCACAAGAGGATATACAATTGAAGCAAATCCGCTTGCATAACAGCCGGGAACAGCAACTCTGTTTGACTTTGTAATTTTTTCTCTGTGCTCCGCTGACAATTCTGGGAAACCATATGCCCAGTCGGGATTTGTTCTGTGAGCTGTAGAAGCGTCAATTATACGAACGTGGTCGTTATCCACGAAAGATACAGCCTCTCTTGAAGCCTCATCTGGCAGGCAGAGAAAAACATAGTCTGCGCTGTTTATAAGTCTTGCTCTTTCAGCAGAATCCTTACGCTTTTCCTCGGAAATACGGATAATCTCAATATCGTTTCTGCCCTCGAAACGCTCCAGTATTTTAAGTCCTGTTGTTCCTTCCTGACCGTCAATATATACCTTAACTGACATAAATTATTTCTCCTTATCCTTTTTTCTTTTCTGCACTTTTCTCTCATACTTGGCACGTTTCGGGTCAGTTAAATCCGATTTATCCTCCTTGAACGAATGCCATATGTTAATAGTAAGAGTTACAACCACAATACCAACCATCCAGAATATATGGGCGGAGGGCTTAACAGCTATCCACAAGCCCATTACAAGCTCGCCCACAACCCAGATTATGCCCATAAGCATAGAAAGACCTATGGTGAATATAAAATCCTTTTTCTTCATGAAAGTCTTTCAAGCTCCTTTTCAGCCGCTTCAATCTGAATCTTTACAGCATCGGGAGAGGGACCGCCGTAGGACTTACGCTCCTTAACGCAGGTGTCAAGGCTGATAGCCTCGTAAACGTCCTCGGTGAAAAGCTCTGTCATCTTTGCATATTCTTCAAGGGGCAGAGTTTCAAGAGTAAGTCCCTTTGCGATACACTCAGCAACGAGAGTACCTGTAATTTTATAAGCGTCACGGAAAGGCATACCCTTTTTAACGAGATAGTCAGCGCAATCCGTAGCATTGATAAATCCCTTAGCAGCCGCATTACGCATATTATCTTTAAGTACACGCATTGTTGACAGCATGGGAGTAAATGTCTTAACGCAAAGCTTTACATTGTCGATAGTATCGAAAATAGCTTCCTTATCCTCCTGCATATCCTTATTATATGCAAGGGGAAGTCCCTTCATCATTGTGAGGAGAGTTACGAGATTTCCGTTTACTCTGCCTGTTTTTCCACGGATAAGCTCTGTAACATCGGGGTTTTTCTTCTGTGGCATAATTGATGAACCTGTAGCAAATGCGTCGTCAAGCTCCACGAATTTGAATTCCCATGAACACCAGAGAATTATTTCCTCGGAAAAACGTGAAAGATGTGTCATAAGAAGTGACATTGCACAGTTAAGCTCTACGCAGTAGTCACGGTCAGAAACACCGTCAAGGCTGTTTTCCATGGGAGCAGTAAATCCAAGCAATTCGGAAGTCTGCTGACGGTTTGTTTTATATGTAGTTCCTGCCAATGCTCCACAGCCGAGAGGGCAGAAATTCATTCTCTTTGCGGCATCCTGCAATCTTTCAAGGTCACGGAGAAGCATCCACACATAAGCCATAAGGTGATGTGCAAATGTTATGGGCTGGGCTCTCTGCAAATGTGTATAGCCGGGCATAACTGTTTCTGTATGCTCCTTAGCCATAACGATAATTGCGGAAATAAGCTTTTTCACCATATCGGAAATTTCAGCTATTTCGTCACGGAGATAAAGTCTGAGGTCAACTGCTACCTGGTCATTTCTTGAACGTGAGGTGTGAAGTCTTTTTCCCACCGCACCAAGACGCTTTGTAAGTTCAGCCTCGACGAACATATGGATATCCTCAGCGGCAGGGTCAAGTTCAAGTCTGCCGTTGTCTATATCGTCAAGGATTTCTTTAAGACCGCCGATAATTTCAAGGCTGTCCTCCTTTGTGATAATTCCGCAGTCACCCAGCATTGTTGCGTGGGCGATACTGCCCTGTATATCGTGACGGTACATACGGCCGTCAAAGGCTATTGAAGAATTGAAAGCGTTTACGGTTTCATCTACCTGCTTTGAAAATCTTCCTGCCCACATCATATCTGCCATAATATTTCTCCTTTAATTTAATGCGTAATTATTATTCAAGACGGATACTTGCTTCCGCCGTTAAATTACGGTTCGCATTGTAGTGGCGGGTCTCCTCTGATTTGTTTATATCTTTCATCAGTCCACGGAAATTCAATAACAGCACACGCAGCATCATTTTTTTCATTTATCAGATTAATTGCATCAATTGTAAAACAATGTGCAAAATATAGCGTTATAACGTCGTTATCATTGAATTTCTTCATTACTTTCTTTACATTTGTGCTTGTTACTGTTCTTATATCAGTCGGAAAGCAAACTATATTAATTGTTTTTCCATAAAAATTCTTATTTACAAGTTCAAAATATTGCTGATTAAGATATTTTTTCATATTATCATAACTGCAATATACATTTTTTCTGATTTCAACCTTCATTAATATCACTTAATATTTCATTCTTTTGTGTAGGGGACGGCGTCCTCGACGTCCCACACACATCATTTATTAATGTATTTATTCCTGTAATATAAGTCCTCACGCACGGTAAAGCCTATATGCTCCCAAAAAGCGTTGCCATTGTCATTATCTTTGAAAACCACAAGCAGAACCTTTGTAATTCCCTCTTTTTCAAGAGCGTCCATTGCATTGTCAACAAGCATTTTACCAATGCCCTGCTTCTGATATTCGGGGAGTACAGAAACATGGTGAAAAAGTCCTCGTCTGCCGTCATGACCTGCAAGAATTGTACCAACGATTTTTCCGTCAACCTCGGCAACAAAGCTTGTTGCGGGATTTCGTCTTATGTACTTTGCAAATCCCTCTGCACTGTCATCAACGGGATTTGTGCCTTTGTGGTTTTTCCATACCTCACAAATACCGTCAAAATCGGCAATTTTCATAACCCTGATTTTCACCATTGTTTTTACTCCTTTCTGAGCCGTTAGCTTTTAGCCTTTAGCCGTCCGCTTTATAATCAACTACAAGCTAATGGCTAATGGCTAACAGCTAATAGCTGTTAATTACAACAGGCAGGAGAAAGCCTCCTCCTGCCTGTCTTTTTTTTAATAACTGCCGTGTGCGAAAGCAGACTTGCATTTCCGCACAGAGTAAACGAGTTTACGAGTGAAAGCGTGAACTGCCTGCACGGGCGTCCGTGCTTACTTGTTGTTTCTCTTTTTGTCAAGCTGAGCCTTAACCTTGATAGGAAGTCCAAAGAGATTGATGAATCCTGCGGAATCAGCCTGATTGTAAACTTCATCCTCGTCAAATGTAGCAACTTCCTCATCGTAGAGAGTATATGGAGAAGTTACACCTGCGTTGATGATATTGCCCTTGTAAAGCTTGAGCTTAACGTCACCTGTAACAGTTTCCTGTGTCTTGTCAACGAAAGCTGTCATAGCTTCACGGAGAGGAGTATACCACTGACCGTTGTAAACGATGTCAGCAAACTTGATTCCGAGATACTGCTTGATTCTTGCAGTTTCCTTATCAAGACAAATTGTTTCAAGAACTTCATGAGCGTGGTAGAGAATAGCACCGCCGGGAGTTTCATAAACACCTCTGGACTTCATACCAACAAGACGGTTTTCAACAAGGTCAGCAAGACCGATACCGTTCTCACCGCCGAGCTTGTTGAGTGCAGATACCATTTCTACGCCGTTAAGCTCCTTGCCGTCAAGCATTGTGGGGATACCCTTTTCAAAGTGAATTGTGATATATGTGGGCTTGTCGGGAGCTTCGAGAGGAGATACACCCATTTCAAGGAAGCCGGGCTTCTCATACTGTGGCTCATTTGCTGGGTCTTCAAGGTCAAGTCCCTCGTGTGAAAGGTGCCAGAGGTTCTTATCCTTGGAGTAGTTTGTCTCTCTGTTAATCTTAAGAGGAATGTTGTGAGCCTCTGCGTAGTCGATTTCTTCGTCACGGCTCTTGATTTCCCACTCTCTCCAAGGAGCAATGATAGCCATTTCAGGAGCGAAAGCCTTGATAGCAAGTTCAAAACGAACCTGATCGTTACCCTTACCTGTACAGCCGTGGCAGATAGCGTCAGCACCCTCTGCGATAGCGATTTCAGCAATTCTCTTTGCAATGATAGGACGAGCAAAGGAAGTACCGAGCATATATCTGTTCTCGTAGATAGCGCCAGCCTGAACTGTGGGATATACGTAATCCTGAATGAATTCTTCCTTTAAATCCTCGATATAAAGCTTGGAAGCGCCTGTCTTGATAGCCTTTTCCTCAAGACCGTCAAGCTCTGTACCCTGTCCAACGTCACCTGAAACAGCGATAACTTCACAGTTATTGTAGTTCTCTTTCAGCCACGGAATGATGATAGAAGTATCAAGACCGCCTGAGTATGCAAGTACAACTTTTTTAATATCTTTCTTATCCATTTTATAGACCTCCATTAAAAAGGCAATGCCTTATTTTTTTCAACAATTATATTATACACCATTCAAAAATAATGTCAATAGGTTTGGAATAAATATTCATTTATTCGTAAAATATTCGTGTTTGTATGAATATTTATTCATTCTATTTTGTATTTATTCGGGATTTTTTCATTTTATTATAAAGTAATGAACCTGCTATTCCGATTGCAGTTCCCAGCGCATAGCTGTACAAATCTTTTACCGCAAAGCTTGTACCGATAAGGATTCTGAAAAATTCTATATCTCCAAGCCCGATAATGTCAACAATGTGGATATACTGCAAAAACTCCACTAAAAACGCAAAAATCAATACTCCGATATGAGTGATTACAGGCTTTTTTCCGCCGATTACGCTTTGTACAAGGCAGTAAACCGCCCATACTACTATGACATCGCCGCCGTATGCCCTGAGCCAGTTATTGTGCTGTGTAAGGGCAATTACAACCTCAACGGCAATCAGCAGAATGAGGATTATTATATATGACAGTCGTTTTTTCATACAGCCCCCTACAAATTAATTCTTCATTCATAATTCTTAATTGGAGCAATGCTTCTTTCCAGTATACCGCTGAATTTCGCCAATGCCGTGCCATAGTTGGTAAATGGCACGCCCTGCATTTCCGCAAGCTTTCTGCGGTATGCAACCTCTTTTTCGTTGAGCATACAGCCGCCGCAGTGGATTACAAGGCTGTATTCCGTCAAATCATCAGGGAAATCCCGTCCCGATGTGAGAACTATTTCAAAATTCTTCCCTGTATACTTTTTCAGCATATTCGGCAGTTTTACACTACCTATATCGCCGCATTGACGGTGGTGAGTACATCCCTCGGATATGAGTATCTTATCCCCGTCTTTCAGGCTGTCAATTGCCGCCGCGCCCTTTACTGCTGTATCAAGGAATCCCTTGTATCTCGCCATAAGAATAGAGAATGACGTAAGGGGGATATTTTCGGAAACTATCTCATTCACCTTGCCGAATACCTGTGAATCAGTAACAACAATTTTCGGCGGTACAGCCAGATTTTTCAGAGTTTGCGCAAGTTCTGTTTCACGTGAAACTATCACCATTGCATTTGCATCAAGAATATCACGGATTGTCTGCACCTGCGGCAGAATCATACGTCCCTTAGGTGCTGATTCATCTATGGGAGTTACAAGCACTATCATATCCCCTGCATTGAGCAAATCCCCGATAATACGCCGTTCATTACCCATTTTTTCAGCCAGTGACGCTATTTTTTCTTTCAGTTCATGGATATTCTTTTTATCCCTTGCAGAAACAGTTATTTCATTGTCGGAATTTATCTCCCTGTCGCTTAAATCGCCCTTGTTATAGGCGATAATACAGGGGATTTCACGGTCTTTGAACAGCTGTACAAGTTCTTTTTCGCAGTCTCCCATACCTGCGGATATATCCACCACAAGAACGGCTATGTCAGTTTTTGCCAGTATCTGACGGGTTTTCTTCACTCGCAGTTCGCCCAACATTCCCTCGTCGTCATAGCCGGGGGTGTCGATTATCTCAACTGCTCCCAAAGGCAGCAGCTCCATTGCCTTATAAACGGGGTCGGTGGTTGTTCCTTTTACATCGGAGACAACGGACAATTCCTGCCCTGTCACCGCATTTACAAGAGAGGATTTTCCTGCATTTCTCCTGCCGAAAAATCCGATGTGTATTCTTTCTCCCGAGGGTGTATTATTTAAGCTCATAATATTTCTTCCTCTAATTTAATTAAAGGGCGAGCAATGCTCGCCCCGAGATTGTCGAAAAAGTCAGCTTAGTTCATAAATTAAGGGGACGCTCTCACTTGCAGAGCGTCCCCTCTTTTCAAACAGTCCACAGGACTGTTTGAAAATTCACCCCTTGCAGAGCGCTTGAACGCTATGTGGGACGCTGTCCCACCCCCTGCCAGAGACGCTGTCTCTGGACTCTGCTAAAGGGCTTTGCCCTTTAGAATCCCATTCCATAGTTTTTACATATCGAAGCCTCCGAGAATTTTCGGAGGCTTTGTTTCATTATATTATCTGCACATTTCTTCAAGCCATTTTATCATGGCTTCAAATCCTGATTCACTGCATTCAAATTCCATTTCATTTTCTATTTCAGCCTTTTCGGAACAAAGTCTGCCATGCCATGTCATTACTTTCAGATTTTCACCATTTTTGATTTTATATGTGAAATCTCCGAGACTTCCTGAATAATCATTGCCGCTGCTGAAATAGTAATATCGGGGGATATCCAGTACTTTTGACGCGCTTGTCTGTGATGGCATATCATATCCTCCCCTCAAAATAATTGATTGCTTCTTCAAGATTTTCATAAACTCCGCTGAGCATGGGCATAAGCTCCTCATCAGGCGGTGTCATGTCGGGAATCATTATTGCCTGACAGCCTGCGGAATATGCGGATTTTATACCATTAGGGGAATCCTCAAAGGCTGTGCACTCCTGCGGCGGCAGTCCAAGCTGAGCCGCAGCTGTAAGATATATTTCGGGGTCTGGCTTTCCTGTTGTGACCATATCGCCGCAGACAATTGCGTCGATATAACCTAAAACGTCAATTTTTTCAAGGTACATCAGCGTTCTTTCACGGGGAGTTGCAGTAGCTACGGCAATTTTAATGCTATGATTTTTCAGATAGCCGAAAAGCTCAAATAGTCCCTTTTTGATGTCAATGCCGTTTTCTGCAATATGAGCGTTTATAAGCTCTGTGCGCCTTGCCCGTACATCCTCTGTGGGGAAATCCTCCCCAAAAAAGCCTTTGAGCATGGGAATTGAAAATTTCCGTGCAAGGCTTCGTATTGCGAAAACGTGCTTATCTTCCATGGTATAACCAAAATCAGCCGCCGCCTGTTTCCAGTAGCGGAGATAAAGCTTTTCCGTATCTATCATAAGCCCGTCCATATCGAAAACGGCACCTCTGATAATTGTTTTGTTCATTGGCATCACCAGTTTATCATCCATGAATACATGCCCTCATACTGACGGGCTGAGCTGTTCCATGAGAAGTCTGTTTCCATGCCGCGCTTAACCATGTTGTCCCACTCTTTGCGGTGGTCAAAGTATATGCTCTTAGAGTAGTTGATAACTCCCAACATTTCCTCGCCATTATAGTTTGCAAAAGAGAAGCCTGTGCCTGCACCGTCAAATTCATTATATGGCTGTACTGTATCTTTCAGACCGCCTGTTTCGCGTACAATCGGAACTGTACCATATCTGAGGGCAATAAGCTGTGTAAGTCCGCATGGCTCGAAAAGTGAGGGCATGAGCATTGTATCTGCGGCGGCGTAAAGCTTATGCGCCAACTGGTCGGAGTAGAGGATATTTGCGGAAACTCTGTCGGGATATTTCCACTGATAATGTCTGAACATATTCTCATACTGCGGGTCGCCTGTGCCGATAACCACAAACTGAGTATTTTCGTCGCAGATTCGCTCGATTGCGTAATTTACAAGGTCAAGGCCTTTTTGGTCTGTAAGTCGGGAAATTATTGCAATCATATACTTGTTTTCGTCTACGGGGAGACCCAGTTCTGCCTGCAACTTTTTCTTGTTTACGGCTTTCTGCTTCTTGAAATTCTTTGAGGTGTATTTTGCAAATATCTGATTGTCATCAGCGGGATTATAAACGTCGTAGTCAATACCATTGACGATTCCTCGGAGAGATGCAGACCTTGCGCGGAGAAGTCCGTCAAGCTGTTCGCCGTAGAATGGGTATTTTATTTCCTCGGCATAAGTCTCGGAAACTGTTGTGATATAATCGGCATACACAAGGCCGCCCTTGAGCATATTTGCATCTTTTTTGAATTCAAGCTTATCAGGAGTGAACATATAATCAGGAAGTCCTGTATTGAACTGGAATGTTTCGATATCCCACACGCCCTGGAATTTCAGGTTGTGAATTGTCATAATTGACTTTGTACCGCTGAAAAATGGATTTGTTGCAAAAGTTGAATGGAGAAATACAGGAATGAGGGATGCCTGCCAATCGTGGCAATGAATAATGTCGGGACGGAAATTTATAACAGGCATAATTGCAAGTACTGCTTTGCAGAAGAATGTGAAACGCTCGATATCCCACTTTAAATCAGAGGAATAGGGTGAATCGCATTTGAAATAATATTCGTTATCCACGAAATAGAACTTTATGCCGTTGTATTCGTATTCCATAATTCCTACATGTACGCGTTCATTGTGCATGCCGTAGTCCATGTAAAAATGAGTTATATATTTAAAATTATCTCTGAACTTTGCAGGGATACAGGTATAGTAGGGGAGTATAACCCTTACATCAAATTCTTCTTTATTGATATAGCGTGGCAATGCACCGCATACGTCAGCCAATCCGCCTGTTTTTATAAATGGCACACATTCGGAAGCGGCAAATAAAATATTTTTCATAGTCTAAACTCCTTGTTATTTATACATATTATATATTCTGTATGTTATTATTATACACCAAAACCCGTTGATAGTCAATAGAAAAATATTAAGTTTACACAAAGTTTTCTTTTATTGAAATAGTACTTTTCAAAAATAAAAAAGTATGGTATAATATATTGTAGTTACTATATTGTATATAAATATTGTAAAACGGAGTAGATTTTTATGGCGAACAATTCTTTTATTGCCGCTAAACAGGCGGCTTTGAAACATTATTTCAGCCGTATGAACGATATGCAGCAGCAGGCTGTGTTTACGGTCAACGGCCCTGTGCTTGTTCTTGCAGGTGCGGGAAGCGGTAAAACTACCGTTATTGTAAATCGTATTGCTAATCTTATTAATTTCGGCAATGCATATTTTGATGAATCACAAACAGGCTCGGAAGGCGATATCCAATTCCTTAATGACTATGCCGCAGGTAAAACAGATGATTTCGATACCCTCCGCGATATCGTTGCTGTGAATCCTGTTAAGCCTTGGAATATTCTTGCTATTACCTTTACTAACAAGGCGGCAGGGGAGCTGAAAGAGCGTCTTGAATCCATGCTTGGCGATGAGGGCGCAGGTATTCATGCCTCAACGTTCCATTCCGCTTGTATGAGAATTCTCAGAAGCGAAATTGAAAATCTCGGTTTCAGCAAGGATTTCACTATATATGATTCCTCAGACAGTCAGCGTCTTATTAAGAATCTCATCACTGAGCTTGATTATAGTGAAAAGCAGTTTCTGCCTAAAGCTGTACTTGCAGAAATCAGTATGGCAAAGGATAAAATGATATCTCCTGAACAGCTTCTTGATGAGGCAGGTGCGGATTATCGCCGCAAGGTAATTGCGCGAATCTACAAGGTTTATATGGAGCGTCTCAGAACTGCTAATGCGCTTGATTTTGATGATATCCTCTGCAAAACTGTCGAGCTGTTTGACCAGTTCCCTGATATACTTGAAAAATACCGCAACCGCTATAAATACATAATGGTTGACGAATATCAGGATACAAACCACGTTCAGTTCAGACTTGTTTCTCAGCTTTCTGAGGGACATAAGAATATCTGCGTTGTGGGTGATGACGACCAGAGTATCTACCGTTTCAGAGGTGCGAATATCGAAAATATTCTCGGATTTGAAGAACAGTTTGAGGGTGCGGCTGTAATTCGTCTTGAACAGAATTACCGTTCAACTCAGACAGTTCTCAATGCTGCGAATTCGGTTATATCAAATAATTTCGGACGTAAGGCGAAAACCCTTTGGACTAAGGGCGACGAGGGAGATAAAATTCTCTGGTACAAAGCTGCTGATGAAAACGATGAGGCAAGCTTTATTGCAGATACAATCAAGGCTGATTACGAGGCAACAGGTAAATACAGCAGAAATGCCGTTCTCTATCGTATGAATGCTCAGTCAAATATTATCGAACGCGCTTTAGTGAGAGCTGATATCCCTTACAGAGTATACGGCGGTATGCGCTTCTATGACCGCAAGGAAATCAAGGACGTTACTTCTTATCTTGCATTTATAAATAATCCCAACGATATGCTCAGATTCAGACGTATTATCGGTGAGCCAAAGAGAAGTATCGGTGAATCTACTGTTGCTCTTATTGATGATATCTGCCGCGATTTGAAATTAAATCCATATGAAGTTATGCGCGATTGTGAGCAGTATGCGCCCCTTTCTAAGAAAGTCTCTGCTCTTAAAGCGGCGGCTGAAATGTTCGGCGAGCTTATTGATATGGTTGATGAAGTTCCTCTTGATGAACTTCTGGATGCTGTTCTTACAAAAACAGGTTATCTCAATTATCTGAAAAATCAGGAAAATGGCGAAAGCAAAATAGAAAATGTAGAAGAACTCCGCACCTCTGTGATTAGATATATGGAGCAGGCAGATGAGCCTACTCTCAGCGGATTTCTCGAAGAAACAGCACTCTTTACCGACGCTGATGAGGCGGAGGGGGACAACGACAGAGTGGCGCTTATGACTATCCATTCCGCAAAGGGACTTGAATTCGATAATGTTTTCCTTATCGGTATGGAGGACGGCATATTCCCCGGTTCACGCTCTCTTGACAGCGAGGAGGATATGGAGGAGGAACGCCGCCTTGCATATGTTGCTATTACCCGTGCGAAGAAGAAGCTTTACATAACAAGCGCTGGCAGACGAATGATTTTCGGTCAGACACAACGCAATGTTACTTCACGATTTGTTCGCGAAATGGGCAGAGAATATATTGTCAAAAAAGATAATTATACCAAGAATAAGGACGACCATGACAATGGCGTAACCGAAGTACAGTCCCTTAGCTTACAGCAGCAGATTGCCCGTGCAAAGAGACAATCAACTGTTAAAACTGCTGCTGCTACATATGAAGCAGGGGAGAGAGTAATGCATAAGATTTTCGGTGAGGGTACTATAATTTCTGCTACTCCTGCAGCAAACGATTTTATGCTTGAAATCGCCTTTGATAAAGTGGGTACAAAGAAAATAATGGCTAATTTTGCAAAGCTTACTAAGCTCAGCTAACAGGAGGATAATATGAGAAAGACAAAAATTGTATGTACTATAGGTCCCGCAACAGATGACGAGAATATTATGCGTGAGCTTATGCTTGCTGGTATGAATGTTGCAAGATTCAACTTTTCTCACGGTGATTATGAAACTCACGAAAAGCGTTTCCGTCAGATAGAACGTCTTAGAAAAGAGCTTGATCTGCCTGTTGCTACACTTCTTGATACAAAAGGTCCTGAGGTTCGACTGGGAAAATTTGTTGATAATAAGCCTGTTGAGATATTCGACGGTGATATTTATACTCTTACAACAGAAGATGTGCCTTGTACGGCAGAAATCGGCAGTGTAAGCTTCAAAAAATTGCCGAGAGATGTAAGTATCGGAACAAAAATTCTCATTAACGACGGTGTGATTGAACTTGTGGCTGAAAAAGTTACAAAGACTGATATCATATGCCGTGTAATACACGGTGGAACACTTTCAAACAATAAGGGAATCAATGTTCCGGGAGTTAAGCTTTCGATGCCTTATCTCAATGAGCGTGATATGGATGACCTTGAATTCGGTTCTAAAATGGGCTTTGATTTCATTGCTGCAAGCTTTGTCCGCACCGCTGCTGATATAAACTATCTCAGAAAGTTTACTCAGAGCCTTGGCTGGTTTGATGTGCGTATTATTGCAAAAATCGAGAACAGTGACGGTGTTGAGAATATCGACGAGATTCTTGAAGCTGCTGACGGAATAATGGTTGCTCGTGGCGATATGGGTGTTGAGATTCCCTTTGAGCAGATTCCTGCTATCCAGAAAACACTCATCAAAAAGGGTTACAACGCTGGTAAACAAGTTGTTACAGCTACACAGATGCTTGAATCTATGATAACAAATCCCCGTCCTACCCGTGCGGAGATTTCCGATGTGGCCAATGCGGTCTATGACGGCAGCTCTGCGGTGATGCTCTCCGGCGAGTCTGCTGCCGGTAAGTACCCTGTGGAGGCTGTGCGCACCATGGCCCGCATCGCCATGAGCGCGGAAGCGGACATCAACTATGTGAAGCGTTTCAAGGAACGCGAGGCAGATCTGATCCCCGATGTGACCAATGCGATCTCTCATGCTACCGTAACCTCTGCACAGGATCTGGGCGCAGCGGCCATTCTGACGGTTACCAAAGGCGGTCGTACCGCCCGGATGATCTCTAAATACCGTCCCA
>CALGTV010000010.1 GCA_937902395.1 uncultured Ruminococcus sp.
CTTGGCTATCTTATTAAAAATCCTGAAATTAAATCAATTGACGATGTGCTTGAAGAATATTATAAAACTTTCAGTGAACGCTACCCTGATAATATAAGGGATTATTATAATGAATATAACGGAAATGTCTACTTGTTTACCGGCGGCAGAGGACATAATATTTCTTATAAAGATTCCCGTGTATCCGAATTTCTGCGTATTGAGGGCGACGAGATTTTCTTTACAGTAGAAAACAGCTATTATGATAATATACCTTATGAGGAAGACGGCTTCTCAATTAAAAAGGAAACTTTCTCTGTAATTGTTCAGCCAGACGGTTCATGGAAAGTAGGACAATTCAGATTGCCTTATTGATGAAATATCGCATAAGTTTCCGCTAATACTATAGAGAACCTCTAATTTAAAAATCACCTGTTTGCTGAAATAATCAGCACTTTGCAGACACAAAAAGACGATATAATACCAATCCATGAAACAGCAACAGACAAATCTAATGGAAAAAATACATTAAGTGAACCTCTAAAACCTTTACTGTGGCAGTACTTCGGTTTTAGTGATTGTTTTACGTCGTTTGCCTTGTGGTCATTATAGAAAAAATATCATATATTCTTTTATATTTATCATTGAAAAACGCCAATAAATATGATATAATTCATTTATGGGAACCTCTAAAAACCTCCTTCACAGCCTGATTGCTTTCGTGTTCCGTTTTTTAGAGAACCCCTTATAAGATTTTTGTGTTTTGGGAAATAATTTTTTAGGAGTGATTTTTATGAATTTATCAAAGCGAATTTGTGCTGCTGTGCTTTCTCTTATCATGGCAGGATGTCAATTTTCTGCCATTAATATGCAGAATGGACGAATTTCAGCTAATGCAGCGGAGCAAATTCTTGCATTCCCAGGTGCAGTAGGAGTCGGAAAATATGCTACGGGCGGCAGAGGCGGAGAGGTTTATCATGTTACAAATCTCAACGACAGCGGCGCAGGTTCTTTCCGTGATGCCGTAAGCAAGCCAAATAGAATTGTTGTATTTGATGTAAGCGGAACAATTGAGCTTAAAGGAAATATAATCTGTCAGGGAAATATTACAATTGCAGGACAGACAGCCCCCGGAGGTTCGGGAATTACGCTGAAAAATTACAAAATGGGTATGGGCGGAGATAATATTATCTGTCGATTTATAAGTTCCCGCCCCGGTCCTTATGCCTCAACAAGCAGCGGAAATGATGCGTGGGGCGGAGCGAAAGGCTCAAATTCTGTTATTGACCACTGTTCAATGGGGTGGACAACCGATGAACAATGGGGATTATATTCTTCAAATAAGTATACAACTGTTCAATATTCAGTTATCGGTCCTGCTGATTCATGGGGAGGTCATGATAAAGGCGTACACGGTTTCGGAATAATGATGCCCGGAACTTCCACATTTGACCACAATCTTATTATTCACAATGTATCAAGAAATTTCCGTGGTAAAATAGGCGGTACTGAGACTTGCGACTTTACAAATAACGTTATATATAACTGGGCTTATCAGACAGCTTATGGAACAATCGGACATCTTAATTATGTGAATAATACTCTTAAAATGGGAAAGGGAACTGTCAGCGGAAAACATTATGTAAATGTAGACAGCAGCACAAACCCTAAGAATTTCTCGATATATTGCAGCGGAAACCGTATGCTCAACAAGGATAATACGGTATATGCCGAAGTTACGGAAAATAACTGGAATGGTATCAAAGTCAAGGACGGATTAGGCATTACAAAAGATTCAATCAAAAGTAATACTCCATTTTCTACTTATGGCAGTAAAGAGAATCTTTCTACTGTTGTTGATTGTGAAAGTGCTGAAAAATCCTATGAAAATGTGCTGTCCTTTGCAGGAAACGGAATATCATCCGAACAGCGAACAGCTATAGATAAGCAATGTGCAGAGGAATGCCGCACAGGTACAGGAACGCTCAGCGGAACAGCCGCTTATGCTGACGCATCATCATCTGATAAAGAAAAAATTGATAAATACAGCATAGCATGCGGAGTTGAATATACATATCCAAAAGCTGTTTTACAGAAAACCATAGTTGATAAGGATAATGACGGTATGGCTGATGATTGGGAACTTGCAAGAGGACTTAATCCCAATGATTCGTCAGATACAAACGGGGATTATTGCGGTCAGGGATATACAAATATAGAGTATTACATAAATGACCTTACAGTAAATGCTTTTCCTGAAGGAGTTGTAACATTATCTCCTGAAAATGCGCAGAATATTGAGCCTGTAAGCGGAAAGTTTATATCAGAACTTAATGTGGATGATAAGGCAAATGCCGGGGCATGGTCTATCGGAGAAAATCTTGCTAATGGCTCTTTAATATATGGTGACAGAGATTTCACATATATTGATGTTCCTGAACAGCTTAATGGTGCAGAATATATTCTCACTGCCTGCGATTCAAAATTCTATGAAGATAATCTTGCATCATTTAAAGCTATGGACGATATAACAGTATATGTTGCTTTTGATAACCGTATAGAGACACTTCCTGCATGGATTTCAGACTGGAAAAAAACAGATTTGACAATTGCAAGTTCCAATGATGTTGTATTTAACATATATTCAAAGGATTATTCAAAGGATGAAAAAGTAGTTCTTGGCACTAATGGTCAATCTTCTTTTTGCGTAAATTATACGGCAATGGCTGTGGAAAAATCAGAAATCATCGCTGTATCAGGCGATGTGAATAAAGACGGCGTCTTTTCTGTTGCAGATGTTGTTTTGTTACAGAAATATCTTCTTGGCGAATCGGATACTGTTTTATCAGATTGGAAAGCCGCTGATTTATATACTGACAATCAACTTGATGTATTTGATTTTATAGCAATGAGAGAGTTATTGGTTTAGGATATTGATGTTATGGATTTGTATTAGATTTTTGTTTGCTCAGAGCCGTTTTGCAGAGAAATCCATGGTGAACAGGTCCGCTTCCGTTTCCCAGATTCAGCATAGCAGATAAAGCTCCCGAAATATAATCCTTGGCAAGTTTTATCGATGATTTCATATCATAACCATTTGCAAGATTTGAGGCAATCGCAGAGGAGAGTGTACAGCCTGTGCCGTGAGTATTGGGATTGTCAATACGTGTACCTTTAAACCAAGTTATTTCACCGCTTTCATAAAGCAAATCGTCAGCATCACCGATACTGTGACCGCCTTTAAGAAGCACCGAACAGCCGTAGGATTTATTGATATATCCTGCGGCTTTTTCCATATCTGCTTTGGTTGTGATTTTTATTCCTGACAGCACCTCAGCTTCCGGAATATTCGGTGTAACTACTGCTGCAATTGGTAATAACTTTTCTTTCACTACAGCTACGGCTTTTTCAGATATCAGCCTTGATCCGCTTGTGGATATCATTACCGGGTCAACCACAATGTTTTTTGCCTCGTAAAATTTTAATCTATCTGCAATAACTTCAACCAGATTCTCATTTGCTGTCATGCCGATTTTTACTGCATCAGGGAAAATATCCGTAAATACAGCGTCAAGCTGTTGTTTAAGAAATTCGGAAGATACCTCTGAAATTGCAATAACTCCCATTGTATTCTGCGCTGTAAGTGCAGTTATAGCACTCATGCCGTAAACGCCGTTTGCCAGCATTGTTTTCAAATCCGCCTGAATACCTGCGCCGCCGCTTGAATCGCTTCCTGCGATTGTGAGGGCGGTTTTAATTTTGCTGTAATTCATCAAAAGCCTCCCTTAACTCTTTAGCGGCATTACAGGGATTATCCGCTTTCATAATTGCAGATACCGCACATATGCCGTTGATTCCGCTGTTTTTGAGAATATGGATATTATCTTTATTCAGACCGCCGATTGCATTTACTTTAATCGGTACAGCCTTGACAATATCTTTCAGCGTATCTACGGAAGTCAATACAGTTTTCACCTTTGTAGTTGTAGGATATATTGCACCTACGCCGAGATAATCCGCGCCCTGCTCATAGGCTTCAAGAGCCTGTGGAACGGTTTTAGCTGTTGCACCGACAATTTTATTTTCGCCCATAAGCTTTCTGGCAATATGCACAGGCATATCTGACTGTCCCACATGAACACCCTCTGCATTTATAGCTAACGCAATATCAACTCTATCATCGATGATAAGGGGGATATTATACCTTTTTGTGATTTCATGCACCTTTTCGGCAAGGGAAAGATATTCCCTTGTCGTTTTGTCTTTTTCACGTAGCTGTAAAAGCGTAACGCCGCCCTTGCAGGCTTCTTCCACACGATAGAGAAATTCTTTATCGCTGTAATTTGTGCTGTCTGTGATAAAATACATTGTTGTATCAAGCTGTTTCATAACTACCTCACATATAAATATAATCGTTAAGTACTGGCTGTAAACCCTCATTTTCAATGTCCTTGTACATTACATCGAGAGAACGTCCGTCGTTGATTTCAAACTGTTCATCGCCCTCTGTGCCGTCAGATTCTTTTCCCTCGTATTTGCTTTCATGGTCGCCTATACCGGTGGAAACTCCTGCGGAAACCTTTGTTGCGGCAATTTTTACTATGCCGTTGCGGAAACTTTCACTTTCCCTTGATGAAACAGTAATTCCCACAAATGGCAAAAAAATTCTATATGCACATATAATCTGGCAAAGCTGCGTTTCGTGAACGTCAAGGGGATTGATTTTATCATTATTTATAATCGGGCGAAGTCTCGGACAAGACAGCGACATTTCAGCGTGTGGGTATTTTCTTTGTAAATAATAAACATGCAATGCGCTTGCAAGAGCATCTTTTCTGAAATCTGAAAGACCTAAAAGCGCCGAGAATGCAACACCGCGCATACCGCCCATAAGCGCACGTTCCTGTGCATCAAAACGATATGGATAAACACGCTTGTGACCAAGCAGATGCAGTTCGGAATAACGGTCGCTGTCATAGGTTTCTTGAAATACCGTAACATAATCCGCACCGCATTGGTGCAGATATTTGTATTCATCAACATTTACGGGATAAATTTCAAGACCTACCATGCGGAAATATTTTCTCGCAAGCTTGCAAGCCTCACCAATGTATTCAATATTGCTCTGACTGCGGCTTTCGCCTGTTAAAATCAGTATTTCCTCCATTCCGCTGTCGGCAATTATCTGCATTTCTTTTTCAATCTGTTCCATATTCAGTTTCATGCGGCTGATGTCATTGTAGCAGTTGAATCCGCAGTATACGCAGTAATTTTCGCAGTAATTGGCAATATACAGCGGCGTGAACATATACACCGTATTGCCGAAATGCTTTGAAGTTTCAAGCCTTGCACGCTGTGCCATTTTTTCTAAAAAAGGCTCTGCAGCAGGGGATAAAAGTGCCTTAAAATCTTCAATTGTGCATGTTTCATGTTCAAGTGCCGCTTTTACGTCTTTTGCGGTATAGCGTGTGTAATCGTAGCTGTTCATTTCTGACAGCACTTTTTCCATAATATCCGAATTAATCTGCTCCATACCCTGCATATATTCCATGTGATTTGTACGGCTTGCAGGCTCAGTTTCAAGCTTATGTTTTTTTTTCAGAGCAGATGGAGAAAGATGCTTCCCGTCTACAAAAAATCTGTTGTCCATGTGTCACCTCAATCTCTTAAAAAGCCTGTTAATGGGTCAGATGCGGAAGCTCCCCTTGTGAGAACACGTCCAAGTCCTGAAAGATACGCCTTTCTGCCTGCTTCAACGGCATTTTTAAAAGCGCTTGCCATAAGCGGCAAATCTCCTGCCGTAGCAAGTGCCGTATTCGCCATAATTGCCGCCGCTCCCATTTCCATAGCCTCACAAGCCTGTGACGGTCTGCCGATGCCTGCGTCTACGATAACGGGCAGGTCAATTTCGTCCACAAGTATCTGAATAAACTCCCTTGTAGCAAGCCCCTTGTTTGAGCCGATAGGAGCAGCAAGGGGCATAACCGCCGCCGCACCTGCGTTTACTAAATCTCGTGCGGCATATAAATCGGGGTACATATACGGCAATACAACAAAGCCCTCTTTTGCAAGAATTTCAGTAGCCTTTATAGTTTCGTTGTTGTCGGGGAGCAGATATTTTGTATCACGCATAATCTCGATTTTTACAAAGTCACCGCATCCAATTTCACGGGCAAGTCTTGCAATTCTGACAGCTTCTTCCGCTGTTCTTGCTCCTGATGTGTTTGGAAGCAGAGTTACTCCTTTTGGTATGTAATCAAGAATATTTTCATGCTCCTTTGTATTGGCACGGCGTACCGCAAGAGTAATAATTTCCGCACCTGCGTCACGGACAGCCGACTCAATCAGATTCAGAGAATATTTTCCCGAACCGAGAATAAAGCGTGAGTTGAATTCGTGTCCGCCTAAAATAAGTTTATCTTCCATAATAAAATCCTTTCTATATTTCGAATTTTCCTGATAAAATTCGCAGAACTGTGTTTGCCTGATGTGCGGCACAAAGCATTACACGGGGAGCAAAAAGTGTGCCGTCATCGGCAACATCACTTGTACCGTCACCGCAGATATATAGCCTTTTGCCGAGCCTTTTTGTCTGTATGGTGTTCCCTGTATGAAGTCCCGACATTCCCGAAGCCGCAACTATATATTTTCCGGGATAAAGCTCAGATATTCCGTTTACAAGCATTGCTTTGCATTCTGCATTGTCGAAACATTCGCAGATTACATCGCAATGGGATAATATTGACAGATTATCCTCTGTAAGCTTTAATGTGTGGGTTAAGATATTGCAGTAAGGAGAAATTTCAGAAAGCGTTTGTTTCAAAGCCTCTGTCTTATACAGTCCAAGCTGTGAAACTGCATATTGCTGACGGTGCAGATTTGAAATATCCACATTGTCAAAGTCAATCAGGACAAGCTTTCCAATGCCCGCCCTTGCAAGTGATATAGCCGTATTTGAGCCGAGGCCTCCAAGACCGCAGACCGCAACACAGGCTGATGAGAATTTTTGTTGTAATTCTGCCCCGTGCCGCATTTCAAGGGCATTGTACCAGTCATTTTTTGTCATATCAGCCGCCTCCCACAAAGCTTACAATTTCAACGCAGTCGTCGTCTTTTAAAATTGTATCTGTATACTGGGATTTCGGCAGAATATCGCCGTTCAGCTCAACTGCAACACGCTTTATATCATAGCCGCTTTCGGTGAGATAATCGGCAACACTTTCTCCTGCAACATTCAGTTCTTCTCCGTTAATTATTACCATAATACACCTCACAGAATGTCGATATATTCGCCCTCAAGAGCCTTGTTCATGCTTCTTAC
>CALGTV010000011.1 GCA_937902395.1 uncultured Ruminococcus sp.
TTGTGCAAAGTGCAGTAAGAATCCAAGAATCCAAGAATCCAAGAATTCCTGTGTGCACTCTTGAATTCTTAACGGATTCTCGAAAGTGTCTATTATATATTTTTTTATCGCAGATATTATATAATAACGCACAAATAATATTATATATTTTTGTGCAACATGCAGTAAGGAGACAAGAAGACAAGAAGACAAGTGTGTCACCTTGGCTTCTTAACGAATTCTTGAAAATGTCTATTATTTATATTAAGCCGTTAGCTGATATTATTAATAAAAAAAAGGACGGAAATTATCCGTCCTTAGTCGCATATTTGATTTTATTGCAGGAATGGCAATAAAATAATTCCCAATGCCATAACCCCTGCAAGAGCAAGTACTACAATTCTCATAGCTGTAGATTTTTTCGGCTTGTTTCCGTTGTTCATAATTTTCCTCCTTAGTGGCGCTTTTTGGTACGTTTGCGGCGGTCGGGAGTGTAATCCCCGAATACATCCGCTTTTTTGCGGTTTCCGTATGCCGATTTTCTGCGGTCGGGCTTATTGCCCTTTTTGTCGAATCCACGGGATTTTCCCTTTTTCTCAGGCTTTTCCTTAGAACCGCCCTTGTAAAGCTTCACCTCAACCTTGTGACCGTTGATGCGTATAGGATTCACGCTGTCGAGGATATAATCCGATTCAGCTTCGGGGACTTCAACCGTTGTGTGATAGTCAAAAATATCAATCTTGCCGAAATCCTGTCCCGACATTCCCGTAGCGTCAACCAGTGCGCCGAGAATGAAATTGGGAGCAATTTTCTTGCTTCGACCGATATTCAAATCAATTTTTACCGTATCTGCGCCTTTACGACCGCCCTTTTTCAGCGGCTTGGGCATATCGAATTCAGGGAGACTTTCAATCTCCTTGGCAAGTCGGCTGCCGATAATTCTCGCAGCGGCTTCGCGGTAGTCAATACCCCTTGCGGCAAGGCGTTCAAGGATATCTGTTATCTCCACGGAAGCGGCAGGCATTTCCTCGATTTCGCGGATTATAGCGTCAGTTTTGGCTGTTATGATATCCTCTTTATCGGGGAGAGGAAGCTCAGTTATAGTCGCCTTTGTGTATCTCGCAATATCCTTTAAGTCGTACTGCTGACGGCGGCTTGTGATAAGGGTATATGCTGCGCCCTTGCGTCCTGCTCTGCCCGTTCTGCCGATACGGTGGATGTAGTATTCGTTATCCTGCGGCAAATCGTAGTTGAAAACAGCGTCGATACCGCTTACATCAATACCTCTTGCGGCTACGTCAGTAGCAACGAGAACGGCTGTAGTACGTGCTTTGAAGCTGTTCATCACCTGAGTGCGCTGAGCCTGCTTCATATCGCCGTGGAGACCTGCGGCACGGATTCCGCTTTTTACAAGCTCCTCAGTGAGCTCGTCAACCATTTTCTTTGTGTTGCAGAAAACCATTGCAGATTCAGGGGCATATGCCGCAAGAAGAAGCTTTAAAGCGTCGGTTTTTCTGCCCATTGCGGTCATAAACCAGAACTGGTCAATGAGTTCAACGGTTTTCTGTGCGGATTTAATTTTTATCTGCACAGGTTCACGCTGATATTTCTCAGTAATTGCCAGTATCTCAGGGGGCATTGTAGCGGAGAAAAGCACCGTCTGACGTTCCTCGGGGACATCTGCAAGGATTGATTCGATATCCTCACGGAAGCCCATATTCAGCATTTCGTCAGCCTCATCGAGAATGACAGTGCGGAGATTTTCAAGTTTAAGGGTACGTCTGCGGATATGGTCCATAACGCGTCCGGGAGTACCGATAACGATGTTTGCACCGCGTTTCAGCTCCATAATCTGACGTTCCATACTTGCACCGCCGTACACCGCGCAAGCCTTGACAGAACGCTTGTATTTGGCGAATTTGCGTATTTCCTCGCAAGCCTGCATAGCAAGCTCACGGGTGGGGCAGAGGATAAGAACAGCCACGGATTTCTTGTCGGAATCGGTAATTGATTCAACGGCAGGAATACCGAAAGCGGCGGTTTTTCCCGTACCTGTGTTGGAGCGCCCGATAACATCAATTCCCTGTACAAGCAGGGGGATGCTCTCTTGTTGTATCTGCGTCATTTCGGAGAAGCCGAGCTCCTCCACAGCTCTCAGAATATCCTGAGATAAATTTAATTCATTAAACTTCATATTATCCCTTTCTTTTTACGACATTTTCCTATATTACATCATACCACATTTTCAAAGAAAGGTCAAGGTTTTTCAGAAATCAATTTGTCCTGTTAAAATGTTGCTTTTTTGTGGGATATGTGGTATAATGATGTAAATTATAGTGAACGTCAAATATAATTTGACATTCACTATAATTAATGATTTAAAGTGCCTCGCACATCCGCAAACTAAAGTTTGCTCCGTGCGGATCGGCAAATAGCAAACGCCAAAAGATTTTGTCGTTTGCTATAATTAAGGAGGATCGTTATGTGTGGACTGTTATCCGATTAAAATATTATTAATTGGAGGAAATATAAATGAATTATAACATAAGAAAAATCCGTGAGGACGAATATTATCTGCTTGAAGATTTCATATACGAGGCAATTTTTATTCCCGAGGGCGTAGAACCGCCGCCAAGGGAGATTGTAAATCAGCCCGATATACAGGTATATATCAGGGGCTTTGGCACTGAAAAGGACGATATATGCTTTGTTGCAGAAGTTGAAAATAAAGTTGTGGGAGCTGTCTGGGTGCGCGATATGAAGGATTACGGACATATTGCCGACGGTGTGCCCTCCTTTGCGATTTCACTTTATAAGGAATACAGAAATTGCGGAATCGGCACGGAAATGATGAAAACCATGCTTGCTGAACTGAAAAATCGTGGATATGCCAGAACATCTCTTGCAGTGCAGAAAGCAAACTATGCTGTAAGAATGTATAAAAAAGTCGGATTCGTGACTATTGACAAAAACGACGAGGAATACATAATGGTCTGCTATTTGCAGAATACTCCTGAAAGGCAGGAATAATATGTCAGAAACCTTTATAAGAACAGAAATGCTTATAGGCACAGAGGGCATGGAGCGGCTGAAATCCGCCCGTATAGCCATTTTCGGCATCGGCGGAGTAGGCGGATATACCGCAGAGGCTCTTGCGCGGTCAGGAGTAGGCGCACTGGACCTTATCGACAATGACACGGTAAGCGAATCAAACCTCAACCGCCAGATAATCGCCCTGAGAAGTAATATAGGACAATATAAGACAAATATTGTAAAAGCTCGCATAAACGACATTAACCCCGATTGTAAAGTAACGGCTCATAATCTCTTTTTTATGCCTGATACAGCGGATTCCATTGATTTTTCACAGTATGATTACGTTGTGGACGCAATCGACACAATAACGGGGAAAATCGAGATAATCATGAGGGCGAAAGCCGCAGGAGTTCCTGTTATTAGCTCCATGGGCGCAGGAAACAAGCTTGACCCTACGGCATTTGAGGTTGCTGATATATACAAGACCTCCGTCTGTCCTCTTGCAAGGGTTATGCGCCGCGAAATGAAGAAAAGGGGAGTGGATTCCCTGAAAGTCGTGTACTCCAGAGAGGAGGCGATTTCCCCGAAAATCAGCGGAATAACACAGCCCTCGGGAAAGGCTGTGGCAGGCTCATGTGCCTTTGTCCCCTCGGTAGCAGGGCTGATTATTGCAGGGGAGGTTATAAAGGATTTAATTAAGAATTCAGAATGAAGAATTAAGAATTAATGAGTTTTTCTTACAAAAAATGTGGGCGGAAATTGTCTTGAAAATCATAAATTTCGTTCCAAAATTGCGGGAACAGCTTAACCTGACCCTACAATAATTACGTTTTTCGATAAAATTGCCATACCTAAACCTAATGACTAAAGGCTGACGGCTTTTTTTCAAAAACCTATTGCATTTTTCTTCATTTTATAATATAATATTAAAGGAAATTTTATTTAAGAAGATTTAAAAGGAGAAATCTGTAATGGTTTGCAACAATATACTTGAAGCAATAGGACATACGCCGATAATAAGGCTGAATAAGATGAATAAGCCGGGAAATGCCGAAGTACTGGTGAAATTCGAGGGACTTAACGTAGGCGGTTCAATTAAGACAAGAACTGCTTTCAATATGATTCGACAGGCTGAAAAAGAGGGTTTAATCAACAAGGATACAATAATCGTTGAGCCAACAAGCGGAAATCAGGGTATCGGTCTTTCACTTGTGGGAGCTGTAAAGGGCTATAAGACTATAATTATTATGCCCGATTCCGTCAGTGAGGAACGCAGAAAGCTTGTTCGTCACTACGGTGCGGAGGTTATACTCGTTCACGATGACGGCGATATCGGCAAATGTATTCGTGAGTGTCTTGATACCGCACTCCGTATGAAAGCCGAGGACAGCCGAGTTTTCGTACCTCAGCAGTTCACAAATATGAATAATATTTTTGCTCATAAGTATTACACAGCCCTTGAAATTCTGGAGCAGACAGCAGGCAGAATTGACGGTTTCTGTTCGGGAATCGGCACAGGCGGAACTATTACAGGCATCGGCGAAACGCTGAAATCCCAGTATCCTGATATGCTTATCTGGGCGGTAGAGCCTGAAAATGCGGCTATTTTAGCAGGCGGAAACATTGGTACGCATTTGCAAATGGGTATCGGTGACGGAATTATTCCCGATATACTTAATCAGAAAATTTATGATGATATTTACATTGTAACCGACGAGGAAGCAATTCAGACTGCTCAGGACCTTGCGCGCAAGGAGGGTATTCTGTGCGGTATTTCCAGCGGAACTAACGTTGCTGCGGCTCTGAAAATGGCTGAAAAGCTGGGCGAGGGCAAGACAGTTGTGACTATTCTCCCCGATACTGCGGAGAGATATTTCTCCACACCGCTTTTTGAGGATTAATTTGAAATTTAGTAGGGGCGGATATCATCCGCCTTTATAAGCCTTTAGCCGTTAGCTGTTAGCCTTTAGCTAATGGATTAGGCAGAGTGATAAAAAGGAGGTTAGAAAAATGAGTAAGCTTACTAAAGAAAAATTTGACGCAATTATAAAGTCAAATCTTATTAAATCTGATGTTTCTGCTGATGATTTCGGATATGACATTAACGGTCAGAATTATGACCTTTATTACGCAAATAGTTGTTTTAAAACATTTGTGGAAGATATGGAAAAAAATTATTTACAGCATTATACAAAGTATGATAAGGGAAAGGGAAGCGAACTTGAATCGCATGACGGTAAACCTCCTAAAATGGCAAGTGTTGGTTCTTCGTCTCGTTTCTGCTATCTTGCATTAAGAGATGTGGTTGGAGTGGAATTTGAAAAAAGCTGTTCTTTCCAACGAGGCGGCATACCGCCACAGCTTGACGCATATATTCTGCAGGAGTATTGTGATATATTTGTGGAAGTGAAATGTCACGAGATTTTTGATTCCCACAAAATAAAAATGAAAAACAAGTATCTGACGCACTTCAAAGAAAACGACATTTTCCCTGAAATAGTATTAAATGCGACAGCGGGCGGGGAGGAATTTACCGCACCATTAAGTCTGTTCGGCATTGATAAGGAAAGCTCGCGTTTTGATGTGAAGCAGTTCATCTGCCACCTGCTTGGAATTGCGGAAAATACAGGGGAAAAGCCTGCAAAGCTTGTTTATCTGTTCTTCATTCCCGATGAGGAGGACGAACAAACGAAAAAAGAAATCAAAGAATTTTTCGACCTGCTGCAAGGTGAAATCAAAGCTATTTTCACAAGTGAGCCAATTGTGAAATTCTGCAAGGATAACAATATAAGCCTTTTTGCCATAGCGGAGAAAAGCAAAACTATGGAAACTCTCACAACTGAAAACACAGTAGTTTTATTCTGATAAATCAAGGCATTGCATCACCGCAATGCCTTTGTTATTTGTATAACATATTTAAAAATATCCCTCGCCTATAGCATTATCACAAAATATATGCTATAATAAATAAGATAGGCTTATTGTAGGGACACAGCGTGCTGTGTCCGTGCAGATAAATGAATAAAATTATTCTGTTTGGGAGGAAAAATGATATATTTAGACAATGCCGCAACAACAAAGCCCTGTGAGGCGGCTGTGGCAGCGGTTACGGAGATGATGACCGAGAATTTCGGCAATCCCTCATCTCTCCACCGTGCAGGACTTGACGCACAGCTTGCGGTTGACAAGGCTCGAAAAGTAATTGCAGGAGCTTTAAATGCCGACAGTTCCAACATAATTTTCACATCGGGGGCAACTGAGAGCAATAACCTAGCAATCCGTGGAGCCTGTGCCGCATACGGAAAAAAACGGCGTAAAATCGTGGCATCAGCGGTTGAACACGCATCAGTTGACGAAACTCTCACCGCTATGGAAAAAAGCGGATTTGAAATTGTCCGCATTTCTCCCCGTGAAGACGGAAAATTCTATCCTGTGGATTTTCTCACCGCCTGCGATGATAATACAGTTCTTGTAACCGCTATGCAGGTCAACAATGAAACGGGACATATTCTGCCCGTCAAGGAAATTTTCACGGCGGTCAAGCGGAAATTCCCCGAAATAATCACTCACAGCGACTGCGTTCAGGCATTTATAAAGCTGAATATTTCCGCAAAAGCTCTCAATGCTGATCTTATTTCAATAAGCGGTCACAAGGTACATTCCGCTAAGGGAGTGGGAGCGCTTTACATAAAAAAGGGAATCCGTGTTCTGCCCATTGTCACGGGGGGCAAGCAGGAAAAAGGTATACGTTCAGGAACAGAATCAGTTCCCCTTATCTGCGGATTTGGGGCGGCGGTGGAGGCTCTGCAGCCCACTATAGCGGAGAGATATGCCCATGCACAAATGCTGAAAGATACGCTGATTGGCGAAATATTGTCAATTGAGGGAGTTACTGTGAATTCTCCCGAGGACGCTTCGCCATACGTCATAAATATTTCCGCCGCAGGCAAGCGCTCTGAAATTATGCTTCACTATCTTGAAAGCTTCGGAATTTATGTAAGCAGCGGTTCAGCTTGTTCAAAGGGACAGCAAAGCGGAGTTTTAGAACAGTTCGGCATACACGGCAAATCCGCCGATAGTGCATTGCGTGTCAGCGTTTGCGGAGATACGACAATTGAGGATATACGGTCATTTGCGGAAAAACTCCGTGAGGGAATCAATTCCGTAAGAGGATAATTAATAATTAAGAATGCAGAATTAAGAATAAATATGAAATTTTTGTTGAACGCTACAATTCTTAATTCATAATTTTTAATTCTGAATTTGGTAATAGGAGAATGAAAATGAAAGAAATTGTACTTGTAAAATTCGGCGAAATGGCGCTGAAAGGGCTTAATAAACGCAGTTTTGAGGATATGCTTAAAAAGAATATCAAAAGACGCATAAAAAATCTTGGAAAATTTGAGCTGACTTCCGCCCAGTCTACCACCTACATCAATCCACTTGATGAAAATGTGGATTTAGCAGAGGTTGTTGAACGCGTTGGAAAAATTTTCGGCATTGCGGCTCTCTGTCGTGCCTGCGTATGTGAAAAGGAATTCGGCGATATATCGACAAAAGCTGTTGAATATCTGGAGGACGTTCTCAGCTGTGCAAAGACATTCAAGGTGAATGCAAAGCGTTCAGACAAGGCTTTTGCAATGAAATCTCCCGAAATCTGTGCGGAACTCGGCGGAATTCTTCTCGATAAGTTCCCGCATCTTACTGTTGATGTGAAAAATCCCGAAGTTACAGTAACTGTTGAGGTTCGTGACACTAACGCATACGTTCACGCTGAAAATATCCGTGGTGCAGGCGGTCTGCCTGTTGGTTGCAGCGGAAAGGCTATGCTGCTTCTTTCAGGAGGAATTGACAGCCCCGTTGCAGGCTGGATGATGGCTAAGAGAGGTATTCACATTTCCGCAATTCACTATGTAAGCCCTCCCTACACATCTGACAGAGCGCTGCTGAAAGTTGAAACACTCTGCGAAAAGCTGACGGATTATTGCGGAGATATAGCCTTTTTCTGCGTTCCGTTCACAGAAATTCAGGAGGCTATCAAGGACAATTGCCCTGAGGAATTTTTCACAATTATCATGCGCCGTCTGATGATGGAAATTGCCCAGAGAATAGCGGAAAAGAAGAATTGTCTTGCACTTATCACAGGCGAAAGCGTGGGACAGGTTGCAAGTCAGACTATGGCGGCTATGGCTTGTACCGATGCAGCTTGCAGAATTCCTGTGCTTCGTCCATGCGTTGGTATGGATAAGACGGAAATTATTGAAATTGCACGTAAAATCGACACATTTGAAACATCTATCGAGCCTTATGAGGACTGCTGTACTGTATTTACTCCCAAGCATCCAAAGGTTCGTCCACGTCTTGAAGATGTGGAAAAGGCACAGAACAGCTTTGATTTTGAGCCGCTTATTCAGAAAGCTGTTGAGGAAACAGAACTTAAAATTTTTGAGTACAATAAATAAAAAGCTATTTGCCTTTCGATAATGCGTAATTATTTTAAAAGCTTTTAGCCTTTAGCTTTTAGCTAATGCGTGCGGTAAATTTGATTTTTGTAGGGACACGGCGTGCCGTGTCCTTTTTGTTTGACAAAACTGCAATTCGTGATGATTATAATGCAAGCTGTGCGAAATGTCTTGCAAAAAATTCAGAATTATGTATAATATAATTATCGGATCCGAATAAAAGGCAAAGGGGGAAATCTGTGAAAATACGACTTAATGTAAGTGATGAAAGATATGGGGAACTTGAAAAGCTGCTTTTATCCGCAGGCTTTGAAATTGATGACGAAGCGGAGCTGATAATCACGGAAAAAGAGCGATATTCCTCATTTATAGCCGTAAAGAATAAAAAAGGCGAAAAGCTCAGGCTGAAATCTGAGGAAATAATTTTCATAGAAAGCTTTGGTCATGAGGTTGTTGTTCACAGTACGGACGGGGAGTCGTACTACGCTTATGACAGGCTCTATCAGCTTTGCACTATACTTGACAATGCAAAATTTCTGCGTGTAAGCAATTGTGCGATTATAGCAAAATTCCACGTTAAGAAAATCAAACCGTCACTTTCAATGAAATTCGTACTGACAATGTCTGACGGTTCTCTTGTAGATGTTACGAGAAGTTATTACACTTCATTTAAGGAATTTTTTGGAATTTAGGAGGATTAATATGGCAAAGGTAACAGCTGTTAGCATATTTTTTATAGTTATATGCCTTGTAATTATTGCATTGGTAGTATATGCAGTGTATTCATCACTATATAGAAAACGAATTAATAAAAAGTTGGAGGATAATGAGAGTACAGCTCATGTTTCAATGGCTTCAACGGATAGTATTGGAAGAATAATTCTGATTGTATGTGCGGTTATATTTGCAATTTCAACACTGTCCATGCTTTCAAATATTTCTGCTGGTGTGCAGAATACTCAGAATAATTTAAATAATACAATCAATTCGCTGAGGTATGAAATAACTGATTTAAAAGAGCAGCTTGAAGAACAAAATTCTGTATTTGTGAAATTTTTCCTTGAATACGGCGAGGTTGACACTGAAAATCATACCGTTGAAGTGGCATTCGATTGTATACCCAGAACAGTCGGGGAGGATACTTCAATAGTTCTGACAATTGGAAATGAAAGTGTTGAGCTGAAAAGAAGTTCTGACGGAAGATACAAGGGAACAGGGTGGCTTCCTATATTTGACCATAGTTGTTCAAATGTATACGCTTCCGTAACTACAAATGACATAACAACATCGCATATTGTTTCAGACGATAGTTACAATCCGTTGTTTATGGAATTTATGGGATATTTTGGCGGTGAAATGCATATATGGGAAGAAGAATATGAAAAAGGTAAATATACCGTAAATGCAGAATATTTAAAACAGGCTAAGGGTGAAATAAATGATGTACAGCTGATTTTCTGCATTAATGACAGTGAGATAAAAAGAATTGATATTGTTGAACATATAACTGAAATCAATGAAAGCTTTGATGTAAATTCGCCTGATGAAAGTGTTGTAATATATGCCGAGGGAACAGATAGATATGGTTATATTCACAGACGTGCCGTATCATATTTAGTCAATGAGAATGATAATTTTGATTTTACAGAATATGCTGTAATGGATAAAAATAGAAATATTCTTTACAGTGAAAATGGATAAAAAGAATAGCAATGTAAAACAGGCGACACATCTCGCCTGTTTTTTTGCATAAATTTACGACGGATATTTGTGCAGTGTTACTAAAATATGCATCGTATTTTGTGTATCTGAGGAAATGTAGGTGAAATGTTGGGAGAGCGCTTGACAGATTTGCAAAAATAGTGTATAATATAGTAATATAAAATAGGTGTATTATGACAAATTATATACTGTTTTTGAATCTTTTCTGCGGAGGCGACAACGATTGATGAACAATTCAGAAAATAAAGACATCTTAGATAATACAATCAGTGACGAAGCTTCTGCAAGAGCAGAAAAAATAAGAGCTATTCGTGAATCCCTGCGCAGTGCTGATGAAAATAATGGTGTACAGGCTGAGCAGGCTTCTGCCGCCAATGCCGCTGCTATGGGTATTCCTGCGGCAAATGCAGTTGATAGAAGTGCTCAGACGGAAATGCTGTCGAAGAAAAAAAGGGGCAAGAAGAAAAAGAAAAAAACTTTGAAACAGAAAATCCGCGGATTATTTCCGGAAAAAGGTGATAGTGCAGCGGAAGTAATCAGAAAAATTGTTTTTCTTATTTCAATTATTGCTATTATTGTCTGCGGCTATCTTGTAGCCGACTACTACCTTGACTTGTGGAGAAGTCGTGCTCAGTACAGCGACCTTGCAGGTATGTATGAGACATATGAGCCTATTATCGAGGATGTTCCCATTGAAATTCCTGTGGAAGAGCCGAAGGAAAAAGTATATTCTATGCTTGACGGCGCAAGAAAGCTTCTGGATATAAATCCTGATACTGTAGGCTATCTGCGTATTCCAACAAAAAACGGCGGAGATCCTATTATTGACCTTCCTGTTGTACAGGCTGAGGATAATATGAAATATCTCGACCTGAATTTCAAGGGTGAAGATTCCAGAACAGGCACTCTTTTCCTCGATTTCAGAAATCACTTTGACGAGGTTGAAAACGGCAGACTTAAACAGGAAAATTCAGATAATCTTGTAATTTATGGCCATAATATGGCAGATGAAAGTATGTTTGGTAAACTGAAATATTACTATTCAGATGCAGATTTTTATAAAAAGCATCCCATAGTTCAGTTTAATTCAAATTATGAGACATATTATTTCAAAATCTTTGCTATATTTATAGTAGACGCTAAGGACGAGTCTGAAACAAAGTACGATTGCTGGAATCAGCTCAGTCTTGACGGCGAGGAAGCTTTCTATAATTTTGTTAATGAGGCTAAGAGAAGAACTATTTATAATAATGACATTGACGTAAAATACGGCGATAGACTTCTCACACTTTCTACCTGCCATTACTTATTGCAGGATAGAAGCCGTCTTATGATTATGGCAAGAAGCGTCCGTCCGGGTGAGGGATTGTATACAAATACAGATACAAGCAAGAAAAATAAAAATATAAAATGGCCCTCAATGTACTATAATACCAAGACAGATGAAAAGTACAACGATAAGGCAATTTTCGTTCCTTATGGACCGGAGGAGGCTGTAAAGGAAGCGGAAGCAGCTCTTGCAGCCGAAAAGAAGAAAAAAGAGGAAGAAAGAAAGAGGAAAGAAGCTGAAAAGAAGAAAAAGGAAGAAGCAGCAAAGTCCACAGGGGCTTCAAAGTCAAAGACTACCGTGAAATCCAAATCAGCTTCAAAAACAACAGCAAAAACAAAAACTACTGCCGCGGCGAAAACAAAGACAGCCGCTGAGGGATGATGTAATAAAATGAACAGAACAGGCAAGATGATTTCAGTCTGTGCACTGCTTGCAGCTGCGGGTTTAGCTCTCACAGCCTGCGAAAGTAAGGAGAAGGAAACAACCTCCGAAGTGATTGTACAGACCACAGAGGCTCCTACAGAGCCGCCTACTATGCCGATTTATGACGAATATGTACCGTCTGTTGACGGAATGACAGAAAAAACTGACATAATGCTTAAAAAGAATAAAAATTACGCAGGCTGGATAAGAATTAAAAATACCTCTGTTGATTATCCTTTTCTCAAAGACCCAGGAGAAATTCAGGAGGGACAGCCTTATTATCGTAATGAGTTTCACAATGCAAATTCCTTTTATCTACATAAGAATTTTGAAAGGAATTACGAGTTTGCAGGTTCTTTATTTATGGACTACCGTGATGAATTTGGTGCGGTAGATGAAACTCAATCTGAAAATATTGTTATCTATGGTCATAATATGCTGAATCTGACTATGTTCGGTTCGCTCAGAAATTATTATAATGACCATTCATTCTGGGAACAGGCGGCTTTTATTGAGCTGAGTTCACAGTATGCCGACTATGATTATGTTATATGCGGCAATGCCATAACCAGCGGCTACAAAGAATCTGACTTTGTATATTGGGATATGGAGGAGCTTGATACACAGGAAGACTTTGACTTCTATAAAAATAAGCTCCGCGAAAAACAAGTTTTCGATACGGGCGTTGATATGAAGTTTGGCGATAAACTGCTGACTTTATCAACTTGTTACGGCGAAACCGAGGCCAATCTGAGATTTATATTGGTTGCAAGGCGGCTTCGTGAAGGTGAAGTTGCAGGCGATTTGTCAACTATTCAGCGTACCGACGAATATATACAAAAACAAAAAGAATCAGAAAAAGAAAAGACGACAAAGGAAAAAAGCTAATATAAAGTACGTATTTTACGTGCGATTGAGGTGATTCCAATGGATAAGATAAGCTTTAAGAAAGCTGCGTCTCTGGCTTCTGCCATTCTCGTGACATGCGGTGCTGTTATCGGTACTGCTTACGCTGAGGATTCTACAGTGCCCGGTGACGAAGCTGTAACTACAGCTGCTCAGTTATCCGAAGCCGATAGCACTTCTTCAACGACTGAATTGTCAACAGAGGCTATGGTTGCGGAAAATGGTGAGGATATCGATTGGTATAAGGCAGAGCTTGACAGCTACGATGACAGCCTGTCTCTTATCAGTTATGAAGCTTCACCGGAATCATCGGGAAAAAATAAGAAAAAGGGTCCAACTCCTGTTGAACTGAATGTTACCGGCGGATATGTCGGCGATATTCCGTGGATGGAAAGCGAACCTGTGATTGAATCAAATCCGGGAAAGTTTGCTGTTGTTACATACGGCTGGGGACACGGCGTGGGAATGAGCCAGAACGGTGCTAATTTCTATGCTACCTACAGCGGATGGACTTATCAGGATATCCTTTTCCACTATTATCCCGATACATACCTCATGGATACAGGAGAGGCTTACGACGAAGAAATCACCGTTGCAGGAGTTTCAGGCGACGTAATTTCTATGGTTTCTCAGATAGTGTTCAACGAGGTCGGCAGCTCTATGAATTACGAGGCTATTAAAGCTCAGGCTGTTGCAGTTTATACTTATTGCAAGTATAACGGTAACGATTCAAGTGACCTGAGATGCAAGCCTTGTCCTCCGCAGGTAGTTGTTGATGCTGTCACCGAGGTTCTCGGTCAGGCACTTTACTATGACGGAGATTACGCATTGACTATGTTCTCCGCTTCAAGCGGCGGTATTACTGCAAATTGCGATGAAGTATTCTGGAGAGATTTACCTTATCTGCGTTCAGTTCCAAGTGATTATGACGCAGCATACGACCCTCACTATGGTACAGTTACATATATCGATGATTTTCAGCTTAAAACTATGATTGAGAGTGCATACAGCATCACTCTTTCAAATGATCCATTCAACTGGATTAAGCCTGAATATTCCAATGAAACAGGCTATGTGACATATGTAAACATAGATGATCAGATTACAGTAAAGGGATATGAGTTCAAGCTTGCTATGGGACTTAAATCCTCAAAATTCAATGTACACTATACTCCCAGACCCGAGGGAGAGGCTATACCCGGTGGTTCTTCTGATATTGTTGTGGTAGAACCTGAGTATACGCAAACTCCGGGTGTGTGGTATCCTAATAATCAGCCAACAGACATCGGATTGATTCCCGAGCCTACAGAGCCGACTTACGAGGACACTACAACAGACAGTGAATGGAATGAGCCAACTACAGACTGGTATCAGGAACCAACATGGTCTGAAAGTACTACAGGCTGGACAGACGGAACAACGGACTGGACAGATTCCACTACAAGCTGGACTGATAGTACAACATCATGGACTGATAGTACAACAAGCTGGACTGAGAGCTCATACGATAACAGTTATAATTATAACTACGATTATAATAGTTACGATTCAAATTATAATTACGGCTATTAAATGAAGGGTGTTTCTGAAATCCGGAATATGAGCTGGATTTCAGAAATGACATGAATAATATACAAGTCTTTGCGTCGGACGTACAGGTCTGAAGCAAAGACTTGTTTACGTTTTGGAATTCAGCGTTGAAAAAGGTGAAAAATTCCTGAAATTATCACCTTTTAATGCCTTGTGGGTGAAAAAAGGTGAATTTCAAGTAATAAAATTTAATAAAGTTAAGAAGAATTCGGCAAAGTCTCCAAATATTTCCGGTTGATGCTATTCATGATTGTGTAGTATGCCCTCTTGAAAAAAAGCTCTAAATAGAGTATAATGTATTTAGGGTGAATTTAGGTGATGAGTTGTGAAATTTTCCATTTTTTGGTGAGTTTCGGCAACGAGTTGTGACACAAAAGGAAATAAGGAGGCGAATATCATGAACGAGCCGTTATGCGGTACTTATAATCCCAGTATCGACACTAAGGGCCGTATGAGCTTTCCAACTAAGCTCCGTGATATTCTTGGTGCCGAATTTTATCTTTGTGTTGGTCACGATAAAAATTACATCGCCGTTTACTCCGTGGAAGAGTTCAAGAATTACTGCGGTAAGCTCAATGAAATTCCCGGTGATATCGGTTCGGAAATCAGACGTGAGCTTCTTGCCGGTGCCGATAAGCAGATTCCCGATAAGCAGGGCAGAATCTTTATTTCACAGACATTAAGAGAATTTGCAGGAATCACTGACGAAGTTACCGTAATAGGCAATATGAACAGAGCTGAGATATGGAATCCCGCTCTTTATGCCGAAAGCAGAAAGAGCCTTGATCCTGCTGCTAAAAAGGCAGCGTTGGCTAATCTTGTGCTTTAATTGCTGTGCTATTAAGGCTGTATAAGTGAGGAGCTTTAAATGGAATTCAGACATATCCCTGTTCTTCTTGACCAGTGTATCGAAGGACTTAATATCAATCCCGACGGTATATACATCGATTGTACTGCCGGAGGCGGCGGACATTCCTCTGCAATTGCTGCAAAATTAAGCGAAAAGGGCAGATTATTCTCCCTCGACCGCGATCCCGATGCTGTAAAGGCTGCATCGGCGAGATTGGCAGAATTCCCAAATGCACGAGTGATTCACAGAAATTACTCGGAGCTTGATGCGGTTCTTGCCGAACTCAGTATTGACGGTGTTGACGGTATACTTATGGATTTAGGTGTATCATCACACCAGCTTGACGAAGAAAGCAGAGGCTTTTCCTATCATACTAACGCCCCTCTCGATATGAGAATGAGCCAGAGCGGTATGAGCGCTGCTGATGTGGTCAATACTTTTTCTGAGCAGCAGCTTGCAAAGATTATATTCGAGTATGGCGAGGAGAAATTCTCACGCCGTATTGCTATGAATATAATTAAGGCAAGAGAATTTGCTCCTGTAGAGACAACTCAGCAATTGGCGGATATCATAAGGGAAAGTGTTCCACAGAAAGCACGGAGAGACAAAAATCCCTGTAAAAAAACGTTTCAGGCAATACGTATAGCCGTCAACGGAGAGTTTGAGCACCTTTCGGAAGGTCTCGACAAAGCTTTCGACGCGCTGAAGCCTGGAGGCAGACTTGCCGTAATCACTTTCCATTCCTTAGAGGACAGAATCGTAAAACAACGGTTCGCAGGATGGTGTAAAGGCTGTATTTGTCCGCCTGATTTCCCACAATGTGTATGCGGACGCAAGCCGCAGGGAATACTTGTGAACAGAAAGCCTATTGAGGCAGACAGTGAAGAACTGGAAAACAACAACAGAAGCAGAAGCGCAAAGCTCAGAGTTATTGAAAGGAGTACGGACTGCAATGGCTGAGAATGATTCTGTAAAACAGCAGGGTCGGCAAGCTGACAGCCATACAGGCGGTGAATCAAAAACAGGTTCGGTAATATCCATTGTTTTTATCGCTGTTCTTGCAGCTGCACTTCTCGGAACTGTAATTTATAGCCTTGACAGAAGAAACACGATGTATAGCAAGGTGGCTGTTCTCAATGATGAACTGAAACAGGCTGCGGCTGAAAATGTCAGGCTGCAGGCAGAGCTTGAAAGTAAAATTTCTGCGAAAAACGTCGAGGATTATGCGGAAAATGTACTGGGAATGACAAAAATAGATTCCTCTCAGATAAAGTACATCGAAATTCAGACCAATGACGTGGTTAATATTCCTGAACAGGACGACGGTCTTATAGCTAAGATAAAGAAATTTTTTGATCGTTGCGTGGAATATTTCAGAGGTTAGTCCACATATATATATAAAGGGACAGCCGCTGATAAAAATATAAAAAAGCTAACGGCAACAAAAAATATATAAGCCGTAGTGATAGTAGAACACGGAGGCACAACGAGTGATCGGTATAAAGGATTGCTCTCCCACATAAATAAAAAGAAAACCGGGAGAGCAAATCCTTCGCTTACGGGACAACAAGCGAAACCTTTACATCGTGTGTCAAAGAGCAAAGACATCACAAAGATGTTCATAGGCAGGGTTGCTCATAAACCCTGCCTTATTTATTGATAAATGTATGACATTTGGGAACCTCTAAAAACCTCCTTCACGGCAGAATTTCTATGACACATATCATTTACTGCGTTGTCAAACCTTGCAATACATCAAGTATTACTGCGGTTTGCCGCCTTTTAACTGATATTTGTCATATACGAAACTCTGCTCGTGTTCCGGTTTTTAGAGAACCCCATTTATCATCATTAGGAATTGCCATAACAACAGAAAGGAAAGAGGTATGGCTTCTAATAACAATCTTCCTTCAAAATCAATGAAAATCAGAGCGAAGATAACCATGACAAGTGCTTTTCTTCTGCTTTTTACAGGTGTTGCAGCCAATTTTTTCAATATCTCCGTTGTGAAGAACAAGGAGTATCAGACAATGGCTAACGACCAGCATTTCGGCTCAATACCTATATCAGCCCACAGAGGCTCAATTTATGATTCAAAGGGCACTGCTCTTGCCAAAAGCGCTACAGTATACAAGGTATTCCTTGATCCGAAGCAGTTCCGTGACGATATGGAATCTTTGCAGAAGCGTATCGACAAGAGAACTGAGGAAATTAAAAACGGAACATATCAGCCAAAGGTGCAGGTAACTACCGATGCTGAGGGCAATGAGGTATCTCAGACAATAGAAGATGCACTTCCTTCATCGGCAGAGGCTTTCCGTGCCGATGCAATTGCTTTTCTCAGTTCAAAGTTAGGGATAACAGCTGAGAAAATCCAAAAGGCAATGATTGCGGAAAATCGATACAGCGTATTGCAGGAACAGGTAGAAAAGCCTGTTGCCGACGAAGTGCTTGCGTATTTCAATCAGTATCGTCTTGTATGCCTCAATGTCGAGGAGGATACAAAGCGTTATTATCCCCAGAATGAGCTTGCGGCGGCGGTTATCGGATTTACAGCTTCTGACGGCTATGGTATGTACGGCGTTGAAGCTTCATACGACGATTATCTTGCAGGAACAGACGGCAGAACAATATCTGCTAAGGATTCTAATGGAAATGAGCTTCCTTATCGCTATTCAAAAACATATCCCGCACAGAACGGAAATGACATATATCTTACTCTTGATATGGATATTCAGTATATTCTTGAAAAGTATCTTGAGGAAATGTCAACTACTTATATGGTTAAGAACAGAAGCTGTGCTATTCTCATGAATGTTAAAACAGGTGCTATTTATGGAATGGCTCAGTATCCCAGTTATGACCTTAATAATCCTTATGATGTTGTCGATCCAAAAGTTATTGAGGAGCTGAAGACTCTCGATGATGAGCAGTACAGCATAAAACAGGGCGAAGCACGTGAAACTCAATGGCGTAACAAATGTATAACAGAGGTATACGAGCCAGGATCTGTATTCAAGGTTATTACAAGTGCTGCAGCTTTTGAGGAAAATCTCATTGATGAGAAAAATGATAATTTTTATTGTCAGGGTTTTCGTAAGCTTGATGGTATGGAACAGCCTGTAAACTGTCATCAGATTGGCGGACATGGTCCTCAGAATTATCAGAAAGCACTTACAGAGTCATGTAATCCGGCATTTATGGAAATTGGTGACAGACTTGGCATAGATAAATTTCTTTACTATTTTGACGCTTTTGGACTTAGGGAGCCTACAGGTATCGACCTTCCTGCTGAATCAGGTGGAATTCAGGTGTCTGCGACGAGATTTACAAATGTTGACCTTGCGCTGTCATCTATTGGTCAGTGTGAAACAATAACTCCCCTTGAAATGATAACTTCATATTGTGCGGCTATAAACGGAGGTTATCTGCTACAGCCATATGTGGTTGATAAGGTAGTTGATGAGGACGGCAACGTTGTAATGAAAAATGAGCGTACAGTACGCCGTCAGGTTGTTTCAGAGGCTACATCTGAGATATTGCGTGATAAGCTCTATCACGTTGCGGCAGACGGAAATATTAATATCAAGGGTTATGCTATAGGTGGAAAATCTGGTACTTCTCAGCGACTTTCAGTAACTGAGCAAGGTCAGGTTCTGGTACAGGGACAACAGGAAAATGCTGAGAAACAGGAATATGGTGCTTCATATTGCTGTTTTGCTCCTGCTGACGACCCTGAGGTTATACTACTTGTTCTTGCAGATATGCCTGATAAGGCTAATAATGGCGGTAATTACTACGGAAGTCAGGTTGCTGTTCCCACAGCGAGAAATATTCTCACAGATGTTCTCCCTTATCTCAATATAAGTCCTGAGTATACCGACGAGGAGCTTGAAGAGCTCGATATCAAAGTTCCACTTCTTGAGGGCGGTGTAGAGGAGGCAAAGGCAACTCTTGTGGGACTTGGTGCAGTTCCTGAGGTAATAGGTGAGGGTTCTACTGTTGTGGCACAGTCACCTGTAACAGGTACATCGATCGCCAAAGGTGGTACGGTATATCTCTATACAGATTCCAGTCACACCGTCGATTATACGGAAGTTCCGAATTTGGTTGGACTTTCGCCACAGATAGCCAACGAATCAATTGTTTATATGGATCTGAACTATGTGGCAACAGGTGCGTCAATTCACCGTAAGGATGCATTTGTAACAGGACAGTCCGTACAGCCTGGAGAAAAGGTTCCAAAGGGTACAACGATTGTTCTTGAATTCAGCGTGACAAGCGGAGGCGATTAATTCCGCTTTCGGAGGAAATATGAAATTATATGATCTTCTTGAAAATAATGCCGTAACTGCTATTGGCGATACGGAAATTACATCTATTACAGACGATACACGCAAGGTCACAAAGGGAAGCCTTTTCGTATGTGTAAAAGGCGGCAGCTTTGACGGCCATACTGCGGCGGCTGAGATGCTTGAAAAGGGTGCGGCGGCTGTTGTTTGTGAGCGTGATTTAGGTCTTGGCGATAAACAGATTATCACCCCAAACAGCCGTGAGCTGTATGGAAAACTCTGTGCGGCATGGTTCGGACATCCGGAAAAGCGTATGACCATGATAGGTGTTACAGGTACAAACGGCAAAACAACTATCACAAACATAATCAAGCATATACTTATGCAGAATGGTTATAAGACAGGACTTATCGGCACTATCCGCAATGAGATAGGCGATGAGGTGCTACAGACGGAGAACACAACTCCAATGGCATATGACTTTATGGCACTTCTTGCAAAAATGGCAGATTCAGGCTGTAAATACGTAGTTATGGAAGTAAGCTCCTTTGCTCTTGTGCAGCACAGAATCGGTACTTCTCATTTTAAAGCAGCTGTTTTCACAAATCTTACGCAGGACCACCTTGACTATCACAAGGATATGGAAGATTATTTTGCCGCAAAGAAGATGCTTTTTGATGTATGCGATACTGCACTGCTGAACATTGATGACAGTTACGGCAGGCGTCTTTGCAATGAGGTGAACTGCAATAAGCTGACATTTTCCGTCAAGGAAAAGGCTGAATTCTACAGTGACAATATCTTCATAAAATCTACAGGAAGCAGTTTTGACATTGACTGCGGCAGCGAGAAATATGCTGTATCTTCAAGAATTCCGGGTATGTTCAATGTGTCGAATCTTACAGCGGCAATTGCTGTATGCCGTCTTGAAAATATCCCTATGGAGAATATTCTCAGCGCAATTGCAGATTATAACGGAGTGAAGGGCAGATGTGAGATTATCCCAACAAACCGTGATTTTACCGTTATATGCGATTACGCACATACTCCCGACGCTGTTGAAAACATTTTAAAAAGCGTCAAGGAGTATACAGAGGGCAGACTTATATGTCTTTTTGGCTGCGGAGGAAACCGCGACGCTTCAAAGCGTCCGAAAATGGCAGCTGCGGCAGCAAAATATGCCGATAGACTGATTATTACCTCAGATAATCCAAGAAATGAAAAGCCTGAAATAATTATTGATGATATTCTTAAAGGCATAGAAAATACAGAAATACCATATGATGTGGTAGTTGACCGCAGGGACGCTATATATTATGGCTTGAAAATTGCGGAAAAAGGTGATATAATAGTATTGGCAGGCAAGGGTCACGAAGATTATCAGATACTTGCTGGCATGGAGCATATCCATTTTGATGAAAGAGAAGTAGTGGCAGAGGGATTGAAATTGCTGTCGTAGGTTCGTTAAGGAGTTGTAAATAAAATGACATTATGGTTGATAATATTACTTACATCGCTGATTTCATTTGCAGTGGCGGCGCTGTCAGGAAAATGGCTCGTGCCGTTTCTTCATAAGCTGAAATTCGGTCAGCCTATCAAGGTAAAGGACGGTCCCGAATGGCATGCTAAAAAGCAGGGTACTCCCACAATGGGCGGATTTATGTTTATTATTTCGACAGTTCTGGCATCTGTTGCAGGCTGTCTGGCATATCGCGGTTGGGCAGGGCTGGATTTTCTTGATACTGCCGCAACTAATAGATTTTATATGCTTATAAGCGTTCTGGTATTTTCGCTGCTGTTCGGATTTATCGGATTTATTGATGACTATACAAAGGTTGTAAGAAAAAACAATGACGGACTTACAGCAATTCAGAAAATTATTTTACAGACAATTTTCTCAATAGGCTTCCTTTTCTGTCTGCATGTTTTCGGTAGCGGAAAGACATCTTTGAATCTGGGGTTCTGGGAAAGTCCGAATCTGGGTATATTTTACTATATTCTTATGTTTGCTGTGATTATATATCTTACAAACGCTGTAAATCTCACTGACGGTGTTGATGGTCTCTGCGGTTCTGTTACATTTACAGCAATGCTTATTTATACAGTTTGCTGTTCAATTCTCATTGAAACTGAGCTGAGTTGTTTTACAATGGCACTGGCTGGCGGCTGTCTTGGATTCCTTATCTGGAATCTCAACCCTGCTAAATGCTTTATGGGTGATACAGGTTCGATGTTCCTTGGTGCAGCTGTAACAGCTGTGGGACTTGTGCTTCACAATCATCTGTTATTGATACTTGTATCACTTGTGTATATTATTGAGGCGCTGTCTGTTGTAATTCAGGTTGGCTATTTCAAGATAACAAAGAAAAAGTATGGTGAGGGCAGAAGAATTTTCAAGATGACTCCTATTCACCACCACTTTGAAATGAGTAAGTGGAGCGAATATAAAATTGTTATTACATTTTCTCTTGCAGGTGCTTTTTTTGGCGCGCTGGGAATCGCTCTTATTCTTATGTTCTGATAAATCCGTTTACTTCCAAGGGGGGAAGATATGTCTGCTGCGACAAAAAATGTTAAAACAAAGAAAAAGGATAGTGCATTGAAAAATTTTTTCAAAGCTCTTTTCGGTGGCGGAAGAAACGGCGATATGAGCCTTTCATTTTTCGCTTATGTTATGATACTTCTTGTTGTAGGATTGGTTATGATGTCCTCTGCAAGCTATGCGTGGGCGTACAGTGAATTCGGTGACGGACTTTATTATGCGAAAAATCAGGCTATGAATGCAGCCATAGGCTTTATTGCTATGATATTCTTTATGAAGTTTGATTATCATAACTTCAAAAAGCTGGAACTGCCAGGTTTCAAGAAGTTCAATATTGCAGGTATATTTTATATTGCAGTGGCAATTCTCCTCGTTGCTGTTCTCCTTATCGGTAATACCGAGGGCGGTGAAATGGGAGCTAAGCGTTGGATTGACATTGGACCTATTAACTTACAGCCTTCTGAAGTTGCAAAGTTGGCGCTTATTGTCTTTTTTGCCTACAGCATGGAAAAAGACGGAAGAAAGATGAACAGCTTTAATACAGGTATTGTGAAATATTCTGCGCTTCTTGGCGTATATGTTCTGCTTATTGCTCTTGAAAAGCACATCTCAGGTATTATCCTTATCGGTACAATTGCTATTGCTATGATTCTCTGCGGGGGAGCAAACAAACGTCAGTTTATCGCACTGGGTGTTATAGCTTTTGCGGCAGCGGCAGGATTTATTTTCTGGCAGTACAACACTCCTGGAAGCTATGTTCAGGTACGTATCAATGCATGGCTTCATCCCTTTGATGATTTGCTTGGTGATTCATGGCAGACTGCAAATTCACTTATTGCTATCGGTTCAGGCGGACTTTTCGGACTTGGACTTGGAAATTCCCGTCAGAAGTATCTCTATCTCCCTGAGACGAAAAACGACTTTGTTTTTCCCATTGTATGCGAGGAAATAGGTTTTGTTGGAGCTCTTGCAATAATTATCGTATTCTTCCTGCTTGTAGTGGAGGGATTCTCCATAGCAGTACGCTGCAAGGACCGCTTCGGTATGCTTCTTGCAGTGGGAATCACAACACAGATAGGAATTCAGACAGTTCTCAATCTTGCGGTTGTAAGCAATCTTATCCCGAACACAGGTATCAGTCTCCCGTTTTTCAGCTACGGAGGTACGGCTCTTATCATGCAGCTTGTGGAAATGGGGATTATGCTGAATATTTCACAGCACAGATATTATCCTGCCGACAGACCAACGGCGGATACTAAATAAGGAGTTTATATGAGAGTATTGATTTCCTGCGGCGGTACGGGTGGGCATATCAATCCCGGCTTAGCTATTGCAGATATTATAAAATCAAAATATCCCGATGCCGAGTTCCTCTTTGCAGGAACTCCAAACGGTATGGAATCAAAGCTTGTTCCGCAGGCAGGCTATAAAATGGAGCCTATAAAGGTTGCAGGTTTTCAGAGAAGTCTTTCTCTGGAGAATATCGGCAGAAATGCAAAAGCTGTCGCTTATCTTATTACATCGGGAAAAAGAGCCAAGGAGATTATCAAAGGCTTTAATCCCGATATTGCCATAGGTACAGGAGGGTATGCCGCAGGTCCTGTTATACGCAAGGCGGCAAAAATGGGCATCCCTACAGCTATTCATGAACAGAACGCATACCCCGGCGTTACAAACAGACTTCTTTCAAAGGATGTCGATTACGTTATGCTTACTGTAAAAGAGGCTCTTGAATTTATGGATAAAAGCAAATTCGAGCATAGCGTTACTGGACTTCCTGTCCGCAGCAGTATAAACAATAAGCTGACTAAAGCTGAGGCAAGAAAAAAACTGGGCTTTAACGATGATTTCACAATCCTTTCATTCGGCGGTAGTTTGGGTGCAGGCTGTATAAACGAGACTATGACTGAGGCTATAAAGTGGCATCATGGAAAAGGTCTTGCTATAAATCATATTCACGGATATGGCGGCATGGGTAAGGATACTTTTCCGCAGGCTATGAAAGCCGCTGGAATTCCGCTGAAAAGCAATCGTTTGAGAATTACCGAGTATATTAACGATATGGACGTATGTCTTGCGGCGGCTGACCTTGTAATATGCCGTTCAGGTGCGTCAACTCTTGCAGAGCTTGAAGCCGCAGGAAAGGCTTCAATACTTATTCCCTCACCTATTGTTGCGGGAAATCATCAGTATCATAATGCTATGGTTCTTGGAAAAGCAGGTGCAGCTGAGGTTATTGAGCAGAAAGACGCGTCTCCGAAGAGAATAGTTTCCGAGATTGAAAAATTATACGAGAATCGTGATAAGGTTGAAATAATGTCGGAAAGTGCCAAGGGACTTCATCTCACTGATACAAATCAGCGTATACTCGCTGTTATTGAGAAGCTTCTGAATAAGTAACCAAATTTTCCCATTTCGCATACTATGGTATGTGAGGTGGTGGTATGCAGAATTTTATTATTACAGGCGGTAAACGTCTCAGCGGAGAGATTGAGCTTCAGGGGTGCAAGAACAGCACGCTTCCAATAATGGCGGCGGCTATTCTTGTAAACGGTAAATGTAACCTTGAAAGCTGTCCGAATCTTACAGATGTTTACTCTGCGGCAAGGATTCTCAATTATCTTGGTTGCAAGTGCAGCATTGTGGGAAATCGCGGAGAAATAGACGCTTCTGCGATGACAGGCAGTGAAATTCCCGAAAGGCTTATGCGTGAAATGCGTTCTTCCATTATGTTTATGGGAGCAATCCTTGGCAGAATGGGGGAGTGCACATTCAGCAATCCGGGAGGCTGTGAACTCGGACCTCGTCCAATTGATATGCATCTTGCGGCTTTGACGAAAATGGGTGCGGAAATTCACGATTATAACGGACGTATCTGTTGCCGTATGCCAAAGGGCAGAGCGCGAGGAGCAAGGCTTTCACTTTCATTTCCTTCTGTTGGCGCAACTGAAAATATAATCCTTTGTGCCGTTCTTGCAGAGGGTGAAACTGTTATAAACAATGCCGCAAGAGAGCCTGAGATTTGCGATATGTGCCGCTTTCTCCGTTCATGCGGAGCAAAGATAAAAGGAGACGGCGAAAGCTGTATTGCTGTTGAGGGTGTTGAAAAGCTTCATGGCTGTGAATACAGGATTATGCCAGACCGTATTGCAGGTGCTACTTATCTTTCTATGACTGCGGCGGCAGGAGGAGAGCTGATACTTAAAAATGCCTGTGTTGAGGAAATGGAACCTTTTATTTCCGTTCTTGAACAGACGGGCTGCTTTATATGTGTCGCTGACGACAGGATTTATCTCAGACGGGGCGGCAGGCTCAAAGCGATAAAAAACAGGATAAGAACCATGCCGCATCCCGGATTCCCCACAGATGCGCAGGCTGTACTTATGGCGGCTCTTGCCACAGCGGAGGGAACAAGTGTATTTGAGGAAAATATTTTTGATTGCCGATACAGACACACCGACGCTTTGATTAAAATGGGTGCTGATATTCAGGTTATGGGCAAAGCGGCGGTTATACGAGGCGTGAAAAGGCTTCACGGAGCGGATGTGGAGGCTACTGACTTGCGCGGTGGTGCGGCAATGGCTGTTGCAGCGCTGGCAGCAGAGGGAACTACACGAATTGGCAGTATTTCCCACATAGACAGAGGTTACGAAAAATTTGAAGATGTCATAACATCTCTGGGAGGCAGTATCTGCAGGGAGTGATACTCCCTGCTCTCAGACACAGGAGAAAAAATATGAATGATGTAGAAAAAACGAATATAGAAAGGACTAACAGCGGTAAACGACTGCGTCGACGAAAACGTATGATGGGCGTTTATGTTTTTGTGGTTATGATTCTTGTGCTAACCATTGGAATAACGATTTGCTTAACGTTCCTTTTTAATATTGATAAAATTATTGTTTCTGGTGAATCTGAGGAGTATACAAGTCTTCAGATTGTAGAAGCTTCAGAAATTAATGCAGGAGACAATCTGCTTCGTCTTGACGGAAAAAAAGCGGCTCAGCGAATACTGGACAAGCTGATTTATGTTGAGACGGCAGTTGTTGATAGGGATTTTCCTTCAACTCTGCGCATTAAAGTAACAAGATGTATACCGGCATACAACGTTCGTTATGACGGTGGAGTTCTTCTTATAAGCCGAAAGGGTAAGATACTTTCAGACGGTGAGGTATATACTGATATCGAAAAGCTCCCTATAATTACGGGGTATATGCCCGAAAATAAAACGGTTGGAACAATGCTGAAATCAGAAAATTCAAATAAGGCTGATGCTTTTGAGCAGTTTGTAAAGCGTTTCGAAAAAGAAGATTTCAGCGATATATCAACTGTGGATATGACAAATGAATATGATATAGTTGTTACTTACCGCAATGGTGTGATATTCAAAATGGGTAACTGGAGCGATGTGGATTACAAGCTTGACCTTGCTAAGAATGTCATGGGTGACAAGGATATTGTGGGTAAAAAAGGATATCTCCAGATGATAGGTAAGAATCAGTGCAGTTTTAGAATCAGCGGTGAAAGCGACATAGTTTTACCTGAGACAACTTCCGCTTACGGAATGGAAAATATTTCCACAGAAACAACAGCTGTTGTTACAACTACTGCTGAATTATACGGATTTTAATGGTTGAATTGCATAAAAAATAATTCAAATAAACAAGTGGTTTGTACAAAGCGCAGAAAATAAAAAAAATAGCTGTGAGACTTGAAAAAACAAGTGAAATATGTTAAAATGATAAGTGTATTTATAGCTTATTTGGAGTGACATAAAATAATCAAGGAGGAGTTTCAAAATGTCAGATTTTAATTATGAGGAAGCAATGGAACCCGATGTTAATATAAAAGTCATAGGTGTCGGCGGAGGCGGCGGAAACGCAGTAAACTGCATGGTTGAATCCGGTGTGAGCAATATTGAGTATATTGCTGTAAATACTGATGCTAAGGCTCTTAACAAATCTAAGGCTACCACAAGAATACCAATCGGTGCAAAGCTTACCAAGGGCAGAGGCGCTGGAAATAAGCCTGAAATCGGTCAGAGATCTGCCGAGGAAAACAGAGATGAGATAGAAGCACATCTCAAGGGCGCAGATATGATCTTTATCACAGCAGGTATGGGCGGCGGAACTGGTACTGGTGCTGCTCCTGTTGTTGCAAAGATTGCCAAGGAAATGGATATACTCACTGTTGCTGTTGTTACAAAGCCATTCCTTTTTGAGAGAGAGCAGAAAATGGCGCAGGCTGAAAGAGGTATCACAGAACTCAGAAAGTATGTTGATTCACTTATCGTTATTCCAAACGAAAAGCTTCTTGAGGGTAAACAGCAGCTTACAATGAAGCAATCTTTCTCACTTTCTGACGATATTCTCAAAACAGGTGTAAAGAGTATTTCTGATCTTATAGTTGAGGAAGGCTACATAAACCTTGACTTTGCCGATGTTTCTACAATTATGAGAGGTGCGGGATATGCTCATATGGCTATCGGTCACGGCTCAGGCAAGGACAAGGCTAAGGAAGCTGCAAATGCAGTTATTACAAGCCCACTCCTCGAAACTTCAATTTCCGGAGCAAAGAGACTGCTTATCAATATAGCTATGTCAGAAGATATTCTTTCTTCCGATGTTGATGCTGCAACAAAGATGATTACAGATACAGCTTCTGAGGATGTAGAGTTTATCTTTGGTACTGCATTCAAGGAGGATATGCAGGATGAGATGACTATTACAGTCATTGCTGCTGGTTTTGATGACCCTGAGTGTACCTCTGGTGCATCTTCAACAGTCGCTGAAGATGAAGTGATAAAGATTGACAATCCTCTTATTGATAGTATTGGAATCAACGAACAGCCTGCAAAGCCACAGTCTGCAAATGATTATGATCTCGATGATATCCTTAAAATATTGGGTTCATAATATAAACATAATGGAAAATATGTGCACATTTGGGATGCTCTAAGGAGCGTCCCATATTTGTATTTGCGCAATATGTGATATCGTAGCATTTTTGTAGTGTGTTGTTGTGCAAAATTGCTAATCTTATGAATGAAAATTTAGTATTTTCAACAATTGAATGAAATATCAAAATATGTTATAATTGAAATAAGGCATATTGTCGATTAATTATATCCGCGGAATCGCGGGGATTGGAGCATAAACATGGATACGCCAAATGTTTTAAGAGAAACCAAGGGAATGCAGAAAGGCTTTGTTAAAGAAGACGTTCTTATGTACCTTGATGAGTTGAATTCTAAAATTGATGAACTCCAGAAAAAAGCAAATGAGGCCAGCGGACAACAGCCTGCTGATAATCAGGAGATTATAAAGTATAGAAATCAGATTGATAATTTGCAGGAGAAGCTTAATGCTTCAAATAATGCTCTTAGAGTTGCAAAGAAAGAAAATGAGGAACTTCAGCAGCAGATAGCTAAGCTGAAAGCAGGTGGTGCGGCTCCCTCATCAAATTCTGTTTCAGTTGATTCTCAGACAAAAGCAGCTCTTGAAGCGGCTAAAAAGGAAATTGATACTCTTAGAAATCAGCTTAAAGCAGCAAATGATAAGGTAGCTGCTGCGCCTGCCGCAAATGCAGGTAATCAGGCTGCTATTGACGCTGCTAAAAAAGAAGTCGATAGTCTTAAGGAGCAGTTAAAGGCTGCAAATGATAAGGCAATAGCTGCTGAGAAGAAGGCTGTAGAGGCATCAAAGAATGCAGGTTCAGCTGATAATTCTGCTGAGCTTGAAAAAGTTAAGCAGGAGGCTGCTAAGGTATCTGCTGAACTTAAGGCTAAGATTGACGAACTCAAGGCTAAATCTGATGAACTTGATACAGTAAAGAAAAATGCTGTAGAACTTGATAACAAGATCCAGCAGCTTACAAAGGCTAATGAAGAAGCATCCAAGAAGGATGAGGAAATCGCTAAGCTTAACAGCGAAATTGAAGAACTTAAATCAACTGTAAATAATCCTGCTGCTATTATGGGTTCACTTTTTGCGGAAGCTCAGAAGACTGTTACTCAGCTTAAAATGCAGGCTGAACAGGAAGCAGCTCAGACTACCAAAGAAGCTGACGATAAGGCTGCTGCTGTAATCCGCGAGGCTAATGCTGCTGCCGAAAAAACTGTACGTGAGGCTAATATGACTGCTGAAAAGACAATTCACGATGCTAACAGTGCTGCTGAAAAGACAATCCGTGAAGCAAATATGCAGGCTAAAATGGCAGTTGATGATGCAAATGCAAAGGCAGGAAAGATTAATGAAATGTCTTCAACTGTTCGTTCAATGCTTCTCAACGAAATCAACAGCGTAAATAACAAATTTAACGATATTACTAATTCTATCACTAAGCTTACAGGTCAGGCTACTGACAGAATGCAGGAAGCACAAATTATTATTGGTGAAGCTAAAAAGGCTGTGGAGCCCAACGATAATAATACTGTAAAGCTTGCAGAGGCTCCAAAAGCTGAGTTTACAGCTGCAAAGGCTCCCACAGCTTCTGTAAACAAGGCAGAGGAAAAAGCATCTTCTACTGACCCTTTTTCAAAGGTAACAGGTGGCTCGTATAACAATAGAAATAACACAAATAGCTTTAATAAGCCTTCAAATTCAGCTCCTGCTTATGAAGCTACAAAGCCGGCACCTAAGAAGCCTGTCAGCAATTTCAATTTTGATATGTCTGATCTTCTTAAAGCAGCTGAAGAAGAGGCAGCTAAGGAAGAACAGTAAGAATTTTAAACCATATATCCGACAGCTCTTTATGGGCTGTCGGAAATACTCTTTATAAACTGAAATGAGCGAATGTTAGGTGGATATCTTGCTTGATATGGACTTTAATCTGAATAAATTCTACGGAAAAAACGATGAAGAACTTGCTGCTTTAGCAGTACATGATAGATATGCTGTTGATGCTCTAATTCTTAGATTCTTTAGGTTGATTTCTATTAAAGCACAAATTTTTTCATCTGATGTTGCCGATGCTGATGATTTGCGTCAGGAAGGCTTAATGGGGCTTATGAGAGCTATAACTTCTTATAATCCGAAAAAAGCTGTTAAATTTTCCACATATGCAGAGGTGTGTATTGTCAATTCTATGAAAAGTTATGCGGCGAAATGTAGTAATAAGTCGTATGAAACAGTAAGTCTTGACGATATCGGAATAGATGCACCCTCGCAGGAGAAAAACCCTGAAAGCATTTACGTTGATAAAGAGTTTTTTTCAGAGCTTTGGCGAATAATAGATAATGAACTTTCTGACCTTGAAAGACAGGTATTTATCTTTTTTATCCAAGGAGACGATTATCATCAGATTTCTGCAGAGCTTGGTATTTCCGAAAAATCTGTGGATAATGCCCTGCAAAGAGCAAGAGGGAAAATCCGCAAAAAATTTAGTGGCATGATGCCGCTTAAATAAAATTATATGACCGTGTAGCTTAAAAAGAGCGTTGTTTATCTCAGGATAGTTCAAAGGTGGCGGTGAAAGTCCGTCCATGGTACAAATATTAAGCGAGGTATATTAAAATGTACGAAGACAAGACATTAGTCTGCAAGGAGTGCGGTAACGAGTTCGTGTTCACAGCAGGCGAGCAGGAGTTCTATGCTGAAAAGGGACTTACAAATCAGCCTCAGAGATGCAAGAGCTGCCGCGATGCAAGAAAGAACAATGCAAGAGCAGAGCGCGTTTTCTACACAGGTACATGTGCAACCTGCGGTGGTGAGGCTAAGGTTCCTTTTGAGCCTAAGGACGGCAGACCTGTTTATTGCAGCGATTGTTTTGCAAAGCTCAACCAGGATTAATTAGTGGACTGAGCAAACAAATTAAAGGTGGTTTATGTGACTTTCCCCGTTTATATGGGGAAAGCACGCCATTTTGGCTTTTATGGCGGAAATCGGGGAGTACCCGTGATCTGCACCAATGTTTGAAAGGATGTAAATTATGGAAGTTACAAAGAATACTATTATCGGAGATATTCTCGATGCTGATTTTGAGGTTGCACCCTATTTTCTTGAAATGGGTATGCATTGTCTTGGCTGTCCTGCTTCAAGAGGTGAGACAATCGAGGAGGCTTGTGCGGTTCATGGCACAAATCCCGATGAATTAGTGGCAAAGCTGAACGAGCATTTTGCTAAGAAAGCTTGATTTACTGCGGCGTGCTGATTTTTCGGCACGCTTTATTTTTTGAATGGAGATATATTTATGCTTGATAATAGACTAAAAATGTGCGCTGATATGATAAGCGGCAAAGGTATAGTATGCGACGTTGGTACTGACCACGCACTTCTTGCAGCGCATCTGATAAATACAGGCAAATGCGAAAAGGTAATTGCCTCTGATATAAAAGAGGGACCTTTGGAATCCGCACGTAAAACTGTTGAAAAGTACGGTATATCGGAAAAAGTTGAGCTTGTGTTGTCTGACGGACTGAAAAATGTGAACGGCGCGGGTGTTACAGATATTGTTATTGCAGGTATGGGCGGCGAGACAATTGCGAAAATCCTCAGTGAGTGTCCATTTGAATTAGACGGTATTCGGCTGATTTTACAGCCAATGACAAAGGCTGAAGTTCTCCGAAAGTGGCTTACAGACTATGGATATAAAATTGCTTCAGAAAATGGTGTTGCAGAGGGCGAAAAGCTGTATAATGTTATAACAGCTACTGCTATGTTTGGAAGCGAATCTCTGACTGAATTTGAAGCACTTCGCGGATTTTTCAGCGATGATGATGAAATTGGCAGAAAAATCCGTCAGAAAGAGGCTGAAAGATTGCTGAAAGTCAGCGATTCACTGAAAAAAGCAGGTAAGGAAAATGACGCTGTTCACTATGCGGCTATGGCAAGTCGTATGGTTGAGGGTTGCAAAGCTGTTCGCATAAGCGACGTATACACATTCCTTGACGAGAAATATCCTGTTTCATTGCAGGAAAGCTGGGATAATTCGGGATATATTGTTGAATCCGACAATGATGAATGTTCAAAAATTTTACTTACGCTCGACGTAACAAATAATTCTATTGATGAATCAGTTAATAAGTGTGCTGACCTCATTATCTCTCATCATCCTGTAATTTTCAATTCACTGAAAAAAATACAGGCAGATACCCCTGTTTATAAGCTGGTTAGAAGCGGAATTGGTGCTATCTGTATGCATACAAATCTTGATATTGCAGAGGGCGGAACTAATACAGTAATTGTTAGAAAAATTGCAGAAAAGCTCGATATATCAGCAAATATTGAGCCTTTGGAGGAAAACGGATTAGGTTGTATCATTGAACTGGAAAATACAGTTGACTGTGACTGTTTATCTGAAATCCTAAAAGAGATTTTTAATATTGACCGTGTAAAAATGAATATGTATGGCGAATATATCCTATCAAAAATTGCGATATGTTCTGGTTCCGGCGGTTCGTTATGGAAACTGGCAAAAGCTAAGGGCTGTGACGCTTTGATTACTGGAGATGTGAAGCATGATGTCTGGGTTGACGCTAATAACAGCAAATTCACAATTATTGACTGCGGACATTTCCACACAGAAAACATTGTATTATGGGAGCTTCGTCGGGTTTTGGAGGAAAAATTCCCTATGCTTGATATTGAAATTGCAGAGGCAACTACTGACCCTTGCATGTATTTCTGAGGTGATGTATGAGTATTTTTATTTGTCCCGTATGCAGTGAAAAGCTTGAAATTTCGGGGAAATCATATATTTGTCCCAATCGTCATACCTTTGATATGGCGAAAAGCGGATATGTAAATTTGCTTCCTACCAATAATAGTGGCAGTGTTCACGGAGATAATAAACTTATGCTGAGGGCGCGTCGTGAATTCCTCGAAAAAGGGTACTATAAGCCACTTTGTAATGCTGTTTGCAGGACTGTTGCTAAATATTGTGATGAAAATTCTGTAATACTCGACGCAGGCTGTGGCGAGGGATATTATACAACGGCAGTCAAGGCAATATTTGACAAGTCAGAAGTTGCTGTGGAGATGTACGGAATTGACATCTCAAAAGATGCGGTGGATATGGCGGCAAAGCGTAAATGCGGCATAAATTTTGCTGCCGCAAGCGTGTTTCATATCCCCGTGATGTCGAAAAGCTGTGATATTCTGCTGACGATGTTTGCGCCTTACTGCGGTGAGGAATATAGCCGTGTGCTGAAAAAAGACGGAATTATGATTATGGCTATACCATCTGAAAATCATTTGTGGGAGTTGAAAAGTAAAATATACGACACACCTTACAAAAATGAGGTGAAGGAATATACGCTTGAAGGATTTGAATTTATTGGTGCGGAAAAGGTTAGCTTTACAATGAAAATCCCTGAAAATTCGGATATTATCAGCTTATTCTCCATGACACCATATTACTACAGAACTGGCAAAGTCGAACAGCAGAGGCTCAATAACTTGGAATTTCTCGAAACACAGGCAGATTTTGAGATTCTGACATACAAAAAAACAGCAAAGGAATGATTTTATGGCTCTGGACGGAGCGTTTCTCTACGCAGTAAAAAATGAACTTATGCAACTCATCGGCGGACGAGTTGAAAAAGTATTTCAACCCTCCCGTGAGGAAATTGTGATATCCCTCCGCACTAAACATGGGAGCAAAAAACTCTATATTTCAGCAAATGCTGGCAGTGCAAGAGTGCATATCACCGAAAATAAGCCTGACAATCCGCAGACGCCGCCAATGTTTTGTATGCTTATGCGTAAGCGTCTGGGAAACGGAAAACTCACGGATATCCGACAGGACGGGCTGGAGCGAATTCTCTTTTTCGATTTTGAATGTGTCAACGAATTGGGAGATATTGTGACGGTTACACTGGCTTGTGAAATTATGGGAAGATGTTCAAATCTGATTATTATTGATGAAAACGGCAAGATAATCGACAGTATTAAACGAGTTGACGAAGAAATGTCTCGTGAAAGATTGGTACTTCCAGGTATGAAATACACGCTTCCTCCCCGTGACGATCGCCTGAATTTTATGATAGCTGAGCCAGAGAAGATTGTGGAAAGGCTGAAAGAAACAAATCCTGCAGAGCTTTCCAAGGCTTTGATACGTATTTTTGAAGGTATATCGCCGATTCTGGCGCGTGAATGGGCTTTTTTTGCAGGTCGTGGGGTATATCTGCAAAGTGATACAATTGACGGTGATTATCTCGACAGATTGCTGTATATCGTCAAAAAGACAGGTCAGCAGCTTACTTCAGGAGATTGCTATTATTCCGTTGCCAGTACTAAAGAGGGATTGCTGAAAGATTTCTCATTTATCAGATTAAGTCAATTTGGCAATTTGATGTACACAAAAGAATTAACGTCTGCGTCTGAATTACTTGACTATTTCTACACTGAACGAGATAGGGCTGCACGTACGAAACAGCGTGCCAACGACCTTTTTAAACTTCTTGTGAATCTTACAGAGCGTACATCTCGCCGAATTCTTGCACAGCGTGAGGAACTTGCAACCTGCGCCGAAAAAGAGCATTTCAAGCTTTGCGGCGATATAATTTCCGCAAATATGTACTCCATGAAAAAAGGCGATTCTACGTTGACTGCCGATAATTTCTACGAAGAGGGATGTCCGAAAATTACAATTGAACTTGATACGCGGAAAACTCCCTCACAGAACGCTCAATATTACTACAACGAGTATAAAAAACGTGTAACAGCTGAAGGTATTCTTGCAGTGCAGATAGAAAAAGGCGAAGAAGAACTTCAATATCTGGACAGTGTATTCGATGCTCTGACACGCGCAGATACTGAAAATGATATTATACAGCTGAGGCTTGAACTACGAGAACAGGGGTATCTGAAATATTCCGGAACAAAGGCGAAAACGCCAAAGGCCTTGCCTCCGCTGGAGTACAAATCATCTGACGGCTACACAATTTTAGTTGGACGCAACAATCATCAGAATGACCAGCTTACAATGAAATTTGCTGAAAAATCAGATATCTGGCTGCACACACAGACTATTACGGGTTCTCACGTCATCATAGTTACCGACGGTGAAACTCCACCTGATAAAACTATTGAGGAAGCCGCTGTGATTGCGGCATATAACAGTAAGGGTAGGGGAGGAAACCTTGTTCCGGTTGATTACTGTCTTGCAAAATATGTGAAAAAGCCCTCTGGTGCAAAGCCGGGAAAAGTAATTTTTACAAATTACAAAACAGCATTTGTGAAGCCAGATGAAGAACTTGTTAATAAACTGAAAGTATAATTGTATGAAGTTAAATGAAGAATTTTTTAATAGAGATGCTCTTGATGTTGCTCCTGACCTTGTTGGAAAGATAATTGCACGAAAGCTTGATGACGGCACGATTCTTCGTGAGCGAATCGCGGAAACCGAGGTATATCGCGGCGAAGAGGACTTGGGTTGTCATGCTTCAAAGGGACGAACTAAGCGCACAGAGATTTTATACGGCGAAAGCGGCATAATATACGTTTATCTCTGCTATGGTATGCATTGGCTGATGAATGTAATTACAGGTGAGCGTGAACAGCCTCAGGGCGTACTTTTCCGCTGTGGAACGCTGAAAAACGGCCCTGCAAAGCTTACAAAATATCTGCACATTGACGGAAGCTTCAACGGCGAAAAAATTTATGGGAATGACCGTGTATGGATTGAGGATGACGGATTCAGACCAAAAATCAAAACAGCTCCAAGAGTTGGAATTGACTATGCAGGTGAGTACTGGAAAAATAAAGAATGGCGATATATTGCTGAAAAGGAGTGATTTATGAATATTCGTGCTGTTGGCTGGAATTGTGTATATGACAGTGACTATTCCTTTTTTCAGCAATGCGAAAGAGGTGTTTTCCTGTTTTTTCTTTCGCGTTCTGAAATCTGTATCAGCGGCAAAATACTTCCCGAAAATACACTGGTGATTTTCGACGGAAATGTGGACATCGTCTATTCTGCTGTTGGGGATTGTCTTGTATGTGATTGGGTTTGCTTTGATACAGACAGCGAATCCGAAATGACAGATATTGCCGATATTGTGTATAATATTCCGATATTTCATGCGGATTGGCAGTTTATCAGTGACCTTATAAGGAATATCACAACGGAATTTTATTCGACAAACAGCCGCAGAATGAAAATTATCGACTTTATGATGAAAACGCTGCTTATCAAAGCCGCCGAAAACGGCTTCAACCGCGAAACCATGCAGTCAGTCGCAGAACCACATTATAGCACGCTTATTGAACTGCGCGAGAGGATCTATCGAAACCCACAAATGAAGTGGAATGTGGACTCTATGGCGGCGGTTGTGAATATGTCACGCTCCTATTTTCAGCATATTTACCGCGAAATTTTCGGAGTGTCGTGTATGACCGACGTTATAAACGGCAAAATTGAGAAAGCCAAGGAAATTTTAAGCGAAACGGGCTGTACCGTGTCGCAGGTGGCGGCGATGTGCGGCTATGAAAATGACGAACATTTTATGCGGCAATTCAAAAAAATCGTTGGAGTAACTCCCACAGCATACAGAAAAAACAAGTGAGGTTCAATATGATTAGAAATTTTACAAAAGAAGATGCACAGGAAGTTTCAGACCTTGTTGCGTTGTCTCTCAGAACTACAAATATCAAGGACTATTCTGCGGAACGTATCGAAGCGGATGTTCTTGTTTTCAATGAACAATATCTCATTAAACGTATGAGCTGGACGAATGGCTATGTTTACTGCGACGGTGAGAAAATCGTGGGCTGTGTATTTATCGGGAATTATTGGGATAAAAAAGACGAGGCGTGTCTGTTTACATTTTTCGTTCACCCCGATTATCAGGGAAAAGGTATCGGCCGACAGCTTATAAATGCGGTGGAAAATGACGAGTATTTTCTCCGTTCTAAGCGAATTGAAATCCCTGCTTCAATTACTGCTGTTGAGTTTTACCGCAAATTCGGCTATGACTACAAAAACGGCATAACAGAGCCTGATAATGAACAGTTGGTGCGACTGGAGAAGTTCAGAAATGAAGCTATTATCTATGAGGTAAAATAATATGGCTAGAATGACGTGCTCATGTGGAGAGTTGCTCTCAAATTCGACTGTTCCTAATAATGTTGAACTTTTTGTTTACACAGGTGAAGAATGGGACGAAATCTTAAAATTTGATACTATTGAAACATGGAAAATTCCTGCTCCTAAATATGAAGTGTGGAAATGTCCAAAATGCGAAAAAATTTATGTCTTTAAAGATGGCGATAATGAAGCTATAAAGGTATATGTTCCGGAAAAATAAACACTTGCAATTAAAAATGCAATATGTTATAATATTTATAAATTCGGACGACGGAATCAGCCTGTCACGAACTTTTTGAATCACCAATCAAGGTTTATAACTTTGAGATAGAGGATTTCCATACTTATTTTGTCGGCGACATGATGGTAGAGTGTGTCATCTTGATCAGAGTGGTAATTTAAAAGCAAAATATAATAAGGATGTGTATTTAATGAAGAAAAACAGAATTGTAATTTTTAAGGAATTTTTAAATGAATTAAGAGAAGTTTATTTAAAAAATGGCGAAGACGGTTTGATGAAGGATTATGACTGGGCTGTATATTTTTCAGATGATATGATTGAAAGTGAATCATCTTGTTGCGTTGCTGATGATGTTACAGTTGATGATGATGACGAAGAAATTTATTCTGAATTTGCCATAAATAATGGTATGGAATATGTTGTTTATGGTGAGATAATCTGTGATGTACTTGCAAATTGTTTTATGCAGAATTCAAATTGTGAAGTGTCAGAAATGGTCGATGCAATTAATTATTATTTGGAATATGATAATTACATGGACTTATAAAAATGTTAGTTTAACAATTAGGAATACAAGTACAAGAATCTGTATTTGCTATTTGACGGTTAAAACACTTCAAATGTTGTTAGTTAGAAGATATGTTCATGATTGCACATTGGGTGGATTTGCTCATACAGGTGGTGCATCTGTTGTTAAAAATAGAAAATAGGAGATGTTATTATGAAGTTTTATGATTCAGGAGATGTTTTAACAGACGATATGATTGCACAATTTGAAAATGATTTAAATTTATCATTACCATCAGACTATAAAAGTTTTATGCTAAAAGTGAATGGTGGAACTCCGGAAGATGATTGGATGTTTAGTTTTATGGATTCTGCTAATGGTGAATTGAACAATTCTGATTTGCGGGAATTATTTGTGTTTTATAACGAAGTAAATGATAATTATGATGATATTATTCGTATATATAAAAGTATGGTTAGTGAAAAGCTTATATCACCTTTGTATTTTCCTATAGGTGATGATTCCGGTGGAAATCCAATTTGTATCAATTTATCGGACGATGAATATGGAGCTGTAGTTTATTGTGACCATGAACTTGAAAATGCGGATACAGGGTTCCTTTTAGCGAGTAAAATAGCAAATAGCTTTACAGATTTTTTAGAATTATTATGCCCTCTTGAATAATATTTGTTGGCGAATCTTCTGTGCCTGTGCATAATGAGTGGGAAACTAATAACAGTACACCGTTTGAAGAACCGTAATGAAGTAATAATATTGTTTTAATAGGTTGTAAGAAATGAATTTTTATATTGGAAATAGTTTAGATGAAATAAATTAGTGGATTTGCGGAGGTATATATGATTAACGGTATAATTTTTCAAAGGATTGGAAAAAGCGGATATAAGGGCGTGGAAGGTGATAACTGGTATTTAAATGACATCTATCCTTCGACAATAGGGAAATATCACGATGAATATATTGAGAAGTCTTGGTGTGAGGTTGATTGGGTTGATGTATGCAATAACGAGGAATTTATAGAAGAATATATTCGTTTATCGAAAGAAAATAACATCAATTTCCGAATAATATTATGTCAGACTAATCAAAATAATCCAAGAGTGGATGTTAGATATAAGAAAATAAGCTTTTTAGGCTATGATTATGCTTATTCTGGTGGAAGTTATTATTCTGCAGTTTATAGCGATCTCTTTTGTGGAAAGCTAAACGGATTTTCAGAAATAGAACTTAATAAAAATGGTTTGATAAAAACCAGAAGCGATTTAAAAAGATTTATAGATATCAGAAATAAAATTGAACCAAAAGAAAATACGCTTGAAAAAGGAGATTTTATCGAATACAAATTATTTCAAATTAATCTCCTGTAATGTGATATTATCTATAGCTGTTAGTGTGGTAATTACTGTAATGGAGGAAATTATGGATAGAACATTAGATGAAGTGTTATCTGTTGCTAAAGAAATGAATTTAACGGTGTCGGTTTTATCTTCTGATGAGGTTGAGCATAAAATAGAAATGATTTATGAAAAATATATTATCAAAAATCTAAAGACTACATTTCTATGGGAAGATATGGCAGATGCAGAGTTTATTAATGATAGTGATGGTTGGAGTTATATTGATAGTTTTGTTGGCAAAAATCATTGTTTATTGATGTTTGAGGAATTTAAAAAATGGTTTATTGTAGAAGTGCATTCGGGAAAAGATTTGAAAATATTACTCGAAGAAACATCTTCCTTTGAATTCTATGTCTTTGATGAAATTTTATCATATTTAATATGTTTTAGTCATCACGATCAGCTTATAGGATGCGGAAAAGCTAAAACGTGGATAAAAACATTAAAGAAATAAGAGGTGAAAAAATAATGCATCCATATGAGTTGCAAATATCAGAGGAAATGAATGGAATTGCAGGAAAGGATATATATAATAATATTAGTGATATATATTCTTTGGATTCTGATAAAATTGAAGCGTTGATCAAACTTCTTTTAGAATATGCATGTTGGGCTACAAATCATTTGCTTATTACTATTTCCAGAAATTTTTTATCTGCAATTGATAGCAAATTATTGTTAAATTATGTTTATGATTTAGCAAGTGTTTGTATTGATTTTAATGATGAATGGGAGAGCCGAAGATTTATGGAACTGTCAAAAATCATTTCTGATGAAATGCTAAATTGGGCAATTACACAAGCTAAATGTTCAAATAACGTGGAAGTTATAGAAGCAATTAGCGATTATGAAAACTAGTTTTATAATTAGTTTTTGAATTGTTTTAGTTGGTTGTGGATTATGTAACTAATTTTAATTTCTGCGGTCAGCAACCCTGACCGCATTTTAGCACATAATCCCATTTCAACCATAGGCAAAAAATTTTCCTCCGTTATTGACAAACCTCGACAAATATAGTATAATAAGTCAGTACCTTATAAATATAAAAAATAATTAAGGAAGTAAATATGATAACTATTCAGATTGATGCTAACTTAGTACATGATGAAAATGGAGAGATTTATTTATCGACAGCTATTGCTGAGTATTTTAACTTATGTGATGGTGAAAAAGTTTTAGCCTATGAAGGCAATGAAATTTGGAATGCAATTATCCATAGGTTCGTCTTGGGAAATAAAGAATTGTGGTATGTAGAATTATGCGATTTGTTTGGAACAATGAATCAATATCAGGAAGAATGGAATAATATTGGATATCAAAACGGATATTGTACTGGTGCAGAAATTGAAAAATCCAAAATAATTCAACGTATGATTTCTAATGGCTATTGCATTGACGAGATAGAAAAAGTGATCAACTTGAATGAAGAATTAAAGGAAAGAGTTAAAAAACTGCTACAAGGTAATATATAATTCCACGTTACAGCCGAGGTTGAGGTAATTTCAAAGCCTCGGCTTTTTTTCTTTGCAGGCAAGAAATTTTCCCTCCCGCTATTGACATTCCCCGACAAATATAGTATAATAAATGCGTACCTTATCAAGAGTGGCTGAGGAAACAGGTCCTGTGAAGCCCGGCAACCTGCCTGAGAAATCAGTGCAACGGTGCCAAATCCTGCGGTATATCCGGAAGATGAGGAGCTGTGAATAAGTTCAATTCAGAGCGTCCTTACGGGACGCTTTTTTCATCTCGGAATTTTAAATTTATGGAGGTTAGATCAATGAAAAAAGTATTTTTCACATCGGAATCAGTAACTGAGGGACATCCCGATAAAATCTGCGACCAGATTTCTGACGCAGTTCTTGACGCAATGCTTGAACAGGACGAAAATTCCCGTGTTGCCTGCGAAACAGTTGTTACAACAGGTATGATTATGTGTATGGGCGAAATCACCACAAAGGCTAAGGTGGATATTCCTAAAATTGCAAGACAGGTTGTAAAGGAAATTGGCTATGACAGAGCAAAATACGGCTTTGACTGCCACACTTGCTCAGTTCTTACAACAATTGACGAGCAGTCCCCTGACATTGCTATGGGTGTAAACGAGGCTTACGAATACCGTGAGGAAAACGGCGAAAATGACGGTCTTTCCAATGGTGCAGGCGATCAGGGAATTATGTTCGGATATGCCTGCAATGAAACTCCCGAGCTTATGCCTCTGCCTATTTCTCTTGCACACAAACTTTCTTTAAAGCTTACAGAGGTGCGTAAGGACGGCACTCTCCGCTATCTCCGTCCTGACGGAAAGTCACAGGTAACAGTTGAGTATCATGACGATAAGGCTGTAAGAGTTGACGCTGTAGTTGTATCTTCTCAGCATTCAGCAGATATTTCCCTCGAACAGCTCCGCCGTGATATTGAGGAATACGTTATCCGTGCTGTAATTCCTGCTGAGCTTATGGATGAGAATACAAAGATTTTTATTAATCCTACCGGACGTTTTGTTGTAGGCGGTCCTCAGGGCGACAGCGGTCTTACAGGACGTAAGATTATTGTTGATACATACGGCGGATATTCTCGTCACGGCGGCGGTGCATTCAGCGGTAAGGACCCCTCAAAGGTTGACCGTTCTGCGGCTTATGCAGCACGTTATATCGCTAAAAACGTAGTTGCAGCAGGACTTGCAGACAAGTGCGAGGTTCAGCTTTCATACGCTATCGGTGTTGCAAAGCCTATCTCAATTCTTGTTGATACATTCGGCACAGGCAAGGTTGACGAAAACGCTATTTCCGAGGCTGTTTCACAGGTATTCGACCTCAGACCCTCTGCTATTGTAAATATGCTTGACCTCAAAAAGCCTCAGTACCGTCAGCTTGCGGCTTACGGACATATGGGACGTGAGGATCTTGGTGTTGCGTGGGAGAAAACGGACAAGGCTGAAACTCTCAGAAAAATCGTTCTTGGATAATTGCGCTGTACGGCTTTATGTCGTAAATAATAGTGAATTATGAAATATATTAAAATTATTGCAGCTGTAACAGCGGCGACATTGCTGAACTCATGCGTTTTTGAGGATGATATCAATTATCCGCAAAATTCTGAAATTGCCGAGACTACAGAATCTGAAATCACAGATATTCCGACATTCGAGGACTTTGACGGCTATTCAGGCTATCAGGATTATTTTGACTATATTGATGCTGATGGGCATTCTGAAAAAACAGAATCAGATAATGCTGAACTTCCTGCTGAAGAGTCAATAGAATCGGAAGAAGCAACAGAAAATCACACAGAGTCTGAAACAAAGGCTCAGACAGAACCTTCTGTCACTACGGAAATAGCTTCAAAAGAAAGTGCTACAAATCCTGACTATAACAACAGCGCTGATTTTATTAATGTGCCGTTTTTATCGCAAGAAAAATGTCCTCAAGGCTGTGAGCTTGTAAGCATTGCAATGATTCTGGCATATTATGGTATTGAGATTGAGCCTATACAGCTTATTGAAGAAGGATATATGGAGTTTGTTGCTGTTGAGCGCAGAGGCGGTATCCTTTACGGCGGCGATCCAAATAAAGTATTTATCGGAGATCCACGAGGCGATACTGGATACGGCTGTTATTCGGGTGCAGTTGGAAAATGCCTTGAAAAATTTCTGGAATATGATTTTTTCGATGTGCATTATCTAAACGATATGTCACTCAAGGATATATGTTCACAATATATTGATTTCGGACAGCCTGTTATTATATGGGCAAGTGTAGATATGGAACCTCTTGAAGAGAGAGAGTACTGTGTATGGACAATTGAGGAAACAGGGGAACAGTTTGGTTGGATTTCCAATGAACACTGCATGGTTCTTGTTGGGTATGATGATGAATACTATTATGTTCATGACCCAAGAAAAGATGCTTTTACACCATATAAACGAAGCATTGTGGAAAAAAGATATGAGGAAATGGGCAGTCAGGCAGTTACAGTTGTATCATGGTAAAAAATGTATTAATATTCAAAAAGGTCAAAAAATGCAGATTAAATATTAAAATATATCATGTTGCAATTAAATTGAAAATGATTTTAAATAATAGCTTACTTGAAAAATACACAAAACCAACTTAAATTAATTGCAAAAATTAGTTATATTCTACTTGAATATTCCAAATTGTAAATGATGTGCAGAAAAATATTCCAAAATGGATTATTCTGCACATTATTTTTTATATTCAATTTTATGATGAAAAAAATATCATAAAATTGAGAGAAAAATGCATATTAAAGCCGTTGACTTTATGAAAATAATGTGATATAATTAAATCAACATAAAACATAGCGGATTTGCACAGAATCCCTATGACTTTCAACTGTAATCTCTGTGCGGTATAACAATTATTATCGGGATATTAATTTAAGGAAAGGTGATTATCATGAAAATCAAAAAGCTGATTAGCGGAGTTACTTCTGCTGTCCTCTCTCTTTCGGCTTTTACAGGTCTGGGGTTTGCACCTCAGAATCCTGTGACTGCCGAGGCTGCAGGCGGTAACTGGAAATTTGACCTTGGTGGCAGCGGTGCAGCCAGTGGTTATACTGGGGTGTCTGCAAAAGATGCCTACAGTGCATCAAAGGGCTATGGATTCACAAATACAGGCAGTGTATCAAACGTTGCTGCAAAAGGTTCGGGTGCTTTATCCGATGCTGTACAGTTCAATTCTACATCTGCAAATAATGTGTTCAAGGTTGATTTGCCTAAGGGTGCATACAGAGTAAAGGTTGTAACAGGTAACGTATCGCGTACAACTATTAACATTGAGGGAATTCCTCAGATGATTAACCTCACAGGCAACAACGCCGCTGAGACTATTGAGATTCCTGTAACAGACGGAAGCCTTGAAGTTCAGGCAGGTGCTGGAAAATCAGGCACAGCATTTTCGATTTCAGCAATTGAAGTAACACAGATTAACACAACAGGAGTTACTGACCCTACAATCTGGATTTGCGGTGACTCAACTGTTGCAAGTTATTATAATGTATCCGCTGCATCTCAGCACGGTTGGGGACAGTTCCTCGGCGATAACATTGACACTGACTACTGGCAGGTTCGTAATCTGGCAGCATCAGGACAGTATGCAAAGGGATTCATTAATGCAGGTCAGTTTAAACCTGTTGAAAAGTATGGTAAAAAAGGTGACGTTTACCTTATTGCTATCGGTATCAACGACTCAAAGTATTATAAAGGTGATGAGTACGCAACATACATCACTGACATGGTAAAAAAAGCAAAGGCAAAGGGTGTTGAAGTTATCCTTGTTAAACAGCAGGGCAGACGTGGTGACCTTCAGAAGAATCCTCTCCCTTCCAGCCGTTGGTATGCAGCTGAAATGGATCAGGTCGGTAAGGCTCAGGGCGTAGAAGTTATGAATCTGTTCAAAGCATGGCAGGACTTCGGTTCAGGCATTGGTTACAAAGGCATGGCTGAGTACTACGCTACAAAGAATGACGGTACAGCTGACGACCTTCATCAGAGCATGAAGGGTGCAAAAAAGCTTGCAGAGCTTGTTGCAAAACTTCACGACTTCAAGGCGGCAGGCGGCACAACAACAACACCTCCTGCAACAAATCCTCCCACAACAACACCTCCTACAACAAATCCTCCGGAAAGCTCAATAACAGCTGAAGTTTTTGATGAAAGTGTTACATATTCTTTCAAGAATGTAAACAGCGGACTTTATATGGAAGTTGCTGAAGCTAAGGCTGAAAGCGGTGCAAATGTTCAGCAGTGGGGCAAGAATGGAAACTCGGCTCACAACGTATGGAAGCTGAAATCCGCAGGTGACGGTTACTACTACATCTATTCGCTTCTTTCTGATACTATAGTTCTTGACGTTGAAGCTAACAAGGCAACAAATGGCCAGAACGTAAGTTTGTATAACTTTAAGGAAAGTAACAATCAGCAGTTCAAATTCGCAAAGAACAGAGATGGTTCCTATAAAATCCTTACACGAATTTCCAATGATGCATCCGCAGTTGAGGTTGAAAGCGGCTCAAAGGATGCAGGCGCAAATGTACAGCAGTGGGAAGTAAACGGAGCAACTTGTCAGGACTGGATTGTTGAAAAGGCATCTATAAATGATACACCTGCAACAGAACCACCTGCGACAAATCCTCCTGCAACAGAACCTCCTGCAACAAATCTCCCTACAGCAAACGTACTTCTTGGAGATGCAAACTGTGACGGAATGGTAACAATCGCGGATGCTACAGCTATTTTACAGCATCTTGGAAATCAGGATAAGTATGGTCTTTCAGCACAGGGACTTATAAACGCAGATTTGACAGGCGGCGGTGTAACAGCTGATGATGCGGTATTTATCAAGAAGGTAGATGCAGGAATGGAAACACTTCCTGTTTATAAGCCTACCATCACAACAACAACAACTACTGTTGCAACAAATCCTCCTGCAACAACAGCAGATTCCCGTTATTTCGCAGTTGACCAGACATGGACAAACGGTGTAACTGAAACTGCAAATGAAGGTTTTACAAAGGCTGAGGGTTATGTAAATCTTGATAATGAGCTTGATAGCGAAATTACATTTACAGTAAATGTTGCTGAGAAAGGCAACTACCACACACATATCCGCTTTGCAAACGGTTCAGCAAATGACCGTAAGATGAAAGTATATGTAAACGGCGATAAGAATAATTACTGGATGCAGTCCTTTACAAGCACAACTGCATGGACAGAGTGGACAGAATTCGGAATTGTACTTCCTCTTAATGCAGGAAAGAACACAATCCAGTTTGTATCCGCAACAGAGGACGGCGGTCCGAACCTTGACTACATCAAGCTTACACTTACAGATGAGCCATATGCAGAGATATATGATCCTGCAGATGAACAGAAGCCTGTAGTAAGCTCTAAACCTACAATCTTCATCGCAGGTGATTCAACAGTACAGAGCTATAAGGCATCATATGCACCTCAGCAGGGTTGGGGATATTACCTCCAGAATTACTTCAACAATAATGTAACAGTATCAAATCAGGCACTTGCAGGACGTTCCACAAAGAAGTTCTACGACGAGGGCAGATGGGATACAATTGTGAAGAGCCTTAAGGAAGGCGACTATGTAATGATTCAGTTTGCTATCAATGACGCTGGTAAGGCAAATGCTGACAGATATGCTCCAATCGGCGGAAATATTGATAATCCTTCCAAGGGTACTTACGAATGGTATATGACAGAGTTTATTAAGACAGCTAAGGCAAAGGGTGCAACACCTATTCTTGTAACAACTGTTATTGGTATGAAAGCGTATTCAGGCGGCAAATTTGTAAACAGCTATACAACATACTGTGACGCTTGCAAGAAGCTTTCAGCTAAGTACGACGTACCTTGTATAGACCTCAATTCTATCATGGTATCACACTACAATTCAGTAGGATATAACACAGCAAAGGGTTATCACCTTATGGGTGCAGTTTCAGGCTCTACAGACGGCACACACTTCTGCGAGAAGGGTGCAAACATCGTAGCAGGACTTGTAGCTAAGGATGTACAGGCACAGAAGCTCCCCGGACTTGCAGAAAACATCAAATGATATAATTCCTGAGGCGAAATGTCTCTGAACTCCTTGAACAATCCCTTTCGCACTGGGCGGAGGGGATTGTTTGTTGATACCAATTTCTGAAACAACAGTAGACAAATCTAATGGCATAAATGCTGTGTGTTGTCGTTGGACTTCCTCGCCATACGACAGTATGCTTTCGTCGTCCGCCTTGACATACATCATTTCTGCTCACCATCTTTGTCTACTAACATTTTAGGGATTGGTATGAGAATGACAATTGAAGATACCTATTGGATATTCAGTTAAAAAAATTTTTTTTGTATTTTTTTAAAAAAACACTTGCAATTTCTGAAAGTATGTGATATAATATTAATGTTGCTTATTTCAGAAGCGTTTTTGCTGATATAAAAGCTATTGATTAAGGTAAGGAGGTGCAGCCTGATGGCAAAGTGCAGTATTTGCGGAAAGGGAGTTACATTCGGAATTAAGGTTTCTCACTCTCACAGACGCACAAACAGAACATGGAAGCCTAATGTAAAGCGCGTTAAGGCTATCGTCAAGGGTACTCCTTGTCATATCTACGCTTGCTCAAGATGCCTGCGTTCTGGTAAGGTTGAAAGAGCTTAATTACATTAAGAGAATTTAGGACAGTCTGCGGACTGTCCTTTATTTTTGCGGCAAACTGATAAATTATGAAATTTCTGTGTAAGACTTGAAATATTCCTTAATTTGTAGTATAATAAATATAAGTATTATTTTGGAGAGGTATAATTATGGAATGGTCAACACTTGAAACAGTTATGAATTTTCTTTCAAGAGCGCTTATGCTTCTATTGGTGCTCCCTGTAATCAACTATGCAAAGGGTATGGTTGCAAAAAAACAGGGCGACGATACTGCGGAAATGGCAGGATATCTCACACTTAATCCGATGAAGCATCTTGATTTACTCGGTTCACTTATGATTCTGCTCTGCGGTTTCGGCTGGTCAAAGCCTATGCCGATTAACTATAATCGCATGAGAGATACGAAAAAGGGCATAATTCTTGTGGCAATTACAGGACCCCTTTCCCTATTTATAATGTCGATAGTATGCAAGAATATTTCTGCCATTGTTTCTTATTTGCTTGACGGCATGGCAGGTCTTGCAATAGCTATAATTTTCTCGCTTCTTGCAAGTATAAGCGTATGTATCGGTGTAATACATCTTCTTCCCCTGCCGGGAATGGATGGATTTACTCTGCTTTATTATCTTACAGGAAACAAATTTGCAAGCTGGTATCATCGCAATCAGGCAGTAATCGACCAGTTTTCGTTTTATATATTAATCTTCCTGTTCTTTATAGGCAGACTTACAAATGGAGTTCTTGACCCTCTGGGCTGGATAATCAACGCATTTGATTTTGTATTCGGGCTCACAACTCTTTGGGTTCCTATGGTGTTTGGCTGATATGGCGGCAATAACCTATAAACTGGAAGTTTTTGAAGGACCTTTAGATGTTCTGCTCGGACTTATTACAAAGCATAAGCTGAATATCTACGATATTGAGATATCAAAGCTTCTGGAGCAGTATCTGTTGTTCATAGAAGAAGCCCATATGATGAATCTGGAGCTTGCAGGGGAATTTCTGGAAATGGCGGCAAGGCTTATATATATCAAGACTGCCGCATTACTCCCCAGACCAGAAGAAGCTGAACAGCTGAAAAAGGAGCTGGAGGGCGAGCTTATAGAGCTCTCACTTTGCAAGCTTGCGGCGGCGGCTTTAGCCAAAAAGAACATTGGCGGAGATGTATTCGTCCGTCAGCCAATGAAAATTGAAGCAGATTTGACATATAATCTCGTACATGAGCCGCAGGTGCTTGTAAACGCATATAAGGGCATATCAATTAAAAAAGTAAAGCCTGAAAATAAGCGCGTTAATATAGAGAATAAGATAAATTCTGTTGTAAAACGGCGAATTGTTCCTGTTCTTACAAAGGTTGTCCATATTCTCCGTGAGCTTTATTCCACAGGGGAATGCGCCATGGACAAGCTGTACGCAGGAGTAACAGAACGCTCAGCAAGAGTTGCTACATTCCTTGCTGTACTGGAGCTTACACGCTCAGGACGTATTACCATAAGCGATGATAACACGCTGATATATTTCAAAGGAGACAGAAACAGAGAGGGGCGCAGACGGTGGAAATCAAAGAGAAACTCGGAGCAATAGAGGCTATACTCTTTGCAAGCGGTGAGCCTGTTGAGCTTTATCGTCTTGCAGAGGCAACCGCAATTGACGTGGGCACTCTGCCCTCTATGATAAAACTTCTCAACGAGAGATACGAAGATTACGGCAGCGGAATCACCATAAAAAAGCTTGAAGGCAGTTATCAGATGTGCAGCCGCGAGGAGTATGCTCCCCAGATACGCGAAGTTCTGGAGACTAAAAAGAATGTACCCCTTTCAAATGCGGCAATGGAAGTACTTACAATAATTGCGTATAATCAGCCGATTTCCAAGGGATTCGTTGAAAATGTCAGAGGTGTTGACAGCTCCTCGGTTGTTAATAATCTTGTGGAAAAAGGACTTGTGGAGGAGGCAGGACGGCTTGACGTTCCCGGAAAGCCTATAGTATACCGTACAACATCTGTATTTCTGCGCAGTTTCGGACTTGCTTCACTGGCAGAATTGCCGCCTTTATCTGATTTTAAGGAAAAAGAACAGCTTGAATTTGATTTGGAAAATTAATTATCTTTATTCTATAGACAAAGGGGCGATGTAATGATTATACTTAAAATATTATTGTGGATAATTCTCGCCCTTTTGGGAATTGTCCTGCTTATACTGATTCTTCCTATATCAGCGGATTTCAGTTTTATAGACGGTAAAATTCAGTACGGCGCCAAGTATGCGTATATCCCTGTTTTCAACTCCAAGGGAACGGGTATTGTAAATAAGCTGATGAAGCGGAAAAAGAAAAATAAAAAGCCCGATTCCGAAGATGATGAGCCAACGGAGGAAAATGCTGTTTCGGAGGAATCTGTAATTTCAGAGGAAACAGTTTCGGAATCTACAGAAAATCCAACGGAAACTCCCGAAGATATATCGGCAGAGCATGAGGAAACAGAATCTGAACCCGTTGAAGTTACGGAAACGGAGAACGCTGAGGATTCAGAGGATAACAGTACTCCCGAAAAGCCAATACAGCCTGAACCTCTTGAAAAGCCAACCAATGAAGTAAAGGAAGAGAAATCAAAGCTTGAATTCATTCTTGGACTGTGGGAGGCGGCTGACAGACCACTTCTGAGGATATTCAAGGGAATCAAAATCAGCGAGCTTTACATTGATTTTTTCATAGCCAATGAGGACGCTTACAAATGCGCCTTGAATTATGGAAGAATCAGCGGAGCAATATATAATCTCATTGCATGGCTCAGCGTTTTATTCAACGTGAAGCTGAAAACAATTGATGTAAACCCCTTATTTGCACAGAAAAAAAGCAAATGGGACGTATCGCTGAAAATCAGTTTTAGTCTAATAATATTGGTTATTGCAGGAATTCAGTTCCTGATAATATATCTATTCAGAGTATTAATCCCCTCTAAAATACAATCAAGAAAAGCGAGGTAATTAATTATGGCTACAGAAAAGAAAACTATAAATGAGATTTTAGGCATTTCACTGGAGAAAATCAAGGAAATGGCTGATACAAGCGCCATTATCGGAAATCCCATTACAACTCCCGACGGTACAACAGTTATCCCGATTTCCAAGGTATCATACGGATTTGCATCAGGTGGCTCAGATCTGCCCTCCAAGTACGATAAGGAGCTTTTCGGCGGCGGTGCAGGCGCTGGCGTAAGCATCAAACCTGAGGGATTCCTCGTTATATCTCCTGACGGCTCTGTTAAAATGGTAGGTATGGATTCAGGCAGTGACCCCATAAGCTCCGCTGTAAATGCTGTACCGGGAATTGTTGAGAAGATTCAGGGAATCATTGCAAAGAAAAAGGGCAATGCATCAGCAGAGGAAACAGCTGAAACAGCAGACGTTACTCTCAGCGACTGATATCGTCATATTTAAAGGTGCTTTCACATAATTATTAGTGGAGGTGCTTGTATGAAAAGATTTATTGCTGTATCTGCCGTTGTTGGCTGTATTTTATCTGTGGATATTCAGGCGGTTTATGCTGAGGATATTGAGGTTTCCGCCAAAGCTGCCGTTGTGATTTCCGCTGATACGGGGGAGATTGTATATTCCAAAAACAGCGGCGAAAAGCTTCCAATGGCAAGTACTACAAAGATAATGTCGGCACTTCTGTGCCTTGAAAGCGGCGATTTGTATGAGCCGTTTACAGTAGATTCCGACGCTATACGCGTTGAAGGCTCATCTATGGGCTTGCAGGAGGGGGATACCGTTACAAAATATGCCCTTGCCTGCGGTATGCTTCTGCCCTCGGGAAATGACGGAGCAAATGCCGCCGCTGTTAAAATTGCAGGCAGTCTGGAAGGCTTTGCGGAACTCATGAACGACAGGGCGCAGAAGCTCGGTCTTAAAAAAACTTATTTCGTCACTCCCTCGGGCTTAGAGGGCGAGGGACACGGTTCATCTGCCGAGGATATGGCGATTCTCGCCGCTGAGGCGTTGAAAAATGACCTGTTCAGAGAGATATGTTCCTCTCAGACAATGAAGCTGGAATATGGCAATCCGCCGTATACACGCTGGCTGAAAAATACAAATAAGCTGTTGTCCATGTACGACGGCACATACGGCGTAAAAACAGGCTTTACCGACGAAGCAGGGCGATGCCTTGTCTCTGCCTGTGAGCGCGAGGGAAAGCGGCTTATCTGCGTTACTCTCAATGCTCCTGACGACTGGAACGACCATATGAAGCTGTATGACAACTGCTTTAAAAAGGTGAAAACTCAGGAGCTGTGTATCCCCTGTGAAATGTACGTCAACCTTGCAGGCTCTCAGAAAGATGTTCTCCCTGTGACAGTGGGGGAGGAATTGGCAGATTTTACCGTATATAATGCGGATACGGCTGATTTCACCTATACCGTTGCCGCTCCTCCCTTTGTGTATGCTCCCGTAAAAGCAGGGGATTTGGCGGCAGAACTGATAATCTCGGACAATAACAGAGAGCTGAAAAGAATACCTCTGTATGCCGCTGAGGACGCGGAATATAAAAATTCTGAAAGTAAGCCTGAAAAAAGCGGATTTGAAAAATTTATTTTGAAAGTAAAGGATATTTTTAGTTAATGGAAAAGATAAGAATTCAGAAAATGATAGCCGACAGCGGTTACTGCTCACGAAGAAAAGCTGAGGAGCTTATTTCAAGGGGCAGAGTAAAGCTGAACGGTCATCCTGTAAAATTAGGCGATAAATGCGGATTTCATGACCTCATTACAATTGACGGTGAGCGTATTTATATGCCCAGAAAGAGAAATTTTGTCTATATTATGATGAATAAGCCTCGCGGATACGTTACAACAGTATCTGATGAACTTGACCGCCGCTGTGTTATGGACCTCCTTGACGGCGTTGAAGAGCGTGTATACCCCGTTGGACGACTTGACAGAAATTCCGAGGGACTTCTTCTCTTTACAAATGACGGCGAATTTGCCAACAGCATTATGCATCCAAGCCGTCATATTGCTAAGACATACCGTGTAACTGTTCGCCCTGATATAAGCGATGAGCAGCTTGTTCAGCTTTCAGGGGGCGTTGAAATCGACGGCAGAATGACGCTTCCTGCAAATGTTGTGGTAAAGGAAAAACAGCAGGGCAGAGTTGTGCTTCTCATTACTATCCGTGAGGGCAGAAACCGTCAGATTCGTAAAATGTGCGAGGCTGTGGGACTTGAAGTTGCACGTCTCCGCCGTGTAAGTATCGGACCTATCCGCCTTGGTATGCTCAAACCGGGCACATGGCGCGAACTTACAGCAGATGAGCTGAGAGCGTTGAGAACAGCTATCGGCAAGGAGAAATAAGCTATGCTGGAGATACAGGAAAGATTTGATACCGCAGGCTATGAGCATATTATTTCAGCGGCGGGAGAGAATAACGCACATATAACCGAGGCTCTGGACGGAGGAAAGGCTATTGGCTTTATTGCCTATGCCTACGAGGCTGAGCGTACTGTTGTCTACGATTATGATGACGGCGGCGATTTGCTGCTTTGTGACGGTCTTGTGCGCTCTGTCATGTTCAAAAGCGTGCTGAAAGGCATTGAGACTATGATATTTGAACTGCCCGATGAAGAAAAATATGCAAATCTGAGAAAGCTGAAATTTCTTGCCGAGGGTACAAATATCTGCGAAAATCTGGACGGATTTATGAATTCCTGTCAGTCATGCGGAAAAAATAAATAACAACGGAGGGATAAGATGCCCATAAGAATATCATCGGAGCTTCCTGCGTTCAAAACGCTGGGAGAGGAAAATATATTTGTAATGTCTAAGGAAAGGGCGGAGCATCAGGACATCCGTCCCCTTAAAGTTATAATACTCAACATAATGCCCAAGAAGATTGAAACGGAATGTCAGCTTATGAGACTTCTAAGCAATACGCCCTTGCAGGTTGATATTGACCTGCTTCAAATGGCATCTCACGTTTCAAAGAATACTTCAAGCCACCACCTTGAAGCCTTTTACAAGACCTTTGACGACGTGAAGGATCAGAAATTCGACGGAATGATCATCACGGGCGCGCCTGTTGAGATGATGGAGTTCGAGGAGGTCGACTACTGGGGCGAGCTTTGCGAGATCATGGAGTGGACCAAGACCAACGTACACTCGACGATGCACATTTGTTGGGGCGCTCAGGCGGGGCTTTACTATCATTACGGAATCAAGAAGCACATTATGCCCGAGAAGTTATTCGGAGTTTTCGCTCATCAGGCGGATCACAAGAAGAGCATGCTGCTTCGCGGCTTTGACGAGGAATTTTACGTTCCTCATTCGCGCCACACCACCGTTTATCGCGAGGACATTGAGGCGATCCCCGAGCTTCGCGTGCTGGCATCCAGCGACGAGGTGGGTGTTCACATCGTTTCGAGAAACGGCGGCAGGCAGTTCTTTATCATGGGTCACAGTGAATACGATCCCTTGACTCTTGACGCGGAATACCGTCGAGATCTGGCTGCGGGTCTTCCCATCAAGCCGCCTGTTAACTATTACAGAGACAACGATCCTTCAAAAGAGCCTGTCGTTCGTTGGCGTGCTCATGGAAGCCTGCTCTTTATAAACTGGCTCAATTATTTCGTGTATCAGTCAACTCCGTACGATTTGAAAACACTTTAATAATGATGAAAACCCCTTCATAACGAAGGGGTTTGATTTATTTTGAAGTGTTTTTATGATTGATATTTCTACGAGGTAAGCCAATCGATCCTTTGATAGTAAATATTTCGTCATCATCGATCCTCTTGGGCTTGATATTGTAAAAATCAAGTATCGGTATGATAATTAGTGCGGTTAGACCTGCATTGAAGCCTCCGTTGTAAAGCACGAATCCACCGTGCATTGCCGAGGTTGACGTGCATATGATCGCGCTGACAAGTCCCGCGATAACACCGTATTTGAAGCCGTAGCTACCCGCGATAGGACAAAGTCCCGTGGCGAAGGCGAGCCCGTTGATATAGGCTTGAGTGGAGAGCGTCCAAGGAATGTTCACACCGGCAATCGAGCAAAGGGCACAGACAATGGCGAAAAGAATTGTGTATCCCAACGCGATGGGAGCAACGTTTTTAGGATGCTGACCGTCTGCTGAAAAAGTAAGAGCGGCGAATACGATACCAGCCGTGGGTCCTGTGAATCCAACACCTTCGGGAAGGAATGGAAGGAGTATCGGTAGAAGGAAGGTAACGTTAAGGTATATCAGTATACAGAAGCCGTAGACACCAAAGTTAATGAGGCAGAGGGGCATTCCGAATTTATCTGCGAAATCGAGACCGTAGCCCGAGCACGAGAGCAGTTTTTTGTAATTCGCAAAGCTTTTTCCATTAAGGAAAAAGCCGAGAACGAGCGCAGTCGAGAATATTGCGGCGAAAAACACGTTCATAAAGATATAGTAAACGTGACCGAAGCTTTCTTGCCCTGAGGTTAGACTCGCACTTATTGAGTGAGGCTCAATGCCAAAGGTCTTATAAAGGAAGCAATAGACGAATATACCGAGCATGCCGAGAGCAAGTCCGGCTCTGTACATATTGAAGCCTCGGTGCATTTTTGTGGTTCCGGGCAGCAATGCGGGAACTAAAAATCCGGCTGCAATGCCGAAGATTATCGAAAGTACAATGCCGATTATGCTGAACTTGCCGATAGTCAAGCTTCTTCCGGGAGGATAGAAAAAGAGAAAGTCGCTGATAAAAGGCGATAGCGCGGTCGAAAACATCGCTATATGCAGATTGTCGCGCCCCGGATGTTTAGTGACGAAGCAATATATAAGAACACCGATAAACGGAGGCCACATATTGATGAAATTCAAGCCGTAGAAGCAATGCGCGATGACTAGAAGATAGGCGGCAAATGTGGTACTGTTAGCGTGGGCGCGGCTGAGCAGAACGATAAGCGTGCAAGCAAGACCGCAAATACCCGCGTTGAAAAGCGTGCTTGCGAGACAACCGAGAGAGAAGTAGTCGGTTATCAGCTTCGAGGGTCCTGTCAAAAGCTCCCATAAATTTTGTCTGAATTGAACTCCGCTTATGCCCGTAACGTGTATGGCTATCGGAACAGCTATGAAAAAGGAGAGATTCAGAATGAAAATGAATACTTTGAAGGCTATGCTGTTTTCTTTCATGCGTTTTTGGATTAATTGATCCTGTGAATTTATCA
>CALGTV010000012.1 GCA_937902395.1 uncultured Ruminococcus sp.
AATCGCCCCTACAGAACGAACAAAGCTAAGATATTAACAAACCTGAGAATATAAAAAAACTACAACACCTAGTCAGCGATTTTGCCCCTACAGTTGGGGTGCACACGCACTACGGGAGATACAATGAATGGCTTGTCCTCTGGCGATAGCATAATCAACATAGATGATTAACACTTTGCGGGTGTGAAGAAATGCACGCTCCCACGAAATGTGAAAATCCGCACCTTACCGAACGCACTCATCTTGTGTAGGGGCGATTCACGAATCGCCCGAAAACAATCTGCAGGTTGGGGTTATACGCAGTTCCCTGATTTTACATTGAAACAGTTGTCAATTGTTGATTGTGCATTGAAAATAATTGTGCATCGTGCGGATTTATCCTTGATAAATCTGTGCATCTGTGCATTAAAATAAAAAACTCCCCTCGACGCCGAAGCGACAAGGGGGTTTTATATCGAGGGGTGTAGTATTAAGCGTTTTTAATTATGCAACAACGTAGTTCTTGATTTCTGCAAAGAATGCGTCTGCATCGTCTGTGTGAGCCTGGAGCTCAATGTTCTTTGAAAGGTCAAGGCTGAAGATACCCATGATTGACTTAGCGTCTACTGCATATCTGCCTGAAACGAGGTCAACGTCAAAGTCATACTTTGTTACTGTGTTTACAAATACCTTAACGTCATTGATTGTGTCGAGCTTGATTGTGATCTTTTTCATAATGATTTCCTCCTTTGGAAATGTCTTTGTTTACTTGTTTTTTCTTCTTATTTTTCTTCTCTACACCTACAATATAGCAACTTAAAATCCACTTGTCAACTAAAATTTGAAAGTTTTTGAAAAATATAGTATAATAGTCAAAGAACACAAAGCTTGGTGAACTCTTTTGTAGCATTTTCACAATATATGAGTTTGTTTTTTGTGCAACTGCGATACTTTGAGATTAAATTGGAGATTAAAGCGATGGAAAACTTAAAGTTATTTTACTTTACTTTCGGCTGTAAGGTAAACCAATACGAAACTGAAAATATAAAACAGCTTTTTGAAAGCCACGGTTGCAAAACTGTTAAGAATTTCAAGGATGCTGATATATGTATAATAAATTCCTGTACTGTCACCGCCTCTGCTGACACAAAGCTAAGACAGCTTTGCCACAAGATAAAAAAGACGGATGATAAAAAGATACTCGCAGTATGCGGCTGCTTTACCCAGGCTTACAGCGACAAGGCTCAGCAGATGCTTTTAGCTGACGTTATTGTCGGTGCTAATAACAAGATGAGGATATTTGACCTTGTGAGTGAATATCTTTGTGACAAAAAGCCCCGCTGTGAGATTATAGAGCATAAAAAGGGCGATAAGATTGAAAAAATGATGCTCACCCGTAAGGTCGAATCAAAAACCAGAGCTACTATAAAAATTCAGGATGGCTGCAACAGATACTGCGCTTACTGTATTATTCCCTATGCGCGGGGAGTTATTCGCTCAAAGAGCATTGAGGATATAAAAGAAGAGGTAGCATTCCTCGCAAAATGCGGTCACAAAGAGATAGTGCTCGCAGGCATCAACCTCTCGCTTTACGGCACGGATTTTGAGGATAAAAAAGACCTTGCCGACGCAGTTTTGGCAGTTGCAGAAAACGAGGATATAAAAAGAGTTCGTCTGTCATCGCTTGAGCCTGAGCTTATAACAGATGAGATGATCGACAAATTAGCCTCCTGCAAAAAGCTCTGCTCCCATTTTCATTTAGCACTCCAGAGCGGTTGTGACCAAACCTTAAAGCGTATGAACCGCCATTATACAACGGCAGAATATATGCAGATTATAAACAAGCTGCGTGAGCGTTTTGAAAACTGTGCTTTTACTACCGATATTATGGTAGGCTTTGCAGGAGAGACCGAGGAAGAGTTTGAAAAAACCTGCGAGTTTGTAAAAAAGGTAGGCTTTTCAAAATGCCATATATTCCCCTACTCGCAAAGAGAGGGCACTAAGGCTTGTGGTTTTGAAAATCAGGTAGCGGAAGCCGAAAAGGAAAAAAGAGCGAAAATACTCGCCACTATTTGTGAAGAATCAAGGCAGGAATTTTTGAACAATCAATGTGGAAAAGTTGTATCCGTTTTGTTTGAACGTGAAAATTGCACAGATTTTCACCGCGGATATGCTCAAAACTACACACTTATTAAAATTAAGAGAAAAAATGACAAAAAAAGTTTGCGTCATGAGATATTATGTGTTAAAATAAAAGAGGTTAACCAGGACTTTTGTCTTGGAGAAATTATAGAATATTAAAATGCGTTGATAAGGAGTTGTATCTATGTCCGTTTATCGTATTTATGTCGAGAAGAAGCTTGAGTTTGCTGTTGAAGCGCAGTCATTACTTAGCGGTATCAAATCTTCTCTCGGTATGGAAAACTTAAAAAGCCTCAGAGTAATCAACCGTTATGATGCCCAGGGCCTCTCATTCGGTGATTTTACAATGGCTACACCTATCGTTTTCTCAGAGCCTGCAGTTGACGTTACTTATGAAGAATTGCCACAGCTTGCAGCTGACGAAACTGTATTTGCAGTTGAATATCTCCCCGGCCAGTTTGACCAGAGAGCTGACTCCTGCTCACAGTGTATTACCCTTTTAACTCAGAAGGCAAGACCTGTAGTCAAGAGTGCAAGAATCTACATTCTCAAGGGTAATCTCACTGACGCTGAAATTGCAGCAGTAAAGGCTTATATGATAAACCCTGTTGAAAGCCGTGAAGCTACACTTGAAAAGTTTGATACTCTCGATGTAGTTTACGATCTGCCAACAAAGGTTGATACAGTTGACGGTTTTATTTACGCTACAGACGATGATTTAAAGCTCATGCTCAAGAACCTCGGTCTTGCTATGGACTTTGATGACATCAAGTTCTGTCAGGAATACTTCAAGTCTGAAAATCGCAACCCTACAATCACAGAAATCAGAATGATCGATACATACTGGTCAGACCACTGCCGTCACACAACATTCTTGACAAACATCGACAAGGTGGATATCGACGCTGACTACATTTTAGATACATACAACAGCTACCTCACAGCAAGAGAAGAGCTGTATGCAGGCAGAACAGACAAGCCTATCACTTTGATGGATATCGCTCTTATGGGCGCTAAGAAGCTCAAAAAGGATGGCATCTTAAAGCAGCTTGACGAATCTGAAGAAATCAATGCTTGTTCTGTAAAGATCAAGGTTGACGTTAACGGCGAGGATCAGGACTGGCTTCTTATGTTCAAGAACGAAACACATAATCACCCCACAGAAATTGAACCTTTCGGTGGTGCGGCTACTTGTCTTGGCGGTGCTATCCGTGACCCTCTCTCAGGCAGATCTTATGTATATCAGGCAATGAGAGTTACAGGTGCTGCAAACCCACTCGTTCCAATGGAGGATACAATTCCAGGTAAGCTCCCACAGAGAAAGATCACTGTAGGTGCGGCATCAGGTTATTCATCATACGGTAACCAGATCGGTCTTGCTACAGGTCACGTAAGCGAGGTTTACCACCCAGGCTACGTTGCAAAGAGAATGGAAATCGGCGCTGTTATCGCAGCCGCTCCTGAAAGCAACGTAAGAAGAGAAGCACCAGTTCCTGGCGACGTTGTAATCTTACTCGGCGGCAGAACAGGCAGAGATGGCTGCGGCGGTGCTACAGGTTCATCAAAGTCACATACTATGGAATCACTCGAAAGCTGTGGCGCTGAAGTTCAGAAGGGTAACGCTCCTGAAGAAAGAAAGCTCCAGAGACTTTTCAGAAACCCTGAAGTAACACTTATGATAAAGCGTTGTAATGACTTTGGCGCAGGCGGCGTTTCAGTTGCTATCGGTGAGCTTACAGACGGCTTACAGATCAACCTTGACGCTGTTCCAAAGAAGTATGACGGTCTTGACGGCACAGAGCTTGCTATCTCAGAATCTCAGGAAAGAATGGCTGTTGTTATCGACAGAAACGATATAGGCGAATTTATGCTCGCTGCAGCTGACGAAAACTTAGAGGCAACACTTGTCGCAGTAGTTACAGACAACGCTCGTCTTAAAATGGAATGGAAGGGCAACACTATCGTTGACCTCTCAAGAGAGTTCTTAAACTCAAACGGTGCTTCAAAGCACACAACAGTTTCAGTTGCAAAGCCTGTTATGGCTACTCCTGAAAATATCCCTGACAATGCTCAGACATGGGAATCACTTGCAGGTAACCTCAATGTATGCTCACAGAAGGGTCTTGTTGAAAGATTTGACTCAACTATCGGTGCTGGCACAGTTTTGATGCCATTCGGCGGTAAGTATCAGAATACTCCAACTCAGGCTATGGCGGCTAAGATCCCGGTCCTTGAAGGCCAAACAAAGACAACATCAGTTATGGGCTGGGGCTACAACCCATATCTCTCATCAAAGAGCCCATACCATGGCGCTATGTGTGCAGTTATCGAGTCAATCGCAAAGGTTATTGCAACCGGCGGTAGCTACCATCAGTGCTGGCTGACATTCCAGGAATACTTTGAAAGAACTCAGAATAACCCTGCTCGTTGGGGCAAGCCTTTTGCAGCTCTCCTCGGTGCTTACAAGGCACAGCTTGAGCTCGGCTGCGGTTCAATCGGCGGTAAGGACTCAATGTCAGGTACATTTGAAAATATCGACGTTCCACCAACTCTTTGCTCATTTGCTGTATCAGTTACAACATCTGACAAGGTAGTTTCTCAGGAATTCAAGAAGGCTGGTTCAAGAGTAATCTTTATCAGACCTGAATATGATGAAAACTTACTTCCAAAGTTTGATAGCGTAAGAGCTGTATTTGACAAGGTTGAAAAGCTCATTTCAGACGGCAAGGTTCTCGCTTCATGGGCTGTTGCATTCGGCGGCGTTGCAGAAGCAGTATTCAAGATGGGACTTGGTAACAAGATCGGTTTTGAGTTTACAAAGGCTGTAAACCCTGCTGACCTCTTTACTGCAAACGCTTACGGCGGCTTTGTACTCGAAGTTTCAGACGACTGCGAGGGCGTTGAAGAATATGTAATCGGTAAGACATCTTCTGAATACGTAATAAAGACACCTTCATACACAGTTGATATGGCAAATATCGAAAAGATCTGGGCTGAAAAGCTCGAGCCTGTATTCCCTGTAAACGCTAAGGGCGCCGAGGGCGTGGCTAAGACATATAGCTTCGAAGCAACAACAAGACCAACCCCTGCTATCAAGGTTGCAAAGCCAAGAGTTATCATTCCTGTATTCCCGGGTACAAACTGTGAATACGATACAGCAAGAGCCTTTGAAAAGGCAGGCGCTGAAGCTGAGATTTTCGTAATCAAGAATCAGACAGCATCAGCTGTTGAACAGTCAGTTGAGGCACTCGAGGGCTATATCAGAAACGCTCAGATCATGATGCTCCCGGGCGGCTTCTCAGGCGGTGACGAGCCGGACGGCAGCGGTAAGTTCATTACAGCATTCTTAAAGAATCCAAGACTTACAGACGCTATCCACGACCTTCTGAAGAATCGTGACGGTCTTATGCTCGGTATCTGTAACGGATTCCAGGCTCTCATCAAGCTCGGTTTGGTACCATACGGCGAAATCGTGAATATGCGTTCAGATTCACCAACTCTTACATTCAACACTATCGCACGTCACCAGTCAAAGATGGTAAATACAAGAATTGCGTCAAACAAGTCACCTTGGCTTTCAGGCTGCAACGTTGGCGATATTCACTCAATCGCTATCTCACACGGTGAGGGCAGATTCGTAGCAACAGCTGCTGAAATCGAACAGCTCGCTAAGAATGGCCAGATCGCTACTCAGTATGTTGACTTTGCAGGTAATCCGACAATGGATATCCACTGCAACCCTAACAGCTCAATCGATGCTATCGAAGGTATCACATCACCTGACGGTAGAGTTTTAGGTAAGATGGGTCACTCAGAGCGTAAGGGCTTTGACATTTCAAAGAACGTTCCTGGTCACAAGGATCAGCTCATCTTCGAAAGCGGCGTAAAGTATTTCGGATAATAAAAACGAATATAAAAAAACAAATCCAGAGAAGAAATCAATCTTCTCTGGATTTTTTATTCAGCAGTGCATTAAGACTGGATACTTCTTATTGTTCCATCAAAAAATCACAATATTTTATTTCATCAGTCCAGCCATCTCTCCACAAGGTATATTCATCGCCAGAATACATCTGATATATCCTTTCTTTCCATTTTCGGGGACTTGAAAAATATCTAAGATGCAGTTTATTTGAGTTTCTACAGATACTTTTAAGGGACTTTTCTACTAATCCCATAGAAAACTTATCCGTCTTGGTAAAATACGAAAAAATGCAATCTATATGATCATTTTTAAGCACCCATACCACATTGTTACCAGATATATATGGGAAATAATGATCCTTTTTCAGGCATTCAAATAAGTCTGTATAAGTAGCCTCGTCATCTAATGTATATGTTCTTGTATGAGGCGCCAGACAATCATCCCCCATACAAACACTGTCACGTTCTATAATGATTTCCATAGTTTTTGTATTCCTTTATCTTTTTCATACATCTGGAGTATGTCAGTTAATTATAACATCACAAACGTAAAAAATCAACATCCACCATACGCACTCATCATTTGTAGGGGCGACCATTGGTCGCCAGAATACAATCTGCAGGTAGGGCGGTATTTGCTACCTTCCCCGCCCCGCACCCACAAAACATAAAAATCACGCACGCCGCACGCATCAACGTACTACGGGGGGCGGGCGAGCAATGCTCGCCCCTACAATTTGGTTGATATACCACCGCATGGCTGGCGATTCACGAATTATCCTGATTTTGCATTGAAATAATAGTCCATTGTAAATTTTAATTGTGCATCGTGCATTGTGCATCGTATTTCTTCTATCCAAAAATCCGCCCATATCCCACGTGGCGCAAATCCCCCTCTTGACATTACGCCAAAAGCGTAGTATAATATGTAACAAGACGTATAAAGCGTATTAGATTACACCAAAAGCGCTCTTAATCTTCTCGCACGGTGGCGGGAGTGAGGAGACTTGTGTGAACTGATTACGTTTTGAAACTACTTTTTTATATTCGAGAGGAGAATTTATTTGGCTGCACCTGCAAAAATGGGTATTGATTATTATTCACATGATGTTACTATGCTTACTGATATGAGATTTCGGCGAGTAAGGCGTGATTATGGCGCAATTTCGCTTATTATTTATCAGGCGCTTTTGGATTTTATCTATTCAGGCGAGGGGTACTATCTTAAATATGACAGCACAACAAAGGATGATATTATCTGGAATATTACCGACTATGTAAAGGGTAAAAACGAACCCGATGAGAAAGAAATTGAAGAAATTATTGATGCGCTTATTTTAAGCGGAATGTTTTGTCAGAAAAGCTATGCTGATTTTCAGATACTCACATCAGAGCATATTCAGCTTCAGTATTATCAGGCTACACTAAAGAGAAAATTTACAAGAATTAAACCTCAGCTTTGGCTTCTGAATATGGATACAATGAAAGAAATTTCTGTAAAAAGTCCGATATATATTCAGTTATCATCTGATAATGACAGAAATAACTCAGTTAATGACGGAAATAACTCAGTTAATGACGTCATTAATGAACAAAGTAAAGTAAAAGAAAAGAAAGTAAATAAAAGTAAAGAAAATAAAATAATAGTAGAAGAAAATAAAGAAAACACTCAAAGCAGCGCTTTGAGTGTTGAAAATGTGCCTTTGGCACAAAACTATATAAAAACTCTTTCGCCTGAAAATCAGGCAATTACTCCTTCACCCCCTCCCCCTGAAGAAGAAAATTCTTCTTTTTTGGCTGCGCCGCAGTATATAAATAATAATGCAAGCGTTGTTAAGCTCACCATATCAGAATATAACGAGCTTTGCCGTGATTATAAAGTGAAAGACATCGACAGCTATATACGGAAAATGGATTTATATCTTACATCAAATGGTAAGACCTATTCTGATTACAAAACTGCCCTTTTAAAATGGATGATTGATGACAATGTTGAAAAAAAGGGAGCTCATAGCTATGATCTGGATGAAATTGAGCAGTATGCGCTAATGCATACGCCAAAGCTTAAAAAGAAAACTCCCCCTGCTGACAGCGATAAGTAATACTAAAACTAAAAAGAGCAGCTATCCCAAAAGAAGCTGCTCTATATATTTGCAAAATATTAATTACCGTCTTGGCGGACTCACCTCAAAAAATTATTGGTTTTTATAAATCCTTATGTAAATGCCGGACTCACCTCATAATAAATTTTGATAAATTCCGATAAAAGCTTAAGTAATTGTTGGACTCACCTCTGAAGTTATCCTAAAAGTTTTTGCCTATGTAAAAATTTAAAACCTAAAACTAAGTAATTGTTGGACTCACCTCAAAATTTATGTGAACCGATTGCGAATGATTTTAAAGATAAAGCTTACGTTTCTGGTGGAATCACTCCTAACCTTTAGATGTTCAAGTTTCTTGTGAGAATAACTACCATGAAGATTACTCTCCTCTCCTCTTGAAATGTATTAACTTTATCAATCGGGTTGCCCCGTTATAATCATATCTTATTCCATTGGTATTAATCCTTTCATTTTTTACTCATGAAAGCTAATCAGTGCATTTAAAGTCACCCTTCAGATAATATTCGGTTAAACTCTCTTTATGCATCAATCAGTACATTGGATAACACCCTTTTCATTATTTTTTCAGATACCTGCGAAATACTTTCATAAAAACCATTCCTTTATATAGGTCTGAAATATTCAGTTGTAAATCCTGTAGCTACGATTCCCATTATGGCATTTTCTTCTAGCGAAGCTGCTTTGCGGTGCGACCTCTTTCGATCTGCCTACCGCCCTTATAATGAGCCTGAGGAACCCTCGCTATTTACATTCTCTATCGCCACCGGACTCCTCCCCTTTCGTTGAGTATTCAGCGAGCCACTCGCTGTAGTCTTTTGGAGTCTTTCCTTTTCCTTGATTACATAATATCATACTTTTTGTGCATTGTCAATAGTTTTTTTGAACTTTTTTGAGATTTTTTATTTAATAAATACTTTAGATTTACCCACTTGACATTTTGCGTAAGGTTTAGTATAATGATAGTGTTGGGTGCAAAAATATTTGTACCCTTAATTTATTTTCGGAGGGATTTTCATGTCAGACGAAATCAAGGATTTAGAACCTGTTTTATATTCACTTATCGACGATGAAGGCCATGAACACGAGTTTGAGCTTCTGGATTCTTTGGAGCTTGATGATACTACCTACTACGCTTTCACACCTGTTTATGATGACGCTCAGGCACTTTTAAACGGCAGCAGCGAGCTTATCATTTTAAAGAGCGACGGTCCTACTATGGACGAGGGCGGCGACGTTATCTCAATTGAGGATGACGAGGAATACGAAAGAGTAGCTGAGCTTTTCACAGAGCGCTTAGAGGAATATTTTGACATCATCGACGAGTTTGACGAGGATGACGGCTGCGACTGTGACGAATGCAATCACCATCATTTAAGCTAGAATTTTGTCAGAAACTTTCTCTTGACGAATAAGGGTTTATATGATAAGATTAAGTTAAAGAAAACACATTCTGCCTTGTACGACCAAGCATAGTTTTTTATAATCCAACACTTTTTACAAGGGAGTTTAGCTCCAACGGCGGTTTGCAGGCCTCCCGACAATGTCGGATGTTGGAAGCAGTAATGCCAATGGGCGGGCACCCACCTGCTTTGTGCGGGTTTTATACCACTATGCGACGGCAAGGCGGAAGTTTTTTATTTAAGACACAAACAATTGACAAAACAAAGAGCAACGCTTGGGCGCTGCTCTTTTTCTTTTGCGGTAAAATATTCAGTTTGCGCAAAGGGTAATTAATCACAAGTTTTTGCATTTATCTGTAAAAGCTTATGAGCTATCATAAAAACTATACTTATTCTTCTTTTTCAAAATTTGCAGTTATGTTCATATCTTTTGTGAGTTTAAGAGTAATTTCTGATTCCTGCTCAGTAATATCTCCACTCCAGCCGACAAAAGCATAGCCATCCTCACAGGTTGCTTTTAAGGATATCTCAAAGTCAGAGAAATAACTGCCTTGCCATAAACTGTCGCCAGGGTTGACAGCTATGGTATTTATATGGATTGTTCCGCCATTCACAGCATTTGTACCGATACTTACGGTATATGCGTTTTCAAGATTATAACCATCCTTGAGCATAGTAACAGCGTAGTCATATCTGCCGATGATGAATTGGCGGATGATATCAAGCTCATTTTCAAAACGCTGCTCAAGCTCATTATTGGTCATTTTAGTAACCCATCCCGGACCGTTACGCTTATACTGCTCGGCTATATATGGAGCAATTGTGCTTTTCATTTTTTCAAGAGTTTCAAGCGCACTCTCAGGACAAAAGGCGGTATTACGAAGGTCCATATATGTATTGATAAACTGCGCCTTAAACTCATCGTTTTGCATTAGCTTATTGAATAAAAGCCCCCAGCCCCAGTCGATATTCTGAATTTGCTCTAAGGTATTTTTCTCTGCTCCGCCTTCATCTGGTCGAAAGGCGAGCGCAAAATCATTATCATAAAGCATAAAACGCCATCTGCCGTCTGCATACTTATTTTCAGCGTCTGTTTGTCTAGCGCGCCATACTCTCCAGTTGTTGCCGGCAAATGCGCCATCGCCGTTATCGATGTAGAGTAAAACCGCCATATAATCAATCAGGTTTTGTATATCAACATTCTCGCAAAGCCAATTATAATGCTCCTCCTGAGTAAAATCACGCCAGTAGATACTGCCATCAAGCTCCTTGAAAAGTTCAATATCCGCATCCTCGCCCTCGTCAACCTTAGGTTCATCATTTACAATATTTTTGACTATAACAGCATTTTTATCGTCAACGCCATAATTATCTTCAATGTAATTATCTGAATAATCCTCGGTAATACTGTAAATGCCCCAGTATTCACCATTGATAAAAACGATGCAAGGCTCTGCGCCCTGAGTTGCAAAATTACGGTCGGTTAAAAGGGTTTGAACATAAGGGTCGCGCAGAAGAGTAAAATAGTTATCATTTCCACCGTTGCGCAGAATAAAGGTTTTGAAGCTTTCAAGCTCATTTTCGCCCGTATCTGTCATAAGCCCTGAGATAAGAGGGTATTCAAGACGCTTTGCGCCGTATTCCTCACGGGCATAAAGGCGCAGACTTTTCTGATAATAGGTACGGGTAGCTGTTCCCATAATGCGCATACCCATATTTTGTTCAATTCCGAAAGAGCCGTCATTCTCTATGAGCTGCATTACAACCTCACGTTCCCATTCACGCCCTTTCTGTGAAAAATTACCCTGAATTTCCCACGTTCCTGCATACTTTGCATCAGGGTCTGACGCCATCCAGTCATCATAATATTTGCCCATTACATAAATGCCGTTTTCGTAATCAAAAAGGCTGTCGCTATCAAGAACAAGCGAGATTATTTTAATATCCTTATAATCAAGACCTACAAAATAAGTTTTTGTAGTAACATCACTGATAATTTCTCCGTCAGCAGAAAAAGCGGCGGCACGGATAACAGTGCCCTTAGTAACTGTCGGCGGGGTATGGTCGGTTTCGAGCGAAATTTTGTTAGTGCTTACAGCTGAAAGAACATTCGGGTTTGCAGAGCAGTCACCTATTATCATTCCCTCAGCAGGAAAAATAGAAGAGTCTTTTGTAGGAATACTGCCATCAAGCGTATAGCGGATGATAGCATCAGCATCACAAAAAGCTGTCAGCGTAAATTCTTCATCATAAGAGCCTGTTTCATAATTAAACGAAGGGGCGCTGACTCTTATTTCAGGAACAACAGATGGCTTAGTATCAGCGCTATCTTTACAGCCGCCACAAAGACAGCTGACTGTAATTAAAGAAAGAACCAACATAAGAATATGCGCGCGGTATTTCATCAAAAGACCTCCCTGTTAGTAGCAGTAAAACGGGTAAAAATAGTATTTGTTTTAATTACTTGTAGCCAAAATCAAAAGCTGTTTAAAATTTATATTCTTACAAATTTTTCTACATTATAACATACTAATCCTTCAAAAGCAATCCTCTGTAATACGTATAAAACCGCTACTTATTTTTCTTCACAAGCTCTTTTATGCCGATAGTCAGTATGAATATACCAAAGAGCTTTGAGAGAAGATTTGTGGGTATTTGAGTTGCTATGAGCGAGGATATTGCTGAGAAAATACAGCCGCATATTATGGCAGGCAGGATGCCTTTGAGCTTTACAAGGCCGTTTTTACGGTGGATGATAATTGATAAAATGGCTATGGGGATAAAAAATATCAGGTTTATCCCCTGCGCTGTGAGCTGTGGGATTTCGGTAAAAAATATCATATATAAAATGAGTATTACTCCCCCGCCAAGCCCTAATGAAGCGCATATCCCTGCAGCGGTCGCGACGGCAAAAAGAATTATACTACTCATAGAATGAGCCTCAGAGCGCATATTATGAGTAAAAGCGCGAACAGCTTTTTTAAGATCTTTGCAGAGATTCTGAGCAAAAGCTTTGTACCCACAACCGCACCGACAAGCCCGAAGGGAATGAGTAAAAGCGCTGTTTTGAAATCAATATTACCCTTTACCGAATAAAAAATGCTGCTTATAATGCTCATTGGCATCGTGAGTATCAAAGAGGTAGCGTGGGCGGTCTTTGTGTCCAAAAAGCGCTTTAACATCATTACCGCTACAAGCCCGCCGCCTGCGCCAAAAAGCCCGTTTGCGCACCCTGATAACGCACCGCAGAGGGCTAAACTGAGAAAATTCATCTATATCACCGAGGGTAGTATGCGCAAGGAACGGGGAGATTATTCAATGCACAATGCACGAATTCATCTTCGATGAATTTGCACGACTGCACAACTGCACAATTACGCTCTTATATAGTTTTGATAAGAGGTATTGGATTGAGGCTCTTATAAAGAAAATAAAAAGGCCGAAGGCTTATGCCTTCGGCTGTTTTATTGTGAATATAAATTATTCAAAGACACACGAAACCAAAAAGGTATCAACCCACAAAAGACAATAATTGTGCATTGTGCATTGTGCATTGTGCGGATTTATCCTTGATAAATCTGTGCATCTGTGCATTGAATCAGTTTTGCTTAATGTACTCTTTAATCACATCGCAGATTTTGAAATACACCTTTTCAAATGACGGGGTTTTTACCCTGGCGTTTTCTATTGAGCCTGAGCGCAGGTCGTTTATGATATCTACTGCGTGGTCAGAAATCGGCAGAAGGCCTAAGTTTAAAGCCATACCCTTGAGAGAATGAATAGCGCGCTCGGCGGTCTTGCAATCGCCCTCCTTGAGCTTTTTTACATATTCGATATAGTTTTCATTATCAGGCATCTGGATAAGATACTTTAAATAAAATGGCTCGTTATCCATCATTCTGCCTATTGCGCTTCTTGGCTCGCAATCAAGGGCCTCAAGCGCTTCAAAGAGTTCATCAGGTGACATACTCATCAGTTATCATTCCTTCCCATTTTACTTAAATTTCCAAGCCTTGATAATACCAAAAACAGCTTATCATAATCAATAGGCTTTGAAACGTGGTCGTCCATACCGTTTAAGAGCGCCTCAGAGATATCCTCAGTAAAGGCAGAGGCTGTCATTGCGATAATAGGTATAAACTTTGCATAGCCTCGCTCGAGCGCTCTTATGCGCCTTGTTGCCTCGTAGCCATCCATAACAGGCATTGAAACGTCCATCAGAATTGCGTTATAGTAGCCGTCAGGAGAGTTTGTAAACTTCTCAACAGCAATTTCACCATTTTCAGCACACTCAACGATCACACCGCGCTTTGTAAGCATATCCGACGCAATCTCAAGGTTCATCTGATTATCCTCAACAAGCAGAATTCTCAGTCCCTCGACATTGTAGCTTTCATCAGACTGCGGTATCTTGTATTTACCGAATGAATCCACGAGCAAATCAAATATCGCTGACTGGAATACAGGCATTGAAATGAGCTTATCAACACCCGACTTCTGCGCGGTATCAATGACGCTTGAAATATCAAGCGGACAAATAACTGCTATCGGCATCTGGCAGGATAAATCAAATCTTATCTGCTCTGCAATTTTAAACGACTCTTCGTCAAACCAGTCGATCAAAACAAAGTTGTACTCATAAACTGTATTCATACGGCGCTTTAGCTGATTTACAGCTTCTTCACCCGACTCAACTACAGTATGCTTGACACCCATTCGCTTAAACATCAGAGCGATCTCAGGGTCATCAGCATTTTTGAGCACAACAAGCGCTCTTATCGCAGAAAGGTCGCCGTTTTTGACCTTCTGCTCTTCGGTCTGAACATAGTCAAACGCCAAGTGAACAGTAAAGGTCGTACCCACGCCCTGCTTACTTGTAACGTCGATAACGCCGTGCATCAAGTCAACTAAGTTTCTTGTAATTGAAAGGCCAAGACCCGTACCGCCATAGTTTTTAGCGATACCCGCACTCTCCTGCTCGAACGGAACAAACGCTTTTTTGATAAACTCCTCAGACATACCCTTACCTGTATCTGATACGGTAAAGCGGAAATTCACCTTGCCATCCTGCTCGGTGAGCTGGTCAGCGCAGAGCATTACCTTACCGCCCTGCGGAGTAAACTTTATAGCGTTTGAAACAAGGTTAATAAGAATCTGGTTTACTCGCAGCTGGTCGCCTATCAGGGTTGTAGCATAGATGTTATTTACCTTTACAGAAAGCTCAACGCCCTTTGCCTGGGCCTGAGAGTAAAAGAGAGTCTGAATACCTGTAACGAGCTCTTTTATATCAAACTTTTCGTGAGCAATCTTCATCTTACCGCTCTCAATAGAGGCGATATCCAGAACATCATTTAAAATGCCTAAAAGATGCTTTGCGGCAGTTTCGCATTTTGAGATATATTCATCCTTCTTCTTGGTTTCGCGGCTGTCCTTCGCCATTGAAAGATAGCCTAAAACCGCATTGAGAGGAGTTCTTATCTCGTGGCTCATCTTTGACATGAACATACCCTTTGCCTGAGAAGCGTTTCTTGCGGTTTCAAGCGCATCGCGCAGGGTCGATTTATAAAGCTCGTCAGCTCTTTTTACATCATCAATATCCTTTTTGAACATGATGAAGTTTTCAGGATGATACTGGTCAGGCTCTACGCCCTGAAGCAGGAACGACGCCCATTTATACTGGCCGTGGCTATCCTTTGAACGAGCCTCAAAGTAAAATTCGCCGCCTGACGCCACAAGCTGACGGGCTGCTACGGTATCAAATTTCTGAGTAAGCTGAGCAAAATCGTCAGGATGGATATTCTCATCAAAGTTATCCCATACAACATCGCTCTCTGTTTTTACAAGCTCATTTTCTTCATCAACTGTATACCACAAAATCTTCATCGTAGAAAGATTTACCTCGGCAACAGATGCGTTGGCGTTACAAACATAGGTAATAAATCGACGAAGCTCTGAGGCATTACGGTTTATTATCTTTTCATTTTTGATCTTTATGATAAGACCTATGATCATCGCTACAAATGCGCATACTAAAAATGCCACAACAGCGAAAACCTCAGGGTTATCATACATATAATCCATAATGTTGCTTGACTGGGTAACAGCGTTATACTTTATAGCAAGGTTATCGATATACGGACCTGAAATGCTCTCAAGCGCCTTATCAATAACTGATACTAAGTTATAATCCTCTTTATCAAGAATACCTATTGAGTATTCATACATGAAATCTGAAACATGGTTTAATACAAGGCGGTGACGTCTGTCACTATTCACCGAGCGCTGACCGCAGTATGAAATACAGTAGTAACCGTCAACCTCGCCTGACAGCACTGCCTCGATACATTCATCGTGAGTTTTGTAGTATAAAATCTCTCTGCCTGACAGAAAGGTTTCTTCATGCTCCTGGAGCATTGAAGCATCCTTAACTACCGCAAGCTTTTTGATATCGCCCGACAGATCCTTTCTTGTAACAAGGGAGATACCCATTCTGATATAAGAGTCAGTCAGTCTGTAATGGGTATTCTGCTCCATATTATAATCATTAGGAGCGTCGAGCACCAAAGTAGGATAACCCGCATTTATAATCTCTAAATACTGCTCACGGTTTTCAGTATAGATAATCTCAATATCAAGCGCTAAAACCTCTTCGAGCTTCATTTCAATTTCAGCCAGAATACCGCAAGGCTTTTTGTTTTCATCAAAGTATGACAAAGGCGCACGGTCAGGATTCACTACCGCTGTGAGCTTTGAGTCTGATGCTCTGAGATTTTCAAGATACTGAGTTTCGGCAAGAGAAAGCATCAGAGAGCCTGCATACTCATCTGTAAAATATTTATCCTGCAAAACGCCCTGAATCTCAGGGTAATCATTCTTAACGCTGTCAAGCGCAAAATTCACCTCATCGATAAGCCCCATGGCACTATCTGAAACTAAAACGTGAAGCGGCTTTTCATCTAAGTTTGCAAAGACCCATTCATTTTTAAGACCTCTGACACTGTTTGAAACCATACAGTCAATGTCGCCTGCCTGCATAGCCCTATACATAGCATCAAAGGTAGTATAATAGATAACATCATAAGAAAAGCTATGCTTTTTTGCATATTCTTCAAGGCACTTCTCCTTGTTTGAATTGATAAGCATACCTATCCTTGCGCCGTCAAAGCTCAGAACATTACCTGCAACGAGCTTTTGTGAGTTACGGGGAGCTGTAAGAATGGTTTTTGACACACCGATACTTTCAGCCGAAAACTTTGCAAATGAAATATAATCCTCATTATACGGCAGACCCGTTATCATATCAAGCTCACCGTTTTTTACCATCTCAACAGCTTTATTATAATCGTTGCCGATATCAACAAACTCATACTGCCAGTTTGTATAGCGCGACATATACATCAAGTATTCAAAGCCATAACCGCTTCTTACACCGCTACTATCAACCTCAAAGTAGCCGTCTGAATAAGCATAGCCAACCTTTACAGGACGCAGCGCAACTACCGAGCGCGCAGCAAAGGCAGGTATGAACATACCGCTTACAAACCAAAGCGCGAGGATAAATACCAATATATATGAAAATATTCTTTTTGTAACACAAAATGTTGATTTATTCATAATATTCTCCAACAATTTGAATATAAATTCACATATTTCCTACTAAATTGTATTTATTAACACAAATACCCACTTAGTAAACATTTTATCACAATTTGTTTATTAAGTCAATAGTTTTGGCTGTTTTTATACAATTTTAATTCACACATTTTTAACATAGGTGGGATTTCGACAAGCTTTTCGGGAAAAAGCGGAATAATAGAAAAATTGCCGACAATATCATAAAAATACTGTCGGCTAAAATCCTTATAATGAAACTATGATTTTTTGAACATCACAGCCGCATAGCTTTTGTGATAATTCATCAGGCTGACAAACGCCTGCAAAAAGCTCGAATCTTTCAGATAAAACGGCTCTTTTACCGTCGTCTGTATACTCAAAAAATGCAGTATCGCTAAGGTCGATCGTCACTGTTTTTTCTTCATTTTTCAACAGTGTAACCCTTTCAAAGCCACAAAGGCGAGGATACTGCCCGGAGCTTTGAGGCTTGATATAAACTTCAACTACCTCATCAGTATCAAAGCTGCCGATATTTTTAAGCGTCACCGTTGCCTTGTTATCAGCGTATGAAAGATTACAAAGCGAAATCTTTGAATAGGTAAGTCCATAACCGAATGGATATAAAATATTATCCCTTGTATAGCGATAGGTTCTGCCATTCATCGAATAGTCTTCAAAATCAGGGAGCTGATCTGCTGTCTGATAGAAGGTAACAGGCAGTTTTCCTGACGGAGATACCTTACCAAAAATAATGTCTGCTAGCGCTTTACCGCCCATCTGACCTGGGTACCACGCGTGGATATACGCATCAGGCTCAGCCTCGATGTTGATAGCGCTGCCTGCGGCACTTACGATTACAGTAGGCTTTTTGAGCGCCATGATCTTTGAAATGAGAGTTCTCTGCGACTTTGGCAGTAATAAATCAAGCTTATCGCCTGAAGCAAACTCGTTGCCTGTATCCCCCTCCTCACCCTCGAGCGTTGCGTCAAGCCCTACTATTAAAATAACGGCATCAGCATTCTGAGCGCAAGCGACAGCCTCTGAATATCTGTCACCAGGGAGTGCGAGTCCCTGCAGCCTGTCACGATAGAGATGACAGCCCTGAGAATATAAAACTCTGCCCTCAAAAGCCTCGGCAATGCCTTCAGAGAAGGTGATGTATCTGTCGGCAGTACCCTCATAGTTACCTGTGAGCGCCTCGCGGCTGTCGGCGTTAGGGCCAATAACTGCGATAGTTTTATTCTTGTCATTTGCAAGCGGGAGTATACCGTTATTTTTCAAAAGCACCATTGACTTCTGGGCGCACTCTAACGATACCGCCTTATGCTCAGGGCATGAAATTGAGCTGTATGGAATATCGTCATACTCTGTTTTCTGGCCCATACCCAGCTTTAAACGTATCTCCATAGCTTTCAGGCAGGCGCGATCGATATCCTCTTCTGTCAAAAGCCCCTGCTCTAGTGCCTGAAGGATATGCAGATAGGTATTGCCGCAGTTGATGTCACAGCCTGTTTTCAGGGCAAGTGCCGCTGATTCTGGAGCGGTCGCAGTTACGTTATGGTGGGTATGAAAATCTCTTATCGCCCAGCAATCAGAAACAAAGTAGCCGTCAAAGCCCCATTCTGAAAGCTTTTTCATCAGCTTTTCTGACGCACACGCAGGCTCTGAGTTTACTCTGTTATAAGCGCCCATCACAGACATGACGTTTGCCTTTTTAACAAGCTCTTCAAAGGCGAAAAGGTATGTTTCATACAAATCCTTTTCAGAAACTCTGGCATCAAACTCGTGACGGCGCGCTTCAGGACCTGAATGAACAGCATAGTGCTTAGCGCAGGCGGCGGTTTTTCAAAACTCGCCCTGCCCTTGCATACCTTTTACATACTCCACACCTAGTGCAGCTGTGAGGTAAGGGTCTTCACCGTACGTTTCGTGACCTCTGCCCCAGCGTGGGTCACGGAAGATGTTGATGTTAGGGCACCACATAGTAAGGCCCTTATAAATATCGTTATCCCCCTGGGCATGAGCATAGTTATACTTAGCGCGCGCTTCGGTTGATACTATATCGCCTACCCTTTTCATAAGCGGCTTATCAAACATAGCCGCCATACCGATGGCCTGCGGAAACATTGTAGCTGTACCCGCTCTTGCAACGCCATGCAAAGCCTCGTTCCACCAGTTATATGACGGGATAGAAAGTCTGTCAATAGCAGGCGCATCATACTTGAGCTGTGACGCCTTTTCTTCAACGGTCATCTGATCAACAAGTTCTTTTGCTTTAGCCTTATAATCCATAATACTCTACCTTTCTCCTTAAAACATTATTTATGTTATTCAGTACTACAGGGCTGGCGAGCAATGCTCGCCCCTACGGGTTGGGAGTCAATTGTGCATTGCCAAAATATATCTCCACTCTTTATCAACATCCGCTTTATCAGCGTAATTTATCCCGACACGCTTGTCGGTTTTGATTTCATAACGCTTGCCGTCATCAAAAATCGAAAGCTCGCCATCGACAAAACTCTGCATATTCTGCTCTTTGTCGATTTTTAAGTATTTTGTGAGCTTTGCAGGGCCTTCATACCCCTCGCAGGCTCTTATCAAAACGCCCTGCGGATTATCAATACCGCCGGTAATGACATTTACCAGCCAGTGCATACCATAACAGAGATAAACGTACACAGTGCCGCTTTTTGCATAAAGAGGCTCAGTTTTCTTTGTTCTGCCGCGGTGGGCATGGCAGGCGGTATCCTCTTCACCGCGATACGCCTCAGTCTGAGTTATGCGCAGAGAAAGCACCTCGCCCGAAGGCAGAGTATGCACCAAAATTTTGCCCACCAGATCGGGCGCTACCTCTAAGCAATCTCTGTCAAAAAATTCAAATTCAAGTTTTTTCATAGTCAATTTCCCATTGTAAGATTTTTAATCTCCTCTTCGTCAGGCGTTACATAAACGGTATTCTGATTTGTAAAAATAACCATACCGGGCTTTGCGCCGTTTGGCTTTTTAACAAATCTTACCTGAGTATAATCTACAGGCACCTGAGATGAGTTTTTCGCCTTTGAGTTAAAAGCGGCTATCCTTGCCGCCTGCAGAATTGTCTGGTCAGGCACATTCTCGCCCTCGGTTAAAATGATAACGTGAGAGCCTGGGATATTATGAGTATGAAGCCATATATCAGTTTTTTCGCTCTGCTTTAGAGTAAGCTTGTCATTCTGAATATTGTTTCTGCCTGCCAGAATCACAAAGCCGTCGGTCGACTTATACATCAAAGGCTTTGGCTCTTTGATTTTTTGTTTCTGGCTTACCTTGTGAACATATCCGCCCATAGCCAGCTCCTCACGAAGTGCTACTACCTCGCTTTCTGTTTTACAGCGCGATAATGCATCAAATACGCTCTCGATATAGATAAGCTCCTGCTCTGACTCGGCAATGAGCTTGGTGAGCATCTTCTCTTTTGTATCGAGCTTTTTGTATTCGTTATAATATTTCTGCGCATTCTGCGAAGGGTTTAAACGCTTGTCAAGCGCTATTGTCACCGAAGGGTAACCCTCTTCATAGAAGTTTTCGAGCGTAATTTTTGCCATTCCCTTCTCTAGTCTATAGATATTAGACATTAAAAGGTCACCGTATACCTTATACTTTTCACGGTCACGGCATTCTATGAGCTCCTGCTTTTGAAGGGCGGTCTTTCTTGAAATACGCTCTGTTAAGTTTATTACAGTTTTGAACAGATCAGCACTCTTTTGCTTTATACGCGCGAGGGTATCACGCTCTGAATAATAGTAATCCAAAAGCTCTGACGGCGACAAAAACTCCTTTGTAGTCATAAGCGTGCCATACTGATTTATCTGGCAAAACGCAAAATCCTTCAAAAGCCCCGATTTATCCTTTAGAGTATAATACTTATTTTCGTTATTTATAAGCTCATTGGCTGTCTTTTTGAGATAAAAGCGCAGACGGGTTATACACTCATCTGAAAGCTCATTACAAAAAGCCTCACTGCCTTTTGCACTATAAAACTCAGCCTCTCTTGCAAACACAGGGGATATGCCCTCAATACAAGCCATAATTCCCTTTGATAAAGGCAAGGTCTTTTCACAAAGGCTCGATATCAAAGTATCAAGCTCCCCGTCATCTGTCATTGAAAACAAGGATAGCTTTTTCTCCTTTGGCGGCGCTTCATAGCGCATACCCGGGAGCACCATACGAACGCTAGAAAGCTCCTGACCTACCCTTTTTATACTATCGATAATTTTACCCTCTGAGTTTATGAGCATTAAGTTTGAATGACGCCCCATAATCTCGATAGTTAAGGTAAACTCAACCTTTTCGCCAAGCTCGTTTGCTGACAAAAGCTCAAAGCTTAAAATTCGCTCCTGACCATCCTGAGAAAGCGCTAATACTTTTGCGTTTGACAGATGCTTTCTAAGGAGCATACAAAACATTGGCGGCACCGAAGGCGCTTCGTAGCTCTCTTTTGTAAAATGCACCCTTGCCGCCCCCGCCGAGGTTGAGATAAATACCTTTTTAGAGCCGTGAGGGGTTCTGAATGTAAGCAGTATTTCATCCTTTGAAAGCTGCTGTATCTTATCAATTCTGCAGCCTACAAGAATACTCATTTCTTCTCTCAGCTTTTGCAGAAAAACTCCGTCTAATGCCATAATTTCTCCTTAAAATACATAACTCAGTGGGTCACCCGTTGCAGAAATATCGCACTGCACTAAAGGCTCTATTACGCTTTTTAAATATGGCAGACAGATATTTTCTGTATGGAAATGCCCTGCGTCGATAAGGGTAAGCCCTGCGCGCTGGGCGTCAATAAAGTCAGAATGCTTGACGTCGCCCGTGATATACGCGTCCACTCCCAGAGCGATTGCGATAGGCGTATTACAGCTTGCCCCACCCGAGCAGACAGCAACGGTCTGAATAGTTTTTTTACTGTCAACATAGCGCACTACTGTATTGCCGTAAGCGCTCTTTACACGCTCACAAAGCTCTCTGGCTGTCATCGGCTGACACTTGCAGATTTTGCCGTAACCGTTGTTTTCTGACTTTTCTTCTAAAATCTTACCAGTATTTTCAAAGCCCAGAAGCTGACACATAATGTCAGATACCCCGCCCTTTGCCATATCAAGATTTGTATGAGCGGCAATATGTGAGATACCGTTTTTCAAAAGCCTGCCCTCTACTGTTTTGTCAGATAAAGTATAAAGAGGGTTGAAAATAAGCGGATGATGGGTAACTATCAGGTCATAGCCGCCTTCTATTGCCTCATCGCAAACATCACTTGTTATATCAAGAGCGAGCAAAACCTTTTTATCGCCTACCTGAGCTCTGATAGCGGCAACCTGTTCATCTATGAACGCGGAAGCCAGTTCAGGCGTAGTGATACGTGCCATTGTTTCTGGTCTTTTGTTTGAATCCATAATATTTCCTCCTTTAACGGCGAAGAATGAAGCCGGGATATATATACCGATTCTGTCGTCATTGACAGAAAAGTATAACGTTAATTATTTGTCAGACGGAGTTTCAGCTGATTTGCATGTGATGAAATTATTTGTTTCAAGTGTACGTATAAACATTGAAAGTCTTTCATAAAGGGGCAGAGCTTTTTCTCCGAAGTGCTCCTCTACAGGTTTACCAATGTCAAAAACAGTTTTTTCTCCGTCAATCTGAAGCCATATGAAGCTTCCCATTTCATCGAGATGAATATGGGAAATCTTCGGCTTTTTAATAAGTTTCTGGGCGATTTTGTTGGCAATTCCCTTATTTTCCATATGCAGTGTAACAAGTCCGTCATCTTCAACAGACCATTGTATTTCCTGATTTTTCACGGGAATTTTTTCAACAAAATTTTCGCCTTTGTTTTTACTTTTCATTGGATTTAGTCACCTTTGCAGGCTTTTTCCAAATGGAAAATTTCAGAAGTGAGAGTATGATAAGTGCGAACAATACAAGGCTTGAAGCTGTTGAAGCCCATTCGGGAAGATTTATCATATCGGAGATATCGATAACCTTATCGATTTCAAATACAGCAAGGAGAGCGATGAGAACGCCTACAAGACCCTCACCTGCAATCATGCCTGAGCTGAAAAGGATACCGTCGTTGATAATGTCCTTTTTGCGCTGTTCGCCGATTTTATCAGTTTTCATCTTGTCGAAGATAAGACGGATAATGCCGCCTACCATAATACAAGCGTTAAGATGAACAGGGAGATAAACACCGATAGCGAAAGGAAGTACGGGAATACCGATAACTTCAATAAGAACTGCGATAAATACGCCGATAAATACAAGATTCCATGGGAGGTCAGCACTCATAACACCCTCAACAATCATCTTCATAAGAGTTGCCTGAGGTGCAGGGAGCTCATCCGTACCGAAACCGAAAGAGGAATCAAGAAGGTAGAGAGTAACTCCGATAGAAAGAGCAGCCGCAACAACACCGATAATTTCGCCGTACTGCTGTTTTTTAGGTGTAGAACCAAGGATATATCCTGTTTTGAGGTCCTGAGATGTATCGCCTGCGATAGCAGCAACGATACAGATTACAGAACCGATAGCGATAGCAGCTGTCATGCCTGCTGCGCCGCTTTGACCTGTCATTTTGAGGATAAGTGTAGAAATAAGGAGTGTAGCGATTGCCATGCCTGAAACAGGGTTGTTACTGCTTCCTACAAGACCAACCATTCTTGAAGAAACGGTTGCAAAGAAGAAGCCGAATACTACAATAATAAATGCACCGAGAAGTGATACAGGAATTGCAGGGATAAGCCACACAAGAAGAGTGAGTATAACGATAGCACCAATAACTACTTTTATATTTATATCCTGAGATGTTCTGTCGTTGGATTTCACACCTGACTTATCGCTCATGCTCTTGATAGCGTCCCTGAATGTGCGGATAATAAGGGGAAGTGACTTGACAAGGCTGATAATACCGCCTGCTGCAAGAGCTCCTGCACCGATGTAGCGCACGTAATTGCTCCAGATACCCGATGCGCCCTGAGCTGCAAAAATTTCGCCGATAGAAGCTTCTGTGCTGGGGTACATAACAACGTTCTCGCCGAAAAGAACGATAAGGGGAATAAGTACAAGCCAGCTGAGAACACCGCCTGAGAACATGTAGGAGGAAATTCTGAATCCGCAGATATAACCTACGCTCATTACAGCTGGATATATCTGAGTACCGATTTCACCGGCAAAGCCTTTAACTTTAAAAGCAACTTCGCCTGGCACAGCCTTTAATCCGTCGATTATAAGCTTGAATACAGCCGCAAATCCCATACCTGCAAATACGGTTGAAGCGCTTGCGCCTCCGTTTTCTCCTGCAAGGAGAATTTCAGCACATGCTGTACCCTCGGGATAGGGGAGGGTGCCGTGTTCCTTAACGATAAGGGCATTTCTCAGAGGTACCATAAAGAAGATACCGAGAAGTCCGCCGATAAGAGAAATAAGTGTGATTTCAAGGATTCCGGGCTTGTCCGTAACACCGTCCTTTGCCCAGAGGAAAAGAGCAGGAAGTGTAAATATTGTACCTGCCGCAAGTGATTCACCTGCTGAGCCGACTGTCTGAACTACGTTGCTTTCGAGAATTGAGTTTCTTTTTAGAAGAACTCTGATAACGCCCATGGCAATAACTGCCGCAGGAATAGAGGCTGAAACGGTCATACCAACTCTTAATCCTAAATAAGCGTTTGCCGCGCCGAAAATAATGGCGAGAAGTATACCCATAAATATTGAAGTAAAGGTAAGTTCGGGAGTTACCTTATCCGCGGGTATGTAGGGTTTGAATTCTTTTGTTTTGTTTTCCATCATCGTCTCCAATCTGCTTTGTGATTTTACGTCCTGATTCATTTTGACGTAATTATAAGCTTGTTTTTTATTTGAAAGTGTAGTAATAATTGTGCAGAAAATTATAATACAATTTCAAAATGCGGTACTGTTTAAGGCCGTGAAAGGTTGTTCGGTATCGGCGAAAGCGACAAATGTTCCGTATTTTTGGCAATAATTCGGAAATTTTGCGCAGTAAAACAACATTTTAATGCTCTGCGTCGACCATAACAGCATATAATACCTTATAATTATAGCAGTTTTTTGTTAGAATTTCAAGGGGGGAGAACAAGGATAACTATAAAATTTTTGTGACTTAAATATGTACATTTTGTGATGAATGTGGAATTTATTGTTTTCTTAAAGAAGATTTTCTTATTGTAGAAATTTGATTTATGATACATACCCCTCTCACTAATAGTCTAAAACGGGGCTTTTTCCAACGGAAAAATGTTGATTATTGAAAAATAATTTTTATTTTCTACTTTTTCACTAATTACCAACACTCAAAACTGTTGATATTATACTAAAAATAGTGTTATATCTTCTAACTGTATCTATCATATCTTTTATTTATATTGCGTTAGTTTAATATAACAAAATTGATTGACATAGGTTTAACAAAGTGATATAATGTAAGTGCGGGCAGCGGGATTTATTCCGTTATCGGCATTACAATAACAACGCTTTCTGAATGTGGAGTTTTATTTGCTTTCAGTCGGCGCAGTATGCTGAGAATTTATGCCCCACTGTATCTGTGGGGCTTTTTTGTTGGGAGGGAGTATGGAAGAAAAAAGAATAGCAGTAGCGGCAATTGTAATTGACGATATATCAGCTGTTGACGATGTCAACAGAGTTCTGCACGAATTCAATGAAATAATCATTGGCAGAATGGGTATACCATACAGGGAACGGGGAGTTTCCGTTATATCCGTAGCTGTTGACGCATCTCCCGACAAAATAAGCTGTCTCACAGGAAAGTTGGGACATATTAGCGGTGTATCGGTAAAAGCTGCAATTTCAAAAAAGTAATGGAGGAAATCTATATGTATAATGTGAAATCTTTAAAAGCTGAGGAATTTATAAATCACGAGGAAATACTTGAAACTCTTGAATATGCTGAGGCTAATAAGAGTAACAGAGAGCTTATTGAGGAAATCCTTGAAAAAGCTCGTCCGAAGAAAACGGGCAGAGGCGTGGAGTGTGCAGGTCTTTCACACAGAGAGGCAAGCGTTCTTCTTGCCTGCGATATTCCTGAAATGACAGAGAAAATCTATGCTCTTGCAAATGAGATAAAGGAAAATTTCTACGGCGACAGAATTGTTATGTTTGCGCCTCTGTATCTTTCAAATTATTGTGTAAATCAGTGCGTATACTGTCCTTATCATATTCAGAATAAAGAAATTCCGCGTAAAAAGCTGACATTGGCTGAGGTTGAAAAGGAAGTTATTGCGCTTCAGGATATGGGACACAAGCGTCTTGCTATTGAAGCAGGTGAGGACCCTGTAAATAATCCTATTGAGTATATCATTGATTGCATTAAGACGATTTATTCTATCAAGCACAAGAATGGCGCTATCAGACGTGTAAATGTCAACATTGCCGCAACAACTGTTGAAAACTATCGCAAGCTGAAAGAGGCTGAAATCGGAACATATATTCTCTTTCAGGAGACATATCACAAGGAAAGCTATGAGGAGCTTCATCCTGCCGGACCTAAGCACAACTATGCTTATCACACGGAGGCTATGGACAGAGCTATGGAGGGCGGCATTGATGATGTAGGTCTTGGCGTACTGTTCGGACTTGACAAGTATAAATATGAATTTGCAGGGCTTCTCATGCATGCTGAGCATCTCGAAGCTGTACACGGTGTTGGTCCTCATACTATCAGCGTTCCTCGTCTGAAAAGAGCGTCTGACATTGACCCCACACAGTTTGACAATGGCATTGATGATGATACTTTTGCTAAAATTATTGCTTGTATCAGAATTGCTGTGCCTTATACAGGTATGATTATCTCCACAAGAGAGAGCGAGGAATGTCGCAAAAAAGTTCTTAAACTTGGTATATCACAGATTTCAGGCGGTTCAAGAACATCCGTTGGCGGATATGCAAACGAGGAAAGACCTCATGATACAGAGCAGTTTGATGTATCTGACCAGCGTACTCTTGATGAGGTTGTAAAGTGGCTTATGGAGGGCGGATATATTCCCTCATTCTGTACTGCCTGCTATCGCGAGGGACGTACAGGTGACAGATTTATGGCGCTTTGCAAGGTGGGACAGATTCAGAATTGCTGTCATCCAAATGCTTTGCTGACATTGCAGGAGTATTTACAGGACTATGCAAGTCCCGAAACAAGAAAAATCGGTGAAGCGCTTATAGACCGCGAAATACAGAAAGTTCCCGACGAAAATCGTCGTCAGAAAGCTTTGGATTATCTCGACAAAATCAGAAATGGTGAGCGCGATTTCAGATTTTAAATTGACAAAATTTACTTGGTGTGGTATAATATATTAACAGGATTATACCTGATAACTTCATGGGAGGACAAAAATTATGGATATGTTATCAATTCTTGCACTTGCACTTACTTCACCTGCAACGGGAGACAGATTCCCTGTAATTCCCCTTATTCTGATTGTAGGTCTTGCTGTAGTTATAGCGGTTGTGTCGTCAATAATAGCGGCAAAAAACAAGAAAGATGATGATGAATAATAAATGACTAAAGCGCCGCATATCTTGTGCGGTGCTTTTGCATATCTGCCAAGCATAATGTCATATCCTGTAGAAAAAGGAGTGCGGAGATATGATATGCAGTCTTGATGAGATTAAGCGAAAAGAAGTTATAGACGTTAAAACAGGGGAACGCCTTGGCTATATTGACGATGTGCGTATGGATACTGAAAAATCAGAGATAATATCACTGATAATATACGGCGGATATCGATTATTCGGGCTTTTCGGCAAGGAGGATGACGTGGAGCTGCCTTGTGATTGCGTGAAAGTTATAGGCAATGATACTATACTTGTAGATTCATCTGCGGCAAAATGCACAAAAAATAAATTTTGGTGTTTTAAAAGTTTGTTCGGTTAGATATTGCCAAATTTGTGGGAATATGGTATAATTATTAGGCAATTCACACGCAGGATTTTTGCGGGTCGGTGCGTCTGCGGACGTGGCACGTGAGATAAGTTCTGCGGAGGATTAATAAATAACCAATTTTAAGGAGGACTACCACAATGGCAGTAGTTTCAATGAAACAGCTTCTTGAAGCAGGCGTTCACTTCGGACACCAGACAAGACGCTGGAACCCCAAAATGGCACCATATATCTTCACAGAGAGAAATGGTATCTACATCATCGACCTTCAGAAGACTGTTAAGAAGCTCGAAGAGGCTTATATGTTCGTTCGTGACATCGCAGCTGAGGGCGGCGAGGTTCTTTTCGTAGGTACAAAGAAGCAGGCTGGCGATTCCGTTAAGGAAGAGGCTACACGCGCTGGTGCTCACTATGTAAATGCAAGATGGCTGGGCGGTATGCTCACAAACTTCAAGACAATTCAGACACGTATCAGAAGACTTGAGCAGCTCCACACAATGGAAGAGGACGGCACATTTGATCTTCTCCCCAAGAAGGAAGTTGTTAAGCTCAACCTTGAGATTGAGAAGCTTGAGAAGTTCCTCGGCGGTATCAAGACAATGAAGAAGCTTCCTGCAGCTCTCTTTATCGTAGACCCCCGCAAGGAAAAGATTGCTGTTGCTGAGGCTAAGAAGCTCAATATCCCGATCGTTGCTATCGTTGATACAAACTGCGATCCCGATGAGGTTGATTACGTTATCCCCGGTAACGATGACGCTATCCGCGCTGTAAAGCTTATCGCTGGTACAATCGCTAACGCTGTTATCGAAGGCAGACAGGGCGACGACGCTGCTGAGGCTGTTGAGGCTCCCGCTGAGGAAGCTGCAGCTGAAGAGGCAGATGCTGAATAATTAAGAATCATTCAAGTGAAAACCCGAATATTTATGTTCGGGTTTTTGCGGATTATACAACAAATATTTTTAGGAGGTAATAACAATGGGAAAGGTTTCCGTTGCAGAGATTAAAGAACTTATGAGCGCTACAGGCGTTGGTATGATGGACTGTAAGAAGGCTCTCGAAGCTAACGACGGCGATATGGACAAGGCTATTGAGTTCCTCAGAGAAAAAGGTCTTGCTACACAGGCTAAGAAGAGCGGCAGAGCTGCTGCTGAGGGTATCGTTACAGCTGTTGTAAACGGCAATGTTGGCGTACTCCTCGAAGTAAACACAGAGACAGACTTCGCTGCTAACACAGACGATATCAAGAACTTTGTTGCAGGCGTTGCAAATACAATCATTGAGAAGAATCCTGCTGATGTTGAGGCTCTCAAGGCTGAGGTTATCAGCGGCGGTACAGCTACAATCGGCGATGTTCTTACAGAGCTTGCTGGTATGAAGATCAGAGAGAATATCGTTATCCGTCGTTTCGTAAGAATGGAAGGTAAGCTTGCTTCTTACATCCACAACGGCGGCAGCATCGGTGTTCTTGTAAAGATGGATACAGAGCTTGATGCAGACGCTGTTGCAGCTATCGGTAAGGACGTTGCTATGCAGTCCGCAGCTCTTAATGCTCCTTATCTCTGCCGTGCAGACGTTCCTGCTGAGGTTGTTGAGAAGGAAAAGGAGATCATGCTCGCTCAGATGGCAGAGGATCCTAAGATGGCATCCAAGCCTGAGAAGGTTAAGGAAGGCATCATTAACGGTAAGATCAACAAGTACTACTCTGAGAACTGTCTCCTTGAGCAGTCTTTCGTTAAGGATGACAAGCTCAGCGTTCAGGGCTATGTTGATGCAGAGGCTAAGAAGCTCGGCGGCACAATCGCTGTAACAGATGTTGTTCGTTACGAGAGAGGCGAAGGCGTTGAGAAGAAGGAAGACAACCTCGCTGACGAAGTTGCTAAGATGATCAAGTAATTCAATTACACATAGAAAAGGTCTGCTTTCGGCAGACCTTTTTGATGTAAAATACGTAAAAATGCACCTTTCGAGGTGCATTTTTTATGATATGAGTATTACAATACTTTTGACAAAAATTCTTTAAGCCTTGGATTCTGAGGGTTATTGAAGAATGTTTCAGGGTCGTTCTGTTCTACAATTTTTCCGTCCTCCATGAACATAACACGGGAAGCAACCTCACGGGCAAATCCCATTTCGTGAGTTACTACAACCATTGTCATACCGTCATCGGCAAGCTCTTTCATAAGATTGAGAACCTCTCCGACCATTTCTGGGTCAAGTGCCGAAGTTGGCTCATCGAAAAGCATAACATCCGGATTCATGGCAAGAGAACGTGCAATGGCAATTCTCTGCTTCTGACCGCCTGAAATCTGCGTGGGATACTGTTCTGCCTTATCTGCAAGTCCTACTTTTTCAAGCAGCTCCATAGCTCTCTTGTCCGCATCAGCCTGTGACATTATTTTAAGCTTTACAGGAGCAAGAGTGATATTTTTCTTTATTGTAAGATGCGGAAATAGGTTGAAATGCTGAAAAACCATACCCATTTTTCTTCTGAGCAGATTTACTTCTTTGATATTTGCCTTTGTTATATCTACATCCTCAAAGAAGATTTCGCCGGATGTAGGTGTTTCCATAAGGTTCAGACAGCGAAGAAATGTACTTTTTCCTGAGCCTGACGGTCCTATTATAACCACCTTTTCACCCTTGTGGATTTCCTCATTAATATCTTTCAGAATGTGAAGCTCGCCAAAAGACTTGTTAAGATTTTTAACGCTTATCATTTTTTGCAAGTCTCCTTTCAAGCTTTGTAATTAGATGTGTAAGGAACATTACCATTACAAGATATATGCACGCTACTGCGATTAAGGGCAGGAACGGGTTAAAGGTCTGGCTGATAATAGTATCTCCGCCTTTTGTAAGGTCAGCGATTGCTATATATCCTGCAACAGATGTTTCTTTAAGTAATACAATAAATTCATTTGCAAGGGCAGGAAGTACATTTTTGAAAGCCTGCGGAAGTATTATATTCGTCATAGTCTGGCGGTAACTCAGACCAAGGCTTGAACCTGCCTCAAACTGACCGTTATCGATAGACATTATACCTGAGCGGACGATTTCTGCAACGTAAGCGCCCGAATTAAGTCCGAATGCAAGTACGGCTACAAATATTTTGCTGATATCTACAGAGCCGAAAATTACGAAATATATTATCAAAAGCTGAACAACCACAGGAGTTCCGCGGATAACTGTCAGGTATATCTTTGAGAGAAAATTGAGAATTTTCATCTTTCCTGTTTTATCGTGGGTTGCTCTGATAATTGCAACGATAAATCCGAGAATAATACCGATAATTACAGCAAGAATTGTTATTAAAAGAGTATTTTTCAGACCGTCTGTAAGGTATCTCCACCTGTCTTCTGCAATAAAATTCTCATAAAATGAGTCTTTAAAGCTGTTTATGAATCCCATTATATGTTACTCCTTATCAGTCTGCTCTTGTGATGATAACCTGAGTTGAAGTTGTATAAGCGTCGGTGAAATCAACGTTTTTCAGTCTGTCCTCGGTTACGGACATACCAGCAACGCCAACGTCAGCTCTTCCGCTGTTTACAGATGCAATAATGGAATCGAAAGCAATATTTTCGATTTCAAGCTCGTAGCCAAGCTTATCACATACGGCTGTCATCATATCAACGTCAAAGCCTGCAACCTCCTGATTTTCAAGGAACTCATAAGGAGGAAACTCCGCATTTGTAGCCATTATAAGAGTGCCGTTAGGATATTCCGTACCCTCAGGGGATTCATAGGGATACTTGCCATATTCCTCGCCAATCCAGTTTTTTTCGATATTTTCAAGAGTACCGTCAGCCTTAAGTTCGGCAAGAGCGTCGTTTATAGCGGTTGTCAGTTCTGTGTTTCCCTTTTTGAGTGCGATTGCATATTCCTCAACTGCAAATTCCTCGTCAAGAATCTGAAGTCCCTCATTTTTTTCAATGAATACCTTAGCAGGCTCATTGTCAATGATTACAGCGTCAATTTTGCCCTGTTTGAGAGCCTGAATAGCATCGGCACCTCTCTTGTAACGTTCAACAGTAGCGCCCTCAACATCTCCCGCAAGAGCGTCACCGGTAGTGCCCAACTGAACACCGATTTTCTTGTTTTTCAGGTCATCGGCTGTATGTACGGTATTTTCCTTTGTTCCGCCGCAGCCTGTAAAAAATGTAAGGCAAGCAAGCGCCGCCACAGTTGTTGATAAAATCTTTTTCATAGTAAAAACCTACCTTTATTCAATAATACATCTATTATATCATATACTTCAAAGCAAAGTCAAGAGTTTGTTGAAACGGAAATTGTAATCCATTAAAAATGATTATTCTGCAATGTTAAGATGAATTTATATTATCCCGAACAGAATAAATCCTACGGTATTAATTGCAAAATTGGCAAACATATGCACAAACCAAGAGGGATATATACTATTGTTGCGTTCATTAAGATAGTTGAATATACAACCGCCTGCTATCAGCCCGAACATCAGCAGCAGTAATACACCAATATTGAACATGCCTGACAACATTCCTATGTGATAAATTGCAAATATTGCTGAACTGAAAATATAGGCGATTTTAGGAGATGTATGTTTCTTCAGCGTCATAAATCCGTATCCTCTGAAAAAGAATTCCTCTAAAAATGAATTCATAAGGGATATATACAGGGATACGTAAATAAAATTATCCGCTGTAATCCCCATACCTTCGGTCAGGCTTGATGTTACATTTGAAAAATCAAATATGTTTCTTGTAAGCAGATATCCCGATAAAATCACAGTATATACGGCGATTCCCAACAAAAAGGCTTTCAGAATTCCTTTTTTCCTGAATACATATAGTTCTTTGAAGTCCTTGAAATCGCTTTTGTTTTTTATAAAAAACAGCATCGGTAATGCTAAGAAAAATATTATTTTTATTGGGATTTTTACAAAATAATTTGGCTGTAAAACAGCGTCAATAAGGCAGACTATTATGGAGAATGTAAGAACTGATGTCATAATCAGATATTTTTTCATGTTATTTCCTCCTGATTTTTATCCGATGTTAAATACACCTTTGGTATATGCGGCAAATCCACCTGTAAGAAAAATACGTCCAACAGCAAAACTTGGATTTCGAAAAATCGCCTCCATACTATTTGTTTTGCACATTATACCATATTTAAATAAAAAAGTCAAATAATATTTGATATCATTTCATGTTACAGCAGGAAAAGCTGTTTATCATTCTTACATTCTAATATTTTATACCAATCCCTAAAATGTTAGTAGACAAAGATGATGAGCAGAAATGATGTATGTCAAGGCGGACGACGAAAGCATACTGTCGTATGGTGAGGAAGTCCAACGACGACATACAGCTTTTATGCCATTAGATTTGTCTACTGTTGTTTCAGGGATTGGTATTAGGTATCATTTTATGAAAAAATAGTTGAATTTACAATCAAATACATAAAATCCTCTTGAATAATAAAATAATATGTGATATAATTAATTAGCAGATATATTGTTTAAGGGATAAATTAATTAATCGAAAGGAGCTTTTTTATCAATGAGCAAGTCAATCAAAAAAGTGCTTTCTGCAGTTACAGCAGCTGCTGCTACAATTGTATCTTTAAGCACATTAACAACCTATGCAAAAGTTACACCTAACCCTGTAATCAGCAGAAATTGCCCCGTATATTCGGGAAAGGCAAGTCAGCCTACTGCGGCAAATGATGAGCATTATTTTTCATTCTGCTTTCTGACTTCCCCTGACTACATAGCATATGACCTTTCCGCAGTTCCCGCAGAACAGAAAAAGCAGATTATTGCTGTGTGGTACAATACCAGTTCGTACGACTATATCGGCAATTACAAAAGTCGCAATATGGAGCCTTCCGACTATACTATCGAAGTCAATGCGGCTGAGGGCGGCGCGTATCCTGAGGATAACTGGGAAATTGTTGAAACAGTTACAGGTAATACTCTCAGCTCGCGACAGCATCTCGTAAATATGGAAAAATACAACTGGATTCGCCTTAATATCGAAAAAGCCGACGACGAAAGCGGCAAGCAGGCAAGCTTTAATTTCGATATCCACAATGTGAGCGGAGGAGTTTCTGACAGCTGGCTGTTTCTGGGCGATTCCATAACTGCTGGCGGTATGAATAATTGCTACGGTACAGGCTTTGCAACTCATATTAATAAAATTGACAGCCGTTATTTTCCTATTCAGGAAAACGGCGGTATCGGCGGTATACGCAGTATTGACGGTAAGGAGAATATTGACCGCTGGCTTAAAACCTCCCATGCTAAATATGTCAGCCTTGCTTACGGTACAAATGACTGCTGGGGCAATCCAAACGGCACTAAAGAATATTACAGCAATACAAAGTATATGATTGATGCTATACTTGCCGCAGGAAAAATACCTGTACTGCCAAAGATTCCCGGTTCATCAAACGAGGATGTAATGAATAATGTACCCCTTTATAATGCCGAAATTGAGCGCCTTTACAAGGAATACGGGGATAAAATTGTAAAAGGTCCTGATTTTGAGAAATTCTTATCAGAAAATCCCGATTATCTCAGCGGAGACGGTGTTCATCCCTCAGATGTTGGATATGCGGCAATGCGTGAGGAGTGGGCAAGACTTATGTATGAAACGGTTTACACAGCGGATTCCTCTGATGTTACCGAGCCTACAGAGCCAGCCACAACAACTACTACAACTACGACATCATCAACTACAACAGAGACAACAACAGTTTCGGATATTCTCTACGGTGATGCTAATTGTGACGGCAAGGTAACAATTGCCGATTCTACGGCAATTTTGCAGTCGCTGGGAAACAATGATAAATATGGACTTTCCGAGCAGGGCACAGTCAATGGCGATGTTGACGGCACGAATGGTATAACAGCCGCTGATGCGCTTACTATACAGAAATATGATGCAAAGATGATTTCAGAACTTCCTCTAAAGTAAAAAACAGGGACACGGTTTAAATTTGCCGTGTCCCTGTTTTTTGTATAAATTTAATATATTAATAATTCTCGGCGTGAATCTCGAAATATGCCTGAGGATGTGCGCATACAGGGCATACATCGGGTGACTTTAAGCCTACCACGATATGACCGCAGTTGCGGCACTCCCATACCTTAACCTCAGATTTCTCGAATACCTGCGCTGTTTCTACATTTTTAAGAAGTGCGCGGTAACGCTCCTCGTGTTGCTTTTCAATTGCGGCTACTGCTCTGAATTTTGCAGCAAGCTCTGTAAATCCTTCTTCTTCGGCAGTTTTTGCAAATCCCTCATACATATCTGTCCACTCGTAATTTTCACCGTCGGCAGCAGCAGCGAGATTTTCAGCAGTTGTGCCGATACCATTCAGCTCCTTGAACCACATTTTAGCGTGTTCTTTTTCATTATCAGCTGTTTTCTGGAAAAGTGCAGCTATCTGCTCGTATCCCTCTTTTTTAGCCTTTGACGCGAAATATGTGTACTTATTTCTTGCCTGAGATTCACCTGCAAATGCTGCAAGTAGATTTTTTTCAGTCTGAGTACCTGCGTATTTTGTTTTTTTAGCTTCTGACATTGTTATTACCTCCTTGGTACATATAGATTATTATATAACAATACCGCACATTTTATGCACGGTATTGAATATTAGCTTATTATCCGAGAATAACTGTAATTTCGTTCACATCTGCAAGTTTACTTGCGGAGATGTAGTTTCCGTCAAGTGCCTCGCCGTTGAGAGTTATAGATTTTACGCCGCTTTCAACGTGTGCGGAGTTGTCCACAACAATATTGAGCTTCTTGCCTCTGAACATCTTTGTAATCTTAAAGCTATCCCAATCGGACGGAATAGAGGGTGAGATTGCAAGTCCGTCAGCGTCAGGACGCATACCGCAGATACCCTCAACACAGCCAACCATAACAGTTGAAGCTGTACCTGTAAGCCAGTGAACGTGTGAACGTCCCTCGTATGGAGAGGCCTTACTTTCAGTGAACTGACCGTGTACATAAGGCTCCATAACGCGAATTTCAGCCTTATCGTTCATAGCTGCAGGGGCAGTCTCCATGAAGTATTCAAATGCACGGTTGCCGTGTCCCATAAGAGCCTCAGCAAGAATAAGCCAGCCCTGTGACTGTGAGAAAATACCACCGTTTTCCTTGGTATCAAGGTTGAATACCTGCATCAGCGCGCCCTTGAAGTGATGATACTTGTAGGGTGGGTCAAGAAGTTTTGCGCCGTAAGGAGTATTGAGGATATTGTAAACGCTGTCCATAGCTTTTTCAGCCTGCTCCTCGGAAGCAAAGCGTGAGATTACGCTCCATGACTGAGGATTGAGCCACATATTAGCTTCGGGGTCATTCTTAGCACCAACAACATCGCCGTTTTCACGGATTCCACGGATAAATCTGTCCTCATCCCAGCACTTTTCAAGAGCGTCTGCAAGCTTTGCCTGTACCTCGTCGATATATGCGATATAATCTGTATCATTCTTTAGTACAGCCATTTCCTTGATAGCTGTCATCGCGTAGTAGAGCTGGAATGCAACAAATGTGGATTCGCCCTTTGCTCCCAGACGGAGACAGTCGTTCCAGTCAGCGTGAAGTCCGGCAGGCATATCGTGGTCGCCAAGACGCTCCATAGAGAAGCGGATAGCATTCTTGAGATGCTCGTAAACAGTAGCCTCTCCGCCGCCCTCTTCGGCATATGTGATAACTTCATCAAGGAAACCCTTGTTTCCGCTTTCACCGATATACTTCATAATTGTGGGGAACAGCCAGAGAGCATCGTCTGCACGGTATGAGGGATGACCTGTTTCCTTAGCATATACGCTGTTTTCATCGTTTTCATCGGGACAAGTTTCGTGACCTGCATCATGTGTGAACTTTACAAGGGGAAGTCCGCCGCCGTTGCTTACCTGAGCAGAAAGCATGAAGCGGATTTTTTCAGCAGCCATTTCGGGATCAAGGTGGATAATACCCTGAATATCCTGAACAGTGTCGCGGTAGCCGTAGCCGTTTCTGAGACCGCAGTAGATGAATGAAGCGGCTCTTGACCAAATAAATGTGATGAAGCACTGATAAGCGTTCCATACGTTAATCATATTGTTGAACTCATCAGAGGGAGTTTCAACGGAGAAGTTTGAAAGCTGACCATGCCAGTAGTCTTTAAGCTGCTGAACCTCTGCGTCAACCTTGCCTGCTGTCTTGTATTCGTTGAGAATAGCGGTAGCCTCGGCATCTGTTTTCTGTCCCATGATGTATATAAATTCCTTAGTCTCACCGGGAGCAAGAGTGATATCGCTCTGGAGCGCACCGCAGGAGTTGGAGTTATAGTTCATAACGCCGTCACACTTGCCGTTTTCAACAGCGATTGGGTTTGAGAAAGTTCTGTAAGGTCCGATGAAGTTGCTGAGAGAACCGTTATAGCCTGTTATAGGCTGTCCAACCATACCAAAGAATCTCTCGCTGCCATTGTAGCCATTTTCATCAAAGCCTGTATTTTCATTCATGTGCTGAATGATTTTGTTTTCCTCGAAGCTTGTACGTGTGATGAAAAGTGTGTACTGGAGGTTAATCTGGTCCTGCTCGTAATTGGGCTCATTTGTGAACTCAACGAAGCCGAAAACAGAGAGCTTTCTCTCCTTATCGGAATTATTTGTAACCTTAGCACGCCATACCTCGTATGTCTTGCCATAGGGAACATAATATGTCACCTCGGACTTAATATCGGTATATTCAGCAGAAATTACAGTATATGCAGTACCGTGGCGGCACTCGGACTTGTACTTATCAAGGGGCTTGCCTACAGGCTGCCATGAAGCAGACCAGTAATCGTTAGCCTCGTTATCTCTGATGTAGATATAACGGCCGGGGAGCGCCATTTCAGAATTGAAGCGGAAACGTGATACACGTCCATTAGCTCCCGATTTTACGAAGCTGTAGCCTGCCGCATTGTTTGAAATCATAGCGCCGTATTCGGGATCTCCAAGATAGTTCGCCCAAGGCGCAGGTGTTGCGGGATTTGTGATGACATATTCCTTGTTCGCAAGGTCGAAATGTCCGTAATTCATATTTTTCATTCTCCTTTTGCCGTTTATACGGCTATTTTTACATGTTATTATATTATATCATTTTTTATATAATAATGCAATAGCTTTTTAAAATTATCTCGCCATATCTCCAGGCATAATAACTTCTGTAGGTTCTTCCGTGGGAGCCGCCTTATCAATAGGCAGGGAATTGCCGTCCTCATCCTTGAAAACTAAATTATCAACGTAGAAATTACCCTCATTCTGAGCACCCCAGCGCATAATCTGGAATGTTGCTTCTTCCATGGTTTCATTCCAGCATTGACCGCCAAGAGCAAGGAGAAATTTAAATTCAACGTGAACAGCTCCTGACATTTCAAAGTTGTACTCGCCGCCGTCCCATTCTGCAAACTCATACCATACATCATCAGCAACATTAGCGCCGCCGCCGCCGCCAATCCAGCCGGGAGCCATAACATTTTCACCGTCGTCGTTTTTGAAAGCGTCGGATGTTGCATCTGCATATACGTCCATTTCAATGGAACGCACCTTTGCAAGATTCTCGGGAGTGAGCAGTTTTGCGGCATCAAATTTGATTTTCTGAACAGTTCCGTCGGCAAAATTTGTACCTGCGTCGCTGAAACGGAGCATTTTATTTCCCTGCACTTCCTCAACGGAAAGGATACCCTGAGCAGAATCCACATCGTCAAGCTTTGTATCGGCAAAACTGAAATCACCGTCGTCAAAGGTTATGGCGTTTGGGTCGTCACATTCAGCAGGGGAGGGAGGGATAAGCTCTTCCTCTGTTACTTCTTCCGTGGGAGCTTCCGTGATTTCCTCAGTAGGAGCTTCGGTAATTTCCACAGGCTTTGAGGTTTCGGGTTCGGATATGCTTTCTTTCTTTTCACAGCCTGTAAATGCGGCTGTAATTGTCATAGCGGCAATAAATGCAAGTATTTTTTTATGTTTCATATCAACTAACTCCTTATGTCATGATAAACGGTTCGTATACCTATATTTTAACATAAAACAGCCAAATTTAAAAGAGTAATACCATACAATAATAAAATGATTTTTTCGTCGTTTTTAACAAAATTATTATTTTGCAGCCTTATCAATTGTATCTATAACTTCTTTCATCATATCAAATGCGCTGACTTTTGGCATAATTTTAACTGAAACATAAGATTTTCCGGAGCCGTTGAATGTAATTTTTCCTCTGTAGGCTGTGGAAAGTGCGGCTATCTGGTCAACAGTAAGATATTGAGTATAGAAGTACATCTGTCCGTTTTTCTGTGATATTTCGGTGATTCCAAGATGTGCCGCCTTGTTTCGTATAAGTGAGACTTCCACAAGTCCCACAACTGAGCGCGGAGGTTCGCCGTAACGGTCAATCAGCTCGTCAATCAGCTCGAATTTGTCCTCGTCCGTTTTTACTGTCATGATTCTGCGGTATATCTCAATTCGCTGATTAAGGCTTGAAATGTATTTTTCGGGGATATGCGCGTCAATCTGGATATCCACAAGACATTCAGGAACTTTCTCCGGCTTTTCGCCCTTTTCTTCAGTTATAGCCTCAGAAAGCAGCTGTAAATACATATCATATCCCACAGCCTCCATGTGACCGTGCTGACTGCCGCCGAGAATACTTCCTGCGCCGCGTATTTCAAGGTCACGGAGAGCGATTCTGAATCCGCTTCCGAATCGTGTGAATTCTTTCATGGCGCTGAGACGTTTTGCAGCTATTTCTGTCAGAACTTTGTCACGCTTATATGTGAAATATGCATATCCGCGGCGATTTGAACGTCCAACTCGTCCGCGGAGCTGATACAGCTGTGAAAGTCCAAAACGGTCGGAATCCTCAATAATAAGCGTATTCACGTTTGGTACGTCAACACCTGTTTCAATAATTGTGGTGCAGACAAGTATATCAATTTCATGTTCCACAAGCTGTTCCCATATATCCGAAAGCTCCTCTTGACTCATCTGTCCGTGAGCATAGGCTATACGGGCTTCGGGGAGCATTTCCTGCAATTTAGCAGTACATGATACTATGGTTTCAACTCGGTTGTGGATATAGTATGCCTGACCACCGCGTCGAAGTTCCCTGACGATAGCCTGAATAATGGTTGCTGTGTTGTATTCAATAACATAGGTCTGAACAGGATAGCGATTCTGTGGCGGTTCTTCAAGAACAGACATATCGCGTATACCGCTCATAGCCATATTCAGCGTGCGGGGGATAGGAGTAGCCGACAGCATAAGCACATCAACTCCCGAAAAATTCTCTTTGAATTTTTCCTTGTGAGCAACTCCGAAACGCTGTTCCTCGTCGATTATAGCAAGTCCCAAATCGTTGAAAACGACACTTTTCTGAATGATTTTATGTGTGCCGATGAGTATATCTATACGTCCTTGTTTCAGCTTTTTTATGATTTCCGCCTGCTGTTTCGGAGTGCGGTATCGGCTGAGCAGTTCCACATTTACAGGAAATTGCTCGAATCTGCGGAGAGCCGTCTGATAATGCTGAAATGCAAGAACTGTTGTAGGCGCGAGAATCGCGCACTGTTTGCCTGCAAGTACGCATTTCATAGCCGCACGGAAAGCGACTTCTGTCTTTCCGAAGCCAACATCTCCGCAAAGGAGGCGTTCCATAGGGCGAATACGTTCCATATCTGCCTTTATTTCGGCAATTGCTGTAAGCTGGTCATCAGTTTCAACATAAGGGAAACGATTTTCAAAGTCGTGCTGTATTTCATCATCGGGATAAAATGCAAATCCTTCACTTTTTTCACGCTTGGCATAAAGAGCAATAAGTTCCTGTGCCATGTCCTTTACGGCACGTTTTACATTGCTTTTTTTCCTCTGCCATTCTCCTGAACTGAGTTTTGTCAGCTTAACTCCCGTATCGTCTCTCGGACCGATATACTTTGACACCATATCAAGCTGTGTTACGGGAATATAAAGTTTATCTGTACCTGCGTACTGTATTGTTATATAGTCCTTGGTAACACCGTCGAATTCAAGCTTGCGTATGCCGATAAATCGTCCGATACCGTGACTGCTGTGTACGACTAAATCACCCTCGGTAATATCAGAAAGACTACGGATTTCCTCGGATTTCGGCTTTTTTTTCTTTCTCGCTCTGGTGGATTTTGAATCCATTGAAAGTCCCTGAGCGATAAGAACTGCCTTTGTTTCGGGGAACTCAAATCCGCCGCTGAGCCCTCCTGAAATAAGGCATACTCTGCCTTTGTGGAGGACAGATTCTTCATTTGCGATATCACAGGGAATATTTTCTGTTTCCAAATCCTGCTTGATTATAGGGAGCGTTTTTGCGCTTCCTGCGCAGAGTAAAATTTTATATCCTTGTCGTATATAGTCTGAAATATCTTCAATAAGAGGTTTCAGCTCACCGCCCCACAGAGCCGTCTGCATGGCTTCAAAGCTTATAATGCGGCGGTAGTCAATACGCTCACCGCCTTGTAAAAACGTGCTGATATAGAAACAGCATTTTTTCTCGGCTATGAGCTGAATTTGCGGCAATTCCACAAGGAGATTGTCAAGTCCTTTACAAAGCTGTCCCTCGTCAATAAGAATTTTTACATCTTCATTGAAACGTGTGGTTATACCGTTGGCGGCTTCGGCTATGTTGGAATAATCGCTGAAAAGCACTGCACCGTCAATATAGTCAAAAATTGTTGAAAGTCCCTCATATGCAAGGCTGTAATACTTCATGCCGTGGGGGAGGATTTCTCCGGAATTCAAGCGGTGAACATCTGCACCGAGGTGTGTGCGGACAAGCTCCATGCGCTTTCCGCGTACCTTTTTCAAGAGTGCATCAAGACGCTGTGCAAGCAGTTCACCCTCGCACAAAAGCTCGCTGGCAGGGGAGATTTCCAGTTTGTCAATAGGTGTATCTGAACGGCGCTGGGAATCCGTATCAAATTCCGCAATGCTTTCAATTTCATCGTCCCACAGTTCGATACGGACAGGCTTATCCGACTGAACAGGGAATATGTCGATAATACTTCCTCTGACGGAAAACTGTGAAGCGCCCTCAACTTTTTCGCAGCGCTGATATCCGCATTTTGCAAGGTCAAGGCAAAGTTTATCGCGGTCTATGGTGTCTCCTGCGGATATTTCAATTGCCGATGAAATAAGTATATCAGGAGGGATAACAGGCTGCATTACAGCTTCAATGCTTGCACATATCACATCGCAGTTATTTCGCGCGGCTCTTGAAAGTGCGGAAATACGCATATATTCGTATTCATGGTTAGAACTGTCAACAGGAGTGAAAACCTGTTCTCTTGAGGGAAAAAGCACAGCTGCTTCCCTGCCTGTCATCATATTTACATCGTCGCAGAGTTTTTTTGCCTCCGCCTCTGTACCCGTAACAACAAGATTAACCCTGTTTCCGACAAGTGCGGAAACAAGGCTGGCTCTGTGTATATGGGAAAGTCCTGTCACGGAGACAGGAGAAATGTTTTTTTCAAGACATTCGAGAATACTTTTAAATCCCGAAAGCTCACTGAAAATGTTACTGAAAAGCTTCATTTAACGCTCCTATGAGTTGAATTTATTCATAGCTTCGTCTGTTTTGCCCTGCACCATAAGCTTAATACATTCGCAGGCATTTTCAGCGGCGGATTTGAATTTTTCGGAATCCTCCTTGCTGAATTTGCCCAGAACCCATTTTGCAAGGTCATAATCTGGGTGTGGTTTCTTGCCTACGCCCATTTTTATGCGCGGAAAATCGTCTTTGCCTGTCAGCTCAATGATACTGCGGATTCCGTTATGACCGCCGTGACTGCCTTTTCTGCGGATTCTCAGTTTACCGGGGTCAAGGGATATGTCATCGTATACAACGATAAGGCGGTCGGTGCTGAGCTTGTAGAATTCAAGCGCCTGTACAACGGATTCGCCGCTGTTGTTCATATATGTTGTAGGTTCAAGGAGCAGACAGCGGACGCCGTTTATATTTACCTCGGCTGTTTTGCCCTTGAATTTAAGGCGGCTGATACTCTCGCCCATTTGTGATGCAAGTGTATCAAGAGTGCAGAATCCTGCATTATGGCGAGTTCCCTCGTACTGCATACCCGGATTGCCCAGACCTGCTATTATATATTCTATTTTACCTTGTGGAGTGCGCGGATTTTGCGAAATTCTGTCGAACACATCAAAAATACTCATATTTATCGCTCCAATTCAATATTTATCAGCTTATTATAGCATATTTTTATTGTTTTGTAAATAGCAAATTTGAGATTAAAGTCGTGAGCTTTCAGCTATTGATTGTAAAATTATAGTAATGCTGTAGGCTGTTTGGTGAAATCTACAATTTTGGAATGAAAGGCATTTAATATGTATTACTCAAATGTTTACAAAACTATTGACAAAATATGAATATAGTCTTATAATATAAATAATAAGGAGGCATTGCTATGAGATTAAACAATTACTATAATAAAAAAATCAGCCTTGATGAGCTTGATTATATTACAATCGAAAATATAAGTTCAAACAGTATAAATATCACATCGGACAAGATGTACAAGGAAGTGCACGATTTCAACGACCATATGCTTGAAATGCAAAAAAAGCGAGAGGTCTATGTCCATGATTTCTGGGTGGGATTTTTCTTTAATGTTGTGGCGCTGATTGCTGTGATACTTTTCACATATGCTTTTGATTCATTTGATTTTATCCACGGAGAAAAACTCTCACTTGTATACGCGACTACTCGCAGTGTGCTTGTGTGCCTAATCGGAGTTGTGTTAGGATATGCTATGTATTTTTATTTTATTTTCTATAAAAAGCTGTTTTATCTTAAACTTTCTACGGCTATAATGATTTTTACAGCCCTGTTTAATTTTGTTAATCTTGTTCCTCTTGTTATAAATCTTATTTTAATAAAAATATTGCGTAATTCCCATAATGCTATAAAGGGCGATGCAGGATATCCCTATTTTATTCCTCTGACTATGACTTTTCTTGCCTATGAGGAAGAAAACAAGAAAATAAAACCTATAAACGACTACCGATTTTCTGATTACAAAGTTTCTCCCGATACTGAAATGGGGATTCCGTCGATTGATTAATGGAAGCCGCTAATAATTGTACACCTCTGATGAGGTGTATTTTTTTATCCGAAAAAATTTTTTTGAAAAATATGTAAAGTTCACTTGACAAATAATGTAAAGTGTGCTATACTATAAATGTAAGGTGAACTTTACATCAATTTGAAAGGAGAATTATTATGCTTAATCAAAAAGGCAAAAGTATTGTAAGAAATATCGGAACTGTTTTTATAACTGCCGCACTTATACTCCGTTTGAGCAGCAGTCATATCGGCGGTGCATTTGCAGAATTTACCGAAGCTGCATTTCCGTGGCTTACAATAGGCGTTGCAGTCGCTGTTGTACTGGTGTATAGCAGCGGAAGGGAGGACAAAATTTGTGAAAAACAAAATACAGGAATTGAGAAAAAGCCGTAAAGTAACACAACAGGAGCTTGCAGATGCTCTCTGCGTTACCCGACAAACGATTATTTCACTTGAAAACGGGAAATATAACGCATCATTAACACTTGCCCACAAAGCTGCACAATTCTTCGGTATGACGATAGAGGAGCTTTTTATCTTTGAGGGCGACGAAAATTTATAAGGAGATTAAATTATGAAAGAGTTCAGAAAAAAGTATGAAAATAAGTTTAAAATCAGTATATTTAAGTGTCTTACTATGCCGATTGCATTTTTCACTGCGCAATTTCTTGTCAAAGGAGGCAGTGAATTTTCACAGGGAATGGTGACAGGCGTGTTTTCAGCATTAATGGTCACAGCAATTTTTTCACTTGTCAGTACATATGTTATTCTTCATAATGAGGAACAGCTCAAAAAGCGTTACATAGAGGAAACGGATGAACGAAATATTGAAATAGCTAAGAAAACAACTCAGACTTCAAGTCTTATTTCACTCTATCTGACAGCGATTGCTGTTATTGTCAGCGGTTTTATCAGCGAGGTTGTAAGCATAACCCTTGCAATTGATATGATAGTGGGCGTAATTATAACGGTTGCAGTAGGAACATACTATAAAAAGAAGATGTAAACAAAAAAGCCTGCCAGAATCGGCAGGCTATTTTGATTGAAAATAATATAAATACAACCGATTATATCATTGAAACTACCACTTATAGAAAAAAGCTTGAAATAATCTTGAATGGCGTGTATAATAATTTCAGGAGGTGATGATATGGATATAGAAATAAAAATTTCTTCTGAGTATAAAATTCCTAAAGTTATAATACTTACGGAAAAAGTTACAGATGAAATTAACTCCCTTGTTGCGAAATTATCTGAAGAAGTACCGCAATACGTCTGCGGTTTTAAAGATAGTATAATGCAGATTCTTGAACAAGATGAAATAATAAGAATATTTTCTGTTAAGGGAAAAGTTATGGCAATTACAAAAGAGGGTGAATTTGTTATTCGTCATCGGCTTTATGAAATGGAAGAAAGGCTTAATTCTTCGATGTTTGTCCGCATATCCAATTCGGAAATAATAAATCTGAAAAAAGTGAAAAATTTCGATATGAATATTACAGGAACAATACGTGTAACATTTGAGGATAAGTCCACGGCGTATGTATCAAGAAGATACGTATCAAAAATCAAAAAAATATTAGGGTTATGAGGTGCTGTTATGAAAAAGAAAATTTTCAACAGAAGCATTGTTGGCTTTTTTACAGGAATTGCGATAGGTCAGATAATAAGTGTTATTATTTCTCTTATTTCAGGTAATGGGGAGTTTATTATTTGTGCACCAGAATTTGTAGAGTATATTGGTAATGAAGCTATAGCAGGCACTGTACAGACATTGCTTTGCGCTGTTATGGGAATGGGATTTGCTGCATCATCTGTTATATGGGAAATGGAAAATATAAATATTGCAGCACAGACAGGAATATGTTTAAGCATATATTCGGTTATTATGTTCCCTATAGCATATTTTACCTACTGGATGGAGCATTCTCTCCTTGGAATAATTACCTATGTTTGTGTGTTTATATTTCTTTTTGTTGTTATTTGGATTACGCAATATATCATTTATAGGAAAAGGTTAAACGAAATCAATAAAATGATTAAACAATAGCTGAATGACGACACACAAAGCTGACGATTGGTTGCATTATCCGTTGTTTTAAGGAAACCTCTAAAATAAAAGCCTGCCAAAATCGGCAGGCTTTAATTACGCTAAAACAGAAATAATAATCATAGCTATTCCCGCAAGACTTACGGAGAGATAGCATGAACGGATAATTTTTGAAAATTTTATAAGTCCCTCGTGCTTTTTAACACAGGTGAAAAGCCGCATATCCTGCGGATAATTTGGCATAAAACGGCTTTCGATTTCTCTGATTGCAACACGGCAGTCGTGGAGCAGCATAGTTGACCTGACATCAAGAAAGTAACAAATCAGCCCGATTATAAAAACAGCAATTGATATAATCAGCATAAGTGAGAGATTTTTTCCGAACATAGCAGCGAAAACACCAAAAAGAACTGTTTCAACAGTGATAAAAAGTTCAGTGATTTTCATTCGCTGGTCAGCGTGGAGCTGATAATAACTCCAGTATAAATTCAAAAGTTCAGACGGTTCAAGATTTCTACTGTTTGACGGCATGATTAGCCTCTCTTTCTTTGAAATAGGTGATATAATATCCGGCAAGGAATACAGCGGCAGGCACAAAGGAAAGGGGAAGCATGGCAAGAATTTGTCCCGAGGTCAGCGCTGAAGAGGAAGCATCAGGATTTATAAAATTGTAAATCTGAATAAAATACCCGTTTATAATTTTATGCCAGCGGTAAAAATCAATATCAGAATATCTGAGTATCAGCCAACTGCAAACTGCGGGAAATGAAGCGGAAATACTCATAATCAAAGGCATGGCAGGGGAGAGCTTTTTCTTGCTGAGCCGTGCGGATTTTATATCCGCCGAGGCTGTTTTTGCGGCGAAATTCCCAAGCACACAAACAAGGATTCCAACAGTGCAGATTGCTGATATTACTCGGAATATCACAGTTGAAGAGCCTGCAAGAGTTAATCCGATAAAAAGTGAAAGTATATCTGCCGCAATGACAGTCAGCAGAGTTTTAAAAATTTTCATAGTTTGAATAATTCCTTTTCATTGAGGAATAATATCAACGAGGTGAGGAAAATGGCAGATGAAGATATGAAAATATACATTCCCAGACCGACAAATTTAACAGACAGCGGCGAGGAAACTGACGAAGTCAAGGTTTATTCCTCGGATAAGCCGACGCAATCCACACAGCTGCCATAAAAAACGGTCTGTGAGGGGTCAATGATAAAGCCGTGATGCTGTGCGATATGGCTGTTTATATCCATTAGCTTATTGCAGCTGAGATGTATCAGCTTTCCGCAGCTGCGGCATTTAAGGTGGAAATGCTCCTGACATTCCTTTTCGTTTTCGATGTACTGATAGCAGGCGCTTGTTTTGCCGTCAATGACGAATTTACGGACAGTTCCTGCTTCAACAAGGCGGTCAAGCTGGCGGTAAATGGTCGCCATACCAACAGGTGAGCCGACGGAACGGAGATAGTTGTCGATTTCCTGCGCGCTGGTGTGCTTGTCCTTATTATTTATAAGGAAATCAAGGAGTTTTTCCTTTTGTGCGGTATTATAACCCGAATCTTTTTTCATAAAATCACCCGATAAATATATTATATCAATATTTTATCATTTATAGCGCTTTTTGTCAAGTGCTGTGAAAAAGCCCCTTGCAGATGATTCTGTAAGGGGCGATTAAATTATTACAAACCATATTTCTTTTTTATCTCGGGATTTGCATGTAAATAATCAGAAATTTCATATGAAACTGTTTCGTATAGTGAATAGCTATAATCTCTACAAAGTTTTGGTTTGTGATTTAGTTTATTGTTATATGCATTTACATAAGGACTTGCTATAATTCTTCCGTCATCAAGATAGATAATTTCATGATTATTAGAGAATTTTTCAATATCTTCTTCAGTTATCCAACTTCCTTGTAAAGAATTTATAAATCCAAAATCAAAGTTTTTTTCTGCCTCATTTACAGGAATATTGCAGATTGTTTTGAAATGCCCACAGTTCCAACCGTACTTATCGGTTATAAGTACTGCTATAATATCATTTTCGTCCATATATTCTGGAATAATAATATCTGTTGCGGTCGTTTTGTATAGAAAAATAAGTATTGCTTCTGATATAAGATTATATTGAGCTTTTACATCTATAACTTTTCCATAAAAATAAAGGTCATGGTCTTTTATTTTAACTACAAAAACATCACCGTTGCGGATTTTCTTTCTGCTTTTTTCAATTTCTTCTGTTTGATAATATTTTATTTCTGACATTTTATTCACCTGATATTATTGAAGTTTGTATGCTAATTATAACAGAAAAACAGTCGAAAGTCAACAAATAACGGCTCCCGAAAAATCATCGAAAGCCGTTATTTTTATTGCTCATTGAGATAGTCGGTCAATCCCTTGAAAATAGTCATAGCCACCTTTTGCTGATATTCCTCGGTGTTGAGGAGGGCGGCTTCTTCGGGATTTGAGAGAAATCCGCACTCAACCATAACCGTGGGATTTTCGCTGAAATAGCACAAAAACAGCTCCTTGCCGCAAAGCTTTATTTCTCGGTCATTTTCCGGCTGAATAAGCTCCTTAAAGCTGTCCTGTAAATTTTTGGCAAGGGATTCGCTTCGGCTATCAGTTGCAGAGTAGAACATCTGCGCGCCGCTGTAAACAGGGTCAGTGAACTGATTCTGGTGAATAGAAATACATACAGCGTTTTTGTTCTTGTTGAAAATTTCAAGGCGATTGTCCATATCGGAGCTTTTCTGGTTAGCGATACCCTCAATACCCTTGTCGTGAATTGATGTGTCGGTATCGCGGGTAACTTCAACCTTGTAGCCGTTCAGCTCCAGTATATCGCGAAGACGAAGGAGTATACTAAGGTTTATATTTTTTTCAGGTATTCCCTCAGCGGATACACAACCGCCGTCGATTCCGCCATGTCCTGCATCCAGAACAATAATAGGAGTTTCTTCAGAGATTCCCATAATCGAGGCAGGGACTGTCTCGGCTTTTTTGGTGATAATATTTCCTCCTACAACAGCAGCAGCCACACAGGCGGAAAAAACAGATCCCACAATAATTTTTCGTTTAGCATTTTTCATTATAATTCTCCTTATAATCTAAAAGAATCTCTAAAAATCTGTTATGGAATTTTCTAAAAACGGAACACGAGTGAAATTTGTCATAAAAAGTTTAACGTGAGTGGGTTTTTAGAGTTTTCCATATGACAGGATTTTGTTTTTTAGAGGATTCCTAAAATATTACAATAAAAAGTATGCATAAGATAGTAAAAAAATGCTGCTCATAAAATTTTTTCACATCGCTTAATTATGCTGAAAAAACTTTCTCTTATATAGTGAAGGCTATAGTTAATGAGAGGAGAAGTTATGGTGAATATTGTGAAATAATCAATGCTTAGAAACCTTTGCAAATAATCGACGACAGTTTAGTATCAGCGCAAAGACAGCGATTTGTCATAAGTGTCTATAAAATAATGTGCGATTTGTTAAAACATGCCAAAAAAGAATAAACCTATTGACTACTTATGTGCTGTATGATATAATAAAAATGTATTATTACAATTGGGATATTATATGAAATGTGTAATAATATGTTAAAACAAAAAAGAAAGGTGGTTGAAAATTTGGCTCTTAGCAACATTAAAGGTGTCATATTAAAAAGGAGGGATAAAGCCGGCGGCACACGGCAAAGGTATGAGTAACACAAAAGCATTAAAGAAGAAAAGCTTGTTTCAGCGTGTTGTAAGTACATTCCTTGCAATGATGATGGCGATTATGTGTATGCCTGCATCACTTTTTGAAGCAGCTGCATTCGGATTCGGTTTTGGCCCTGGATTTGGTTTCGGCCCCGGATTCGGTTTCGGCTGGGGCGGTCCTAACGTCCTGACGAATGCATCTGTAAAATTCAAAGATGCGGCAACCAATAAGGTAATCGGTGAAGTTGAATCAGGCGAAACATTCAAACTGGTTATTACTATCAGCGGAAACAATGTTTACCAGTTTGGACCAACAGCGAAATATCGTGTAGAAATTACAGACGGCAATCTGCTTCTGACAAATTTCAAGGATAATGGTTTTTACAACGGCGCAAAGTACAACGGTTATAAGCTTGTGTATGATGCTGTAACAGGAAAACGTTATATTGAATTCAGTATCAGAAACGGTTCTACACAGACTATTCAGCTGAATGCAAAATTTGCCAATGGTCTTACCGAAGATGATCATACTTCAACTGTAAAGCTTGTTGATACATTCAGCAACGCGTCAGTTTCAGGAAGTATTAAGGCAAATGCTAAATTCAGCTGGACAGATGAAAAAACAACAACAGCTACTGAAATATCAACAGAATCCTTTGCAAATGGCAGTGTTGATTTCAGACTTTATGCTGCACCAAGCTATGCTTCTGCTGATACAGGAGTAATCTGGGCAACAGGACTGCAGTTTACCGATACAATTACACTTTCTGAGGGAATGACCTTCAAGAGTGCAGAAGAAGTAAAAGCAGCATTTTCAATTCCGGGTGTTACAATCAGCGATGTAAAGCTTAACAGCGGCAATGAAGCTGTTGTAACATGGACTGTCGATTCCGAATATATTAAGGACGGCAAGCCCTATGCAGAAATGCAGACATTTGACAAGATAGCAAAGCTGAATCTCAGCTGTATCGAGCTTTCGGACAGTTTTTCAACAGGAAAGCTGAACAACAAGCTTGGCGTAATGGCAAAGACTTATGAGAGCAAGACTTATAAACATAATCTTGGTGAGGACGAGGTTTCCCTGCCTGTCAAGAGCAACCCAGCTAAATTTGATATGGACAAGAGTCTCGAAACATCGCTTTGCCAATCTGACACATACGCTGCAAAGAGCTATTTTGTAGTAGGGGATAAGGTTGTATTCCGCCTTACATCAAAAAATGTGGGTGGTAAAGCAGGCAAGCTTATTATGACCGATACATACCCTGCAGGTCTTACATACGAATCCGCTGAGACTTTTGTTGACGGTAAGAAGGCTGAGGCAAAAATTACCCATGACAGCAGCGGAAAGTCCATAGAAATTGAATATCCCGACAATATCGGAGCAGGCAAAGAAGCGTATGCGCTGGTAACGTTTACTGTTGCTGAGTCTGATGCTGAAACGCTTTATCTTAAAAATACTGTAAAAAACAATTACGACAGTACTTCTGATGAATCTATTACTGTAAAGAAGCTTGCAGCAGATATTTCCGTAACAAAGACATCTAATGTTTACAGTATTCTCAAGGGTAATGAAACAGAAGTAAAATATCGTATAGTTGTTACAAACAGCGGTACACAGCCTCTTACAGAAGTTTCTGTTACTGACGCTTTAAGCGGATTTGCAGGAACAGCAAAAGTGAATTCTGCTTCATGGTCACACAGCAACGGAAAAGATAAGGGCGATATAACTGTTGCTGAGCTTACAGCAACAGAGGCCTCACTTCTTCCGGCTGGTATATCACTGGGCGTAGGCGAATATATTACAATCGACCTTACAGCGACTATAAACGCCTCAGAAGCAGGCAAATTTGAAAATACAGCAAAAGCTTTATGCAAGGAGGGCAAGGAAGACAGTGCAAAGGCAACTGTAATAGTTGAGGATGCTGTGCCTTCTCTGTCTATCAGCAAGAGAGGTTCATTTGCAATTGGTGAAAAATATGATACCGTTTATCAGATAACCGACAAGGCTGATGATAAGGTTACTATGATATACTATATCACAGTATCAAACAACGGTACAGCAGCAGCCAAGAATATAATTGTAAGTGATTCTAATACAAGTGGCTGGACTTTTGAAGCTTCCGGTGTAACTCAGAATGACAACGGCGATTGGGTTATAAGCAGTCTTGAACCCAATAAATCCGTACAGATTAAGGTTTCAAAGGAATTTACCGATAAAGAAATGGCTGCTATGGTAAAGGACAATGCACCTACTACAATTTCAAATACTGCTACAATGAGCTATGACGGCAAGGAGAAGAGCGATTCAAGTGATCTTATAGTTAAGCCCGGCAGTGTTGAAATGGAAATGACAAAGAGAGCGCTTACAAGCTATGCCGAGGGTAAAGCTGTTGAAAATACGGCGCTTTATGAAATCACACTTAAAAATAATGGTACGCTTGATGCATCAGGCGTAATCATCAAAGAAATTATTCCCGACGGCATCACATATACTTCTTATAAAATAGGGGAAAGTGAAGCTGTTGCATGGGACGGCACAGAAGATATAACTGTAGGTACCGTTGCATCAGGGGCAAGTGTAACTGTTGTTATCAATGGTTCAATTTCCGAAGAAGCAACAGGAACGCTGACAAATACAGCATCTTATGGTTATACAGGTTATTCAGGTACTAATTCAGTAAGTGCGTCAATTTCATCTGCAACTCTTGAATATGGCAATTTTAATAAGGCTGTTGATAAGAGTTCAGCTGATATAAACGGCGATACTCTGAAATATACTCTTAGCTATGACAAGGGAAACAGTCTCCTTAATGGTTCTGTAATATATCCTATCACATTTACAGATACATTCCCGAAAGAAGTTGAGGCTGGTAGCTGGAGCATAGCAGGCGTTGAATTTATAGCTAACAGTGATAACAAAGCAAGCACAGTAATATCACAGGGAACATCTCTGGCAGATGATACTTATACACTCAGTAACGGCGTTCTTACATATCGTTACAGCGGTGCTGTGAATAAGCCTCAGCTTATTATTATTTATAAGTATGACGGCACAGACAAAGCTGTTATAACAAATAATGCATCTGTTGAGCTGAATGGAAAATCATTTGCAGATACTGCGTCTACAAAGATTGTGGACAAGTATGCCGTTAAGGTAGACAAGTTTGCAAAGGTTAATGGCAGCCTTACAGAAGTTCCAAGTATACTTGAACCCGGTATTATTGATAAGGAAGAAGGTTCAATAGGTGTAAATGATAAAATCACCTACTACATAGAAGTTACAAATAATTCCACTAAAGACTGGGATACGCTTAATGTGTATGATGTGATTTCAGCTGAAAGTGATCAGAAGTCTAAATATTTAATTGAAAACAATTTTAGAATCACAGTTGTTGAAGCTCCTGACGATTCTGTTCTTAAAGCTGGCGATACCATATCACAAGAAGGACCTACGAGAATGCTGTATGATCCCGAAAAAGATATAGAAGATCTTAAAGCCACGATTCTTTCTTCAAATAAATATAATGGTAATATTGCTTATTATATGTCATCAGGAACTAAGGATTGGTGGTTTACACTTGGACTTACAGCAAAAGACAATGGAACTATTTTGAAAAAGGGTGAAAAAATAGTTCTCTCTTATCAGCTTACAATAGAAGATCTTGGTCTTGGTCGTGAGTTTACAACAGGTTCAAATACAGTTTATGTTGAGTATAATGATACTCCAGAAAATCTGAGAAAGAATCCTTCTGTTTATAGTGATGAGATAAACTATAAATGCATTGCTCCAACATTGGATAAAGGCTGTTTTGTACCTCCTGCCGATAATATCAATCAGCTTGTTAATAGTATGATGCTTGGTACATTAAATTATACTGTGCCTTCTGATACATTGAATGAAGATTTGTTGAATGCTGAATTTGACTATTATCTTGCTATAGTTAATAAAGCAGCAACAAAGGTGGATTTTGACAAAGAAATAACGTATGTTATTAATGACAAGCTGCCTGAGGGAATGGAATTTGTAGATGACTCACAGAAAATGTATATTGCTTCAAGCAGCTGGGAGGGACAGTATTATTCTCTCACTGAAGTTGCTGCGGATAATCTTGAAGTAATTAGAAATTCTGATGGTACAATTACTTTTGAGTTATCTGATACAGAGTTAAAGTACAATACAAATTTACCGGCAATTGTAATTACTTATAAAACAAAGCTTTCTTCAAGCGTTGCTGAATCTATTGCGTCTGAAGCGAATGATACAGAGGTACTTGATGAAAAATTCTCAAATACAGCTTCTGTTGATATGTATAAGAATTACGGTACAGGAAATCAGGAATTAGTTGCAAAGACAAACGAAGATACAGCTAATCTTTTCCTCCGCAGTGAGCAGACAGCTCCCGGTGTTGAAAAGTCAGGTGCAACAGCCGAAGCAGTTTGGATTTCTGATTTTGAATCCGCTGAGGGTACAAACTGGACAGTAACTGTATACAATGGAGACGGTTCTGAACAGTACGGCGCAAGCGGTGAAAAGGCTGCATCACCCATTAAGGGCTTCAAAATTACAGATGTAATCGACAGCAAGTATATTTACTGCGGAAATGCAGAGGATCATACTGATTTACGTGCAAAGTATGTGGTTTATTCTAAAGACAATCAGAGCCAAAAAGAAGGTTACATAACTCCCACTATTAATGGTGAGAAAGTTGTATCTCCACAAAGCGGAAATCTTGTATTTGATTTCAGCGATAGCAACAGCGATACCTATATTGAGCTTGAAGCAAATCAGTATCTCAAGCTTACATTTGCAACAGCTCCCGATACAACAGGCGATAATGAAGATATGCCTGTACAGAGAGCATCTCTTGCAAGAAACAGCGTAACTGTTGATTTCAATCAGAATTTTGCTGAAAGCAACGTTGTAAAGGGCACTTATAAGGATAATAATACTCTCTTTGCAAGCGCTATGCATCAGATTGGCGGATTGCAGACAGAATCTTTCAAATCTATCCATTTTGAAACTCAAAATGATGCAGGTGTTCCATTTGCAAACGGTTTTGGTGACCTTGTAAAGCATAATAATATCCTTACAAATCCTTTTGAGAGTTCAAATGAATTTTCATTGAACTATGTACAGGGACTTCAGACAAAGGATGTACACTATACACTCAATGTTAAGAATAACGCTGTAGCCGACTCAGAAAATGGCTATCAGAATTCTCTTGAAAACTTTGTAATTATTGACCGCTTGCCGTATATAAACGATTGTGGTCTTGTATCAGGTTATCCAAGAGGTTCAGCATTCCCTGTTACACTTAATACCGAAAAGGGATTTGTTGTAAAGATTAATGGAGTTGAGATTTCTTCATCTGATTACAGAATTACTTACTCTGACAGCGAAGCAGTTCTCACAGAATTTGACAGAGACTGGGTTGGCGAAGACGATGTAATGGTATGGCAGGATTCATATAACAGCAATATGAAGAACTTCCGTATCGAGTTCCTTAATGGCAATGATATTCCAGCCGGCGGAACAGTTCAGGTTGAATTTTATGGAACAGTTCCCGCATCTGTTGACAAGACAGGTGAGGAAAATATCGCATGGAACAGCTTTGCATACGCTTATAAATCCTCTAATCCTAAAACCGGTCTTGACCCTGATGATGTAATGATTTCAGAGCCTGCTATGGTTGGTGTATGGGTAAAGGGCTCAGATGCAAAGGTTACAGTTAATAAAACTTACAATTCCAGCACTGACACTCCAAATACTTTCTATTTTGCACTCTTTAAAGTGGATGAGAAAGCAGGTACACAGACTGTTGGCGGTAAGAAATTCTCAATGGTCGGCGATTCAAAGTCTGTTACAATGACCGACGGACAGACAGAAACTATTGAGTTCAATAACCTTATCATTCCTGAAACTCTTTATCTCTTTGAGGTTAATGCAAAGGGCGAGATACTTACAACAGGTATCGGACAAACTATCAAATACGGCAATTCAGGAGAAGCCTTTGACGGTACATCTCTTGACGAGCTTGGAAATGAAATTACTACAGAAATCACGGAAAAGACAATCGAAATAACCAATGAGACTACAGTTGGCAGCATTAAGGTAAACAAGACATTTATTCCTGCTCTTGACGGTACAAAGGATACTTTCTACTTTGGACTGTTTACAAAGGACGGAGATGAGTTTGTTAAATCATCTTATGCTGAAATTAAGGCTCTGGAAATGCAGGGCAAGCTTGGCGGTGAGGAAGTTACAGAAACTTTCACATTCGACAATATTCCCACAACAGAAGAAGGTATTGAGTATTACGTTCTTGAAACAGATGCAGCAGGTAATCCTGTATCAGATATGAGCAATACTGAAAATGGATTTGAGTACATCTACATAGCAAAGAACGG
>CALGTV010000013.1 GCA_937902395.1 uncultured Ruminococcus sp.
TGCTGAGGCACTTGAGAGGCTCGGCCTTGAGATAGTTTATAAGGATAACAGTCCGGGATTCTCCATAGATAAGGACAGTAAAATCCCTGAGCTTCTCGAAAGAATTTATGCTGAAATCGCTCTTGAGGATAAAAAATCTGTTCTTATGTCAGGCGGTACCTACGCACGAAAGCTTAAAAATGCCTTCTCTCTCGGCACAAGTGTGATTCTTCCCGATAGGAAAGATAAGGTTCTTCAGATGCCTGACGGTCACGGAGGTCCTCATCAGCGTGATGAAAGAATAGATATTGACGGCTTTTTCACAGCTGTAAGAATACTTATTCACTATGTAATCGAAAGCGATAAAATAATTTGAGAATAAATTTTTTAAACTGTAAATAAGTATCAATAATCAATTCTTTTACCGAAATTTTGCTTTAGCTATTGAATTTTAGTTTGTTTTATAGTACAATATAACGAATATAATCAGATGAAGAAAAGAAAATGTAATAAGAATTTTCTTTTAAAAAGCACAAATCTGGAATAAAAAATAAGGTGGGTTATTACTGTGAACACAAAAACATTGGTCTATGTTTTAAAAAGAGTGGCACTTGCAGTTCTTACAGTATGGGTTGTAATTACAGTCACTTTCTTTGTTATGAGAGCTGTTCCCGGCGGTCCCTTCGCCAGTGAAAAAGCTATCACCCCTGCCGCTCAGGCGGCACTTGAGGCTAAATACGGCCTTGACAAACCTGTAATGGAGCAATACTTCACTTATCTGAAGGATATCGTCACCAAGTTTGACTTTGGTACCTCCTGGTATATCCAGTTCCGTGAGCCTGCCCTGAATCTGCTGCTGGAGAGATTGACACCTACCGTTCTGGTCAACACCTATTCGCTGTTGCTGTCTGTTCCCATCGGTATTCTGCTGGGCATCTATGCCGCTATCAAGAAAAATAAGTGGCAGGACCAGGTCATCAACATTTTCATTATTTTGTTGATATCGGTTCCCTCCATCGTATTGGCTCTTATGATCCAGTACGTATTCTGCTTCAAGCTGGGCTGGTTCCCGCTGACCATGTCCGTCAGCAACGAGTACTTTACATGGCCGGTTTTCCGTTCCATGCTGCCTGCTGTATTTGCGCTGTGCCTGGGCTCCATCGCAGGCTATGCCCGCTACACCCGTGCGGAGCTGTCTGAGGTGCTTACCGGTGAGTTTATGCTCCTGGCAAGAACCAAGGGCCTTACCAAGCGGCAGGCCATCTACCGTCATGCAATGCGCAACTCCATGGTCGTCATCTTCCCTTCTATTTTGAGTGAGTTTATCTCCGTCCTTTCCGGCTCGCTGATTATTGAGAAGATGTTCGGCATCAACGGTGTTGGCGGTCTGTACCTCAACTCCATCACATTCCAGGATTATGACTTCTTTATGTTGTTGTCCGGCTTCTACACCTTGGTCAGCCTCACTGCGGGTATCGTAATCGATATCAGCTACGGTTTCATTGACCCGAGAATCAGAATGGGAGCGAAGTAAAGATGGATAACAATATAAACAATATTCCCATTGAGAAATTCCGGCTTGCTTCCAGAGGCGATCTGCTCCACGACAGCAAGTTCGAGACCAAGCCCGTAAGCTATTTCCAGGGCGCTTTCCAGCGCTTCAGCAAGAATAAGGGCGCTGTTGTTGGCGGCGTTACAGCAGGTGTTCTGGCTGTTGCTGTGGGCGGCGGTGTGGCTGCTTACAATTTTTCTGATTTAGTAAAGAATCAGGTTAAACTTACAATCAGCAAGCCTGCAAACTATTATACATGGGTTACTGAAAAGAATACAGATGAGCTTGCTTCACAGGTTGCAGAAGGCTACCGCACATACCTTGAAGAGCAGAAAAAGGGACAGACTGCTGATGTAGCTGCTAAATTCGCTCTCAGCGATGAAGCTTCTGATATGCTCAGCGAGGCTATGGCTGAAAGCGGTATTGAAGAGGGTACAATCCTCAGTGACCTTAAAGAAGTTACTCTTGGTGTAAATTCAAAGGTCAAGGACAAAACTGTAAACGGAAGTGTTTTCGCAGCTCTTAATGGTGAAAATATAATTAATCTTGACATGGCTGGCGATTACGACGCTGCAGACTTATTCTTTAAAATCACAGGTCTTTCTGACCAGTGGATTATGGCTTCCAATGGCGAAGATACAGAGGAGATGATAGGAGCATCCTATTCTTCACTTTCAACAAATCTCTATGATATGGAATCCATTATCACTCCCGATGAACTCGAATCTCTTGTTGTAAAATATGTTGACCTCTATAACAGCTATATTTCCGACGTTGAGATTGAGAAAAAGGAAGAAATCGCAATCGGTGATATTACTGTAAATTATACTGTTGCTGAAATTACTCTTAATGAGGAAAAAGCTGACGAAATCGCTGAGGGCTTCATCAATGCTCTTAAAGAAGATGAACTTGTAAAGGAAATCCTCGTTGACAGAACAGAATCCATGACAGCTGAGGAATACAAAGAGGCAATGGACGAGGCGCTTGATGAAATCAACGACGATTCCGAAGAAGATGAAACAATTGTTATAAAGACATACATCGACCCCAAGGGCGATATCCGCGGTATGGCACTTGCTGACGGCGAAAGCGATGAATTTGAAGCACGCTTTATCATGGGACAGGACGAAGCTGAAATCCGCGGCGAATTCGTTGTTACAGAATCAGGTGAGGATGATGTCCGCATGGATATCAAGCTTACTGAAAGCGGCGATAAGGCTTACAGCGGCAGCGTTTCCGTAACATCTGAGGGCGAAACAATGTCTGCTGAAATCAAAGACCTCACTGTTGTTGACGAGAAAAAGGGCTATATGACAGGTAATATCAGCTTTGAGGTTGAAGACCAGGCAATCAGCCTTGACCTCGGTACAGCTGACGGCAAGCAGACAATTTCCAGCGATATCGTTGTTGAAGATGTAAACTATGGTAAGCTTACATTTGAAATTTCAAACGAAAGCGGTGCAGATGTATCTCTCCCCGACAAGTCCGAAGCATATGATATGTACGGCGACGAGGCAGACTTCCCAAGTGATTATGTAGAGCAGGATAAGATGACTGCTTTTGCAAAGGATATCCTTGTAAAAATCGGTCTTGACGAAGAAACAGCCGATGAACTTGCAGCAGAATTCGCTGAGAATATCTACTACACTTACACAGCTGAAGATGACTGGGGTTACGACGAAGATTTGAACGGCTGGGACGATGAAGAATTCGAGTTCGACGATTCCGATATTGATGTTGACGATGAAGATTTATTCTGGGAAGATATGGATTATGAAGATCCCTATGAAGCTGATATGGTAATTGCCGAGGACGGTCAGGCATATTTGAGCGTTATGGATTCATCTTTTACGGCTATATACGCAGGAAGTCAGGAGTCACTTTCATACAACGCAAAGGTTGCTGACATCAAGGGTAACGGAACTTATACAGTAAGTGTTACAGCTGATACAGAGGGATATAAAAACGCCACAGACGGAAGTATGCCTGAGGATATTGCAATGCTTGGCATTGAGGCTTATGGTGTAAAGAATGCTGAAAAAGCTAAAATTACTATCAAATCCGTAAAGGTTGACGGTAAGGAATACAAGGTTTCTGTAAATCCTGAAAACGAATCATTTGACGATTATTTCAGCTGTGTCCTCTACATGAACAAGGACTGGGCTTATGAAGGTCTTGAAAATGCTGTTGACCTTTCTTCTATAAAAGAATGGACAGATATTGAAATCACTTTTGAGATTGCAGGACTTTAATTTTACAACAACATAATAAATTATAAAACAAAAAGGACGGTGATGAGCCGTCCTTTTGTTATGTCAAATATTAATGCTAATACCAATCCCTGAAACAACAGTAGACAAATCTAATGGCATAAATGCTGTATGTCGTCGTTGGACTTCCTCACCATACGACAGTATGCTTTCGTCGTCCGCCTTGACATACATCATTTCTGCTCATCATCTTTGTCTACTAACATTTTAGGGATTGGTATAATCAATTAAATTCCGCTGATTGTAATATCAACCTCAACATTTGTCCATGATGCAAAGGCTTCATCACCTACAATTTTTGGAGAATACTCTGCGCAAATATCAAGAGGTTCCCCATTGCTGTCGTATAATGGACCGTCAACGCTTCTTGCATCAGGAGAGGGTTTGCTTGTCCACCTGTTTATGAGATTTGCCCTTGTGTTAATGCCATCATCAGAAGAAGTATATGCCTTGGCAGTAAGCTCAACAGCTTCACCGTCCACTCTTATTTCGTTTACAGTAATTACAGCATTAGGATATTTCGTTTCGCCCTCTTTGATAATTACCGCCATAAACTCCATTCCCTGCGGAACAAAACCGGTATAATTCGCATCTCCGCTTACAGCATAGCGGAATCCCTCCGTATCAGCATTAACACTTACGGTATAATCGCCGTTGCCGTTGATTTCAACAACTCCTGCATCGTAGCTGAGAGTAGTTCCCGCACCGTCGCTATTGCCGAGATACTGGGCTTTCCACTGAGAATCGGCAACAGCAAGGTATACTTCACCCGATTCAGCAGTGACAGCATCGTCGATATAAGGGTCTGTAGGCTTTGGCGCTTTCGTAGTATCCACGTCATATTTAGTGAAATTTGGTTCACTTTTTTTCTTATCTCCGCATGAACTCAAAGGCATACACAATGCCGCAGCTATTGCAATATATGTCATTATCTTTTTCAAAATAAATTCCTCTTTTCTCTTATAATGGTATGTATTTATTATATCATACCGATTGATTTCTGTCAACAAATCAATTGACATTTTTCTGTCAGCATGATATAATAATAATATCAATCTGAAACTCTGAAAGGATTATGTTTTATGCAGCTTTATAATTCAGCAACAAGAAAAAAAGAAGAATTCATTCCCCGTGAAGCAGGTAAGGTTTCTATGTATACCTGCGGCCCTACGGTTTACCATTTTGCACATATCGGCAACCTGAGAAGCTATATTATGGAGGATATTCTCGAAAAGCATCTCCGCTTCACAGGTCTTGAGGTCAAGCGTGTTATGAATATTACAGACGTTGGACATCTCACCAGCGACGGCGATACAGGCGATGATAAAATGCTCAAGGGCGCTAAGCGTGAAAAGAAAACTGTTATGGAAATCGCGAAATTCTACACAGACGCTTTCTTTGCAGACTGTGCTAAGCTGAATATCAAAACTCCCGACGTTGTTGAGCCTGCAACAGGTTGTATTGATGATTTTATCCGCGTTATATCTTCACTTATCGAAAAAGGTTATGCTTATGAGGCAGGCGGAAATATCTACTTCGACACCGGAAAGCTTGATAAGTATTATATCTTCAACGACTTCAAGGAAGAAGATTTAGCAGTAGGCGTTCGTGAGGGCGTTGAGGAGGATTCCAACAAGAGAAACAAGGCAGACTTTGTTCTCTGGTTCACAAAGTCAAAATTTGATGACCAAGAGCTTAAATGGGATTCCCCTTGGGGAGTCGGCTATCCCGGCTGGCATATTGAGTGTTCATGCATCAGCATGAAGCATCTGGGCGAATATCTCGACCTCCACTGCGGCGGTATTGATAACGCGTTCCCCCACCACACAAACGAAATCGCACAGAGCGAGGCGTATGTGGGACACGAGTGGTGCAACTACTGGTTCCATGTTCATCATCTCAACACAAACAGCGGAAAAATGAGCAAATCCAGCGGTGAATTCCTTACAGTGTCACTTCTGGAAGAAAAAGGCTACTCTCCCCTTGTGTATCGTTTCTTCTGCTTACAGTCCCACTACAGAAAGAATCTCGTATTCTCTTGGGATAATCTGGACAATGCAAAGCTTACATTCAATAAGCTTATTGCTAAAATTGCTCCTCTTACAACAGAGGCGGCAGGAGAAATCGACAAGGCAGAGTATGACCGCCTTATGAACGGATTTGTTTCTGCTCTTGACAACGACCTCAACACAGCCCTTGCTGTAACATCTGTTTATGATGTACTGAAATCCACAGCAAACGCTTCCACAAAACTTGCACTTCTCAACGAATTTGACAAGGTACTTGGTCTTGACATGGTTGAAACTGCAAAAAAATCTCTTGAAGCGTCTGACGATACAAGCGATATTCCCGCTGAGGTTATGGAGCTTGTTGAACAGCGAAAGGCGGCTCGTAAGGAGAAAAATTTCGCTCTTGCCGATGAGCTCCGCGATAAGATATCCGCTATGGGATATGAAGTCAAGGAAACACGTCAGGGTACGGAGATAATTAAACTTTAAGCTTTTACACATCAAATAAGGTGATGATATGAAAAGTAAATTAAGTAACATTCTATTCTGGTGTTCCTTTATTCCTTATATATTGTTGGTTATATTCAGTTTTGTAAATTCAATAAATGGTGTATCAGCCGGATTTTTCGGCGACCAGACACTGGTTTACGGAGCAGAAGGCTATGCTATATCATTTGTTTTTACTTTTTTTGTGCTCTGGTATGTATTTATAGCCTGTCTGCTTTGTCAGATTGTTATTCTGCTGATTGAGAAATTAAAAAAGAAATCAAAAATCAAGCTGTATGTAATCGGAATGATTATAATTTACATTATCGGAGACATTCATTTGATAGTTTAAAAATCAATCCAAAAACACCGCCGTGGATTTTCCACGGCGGCTTTTGCTATACCATATAACCCTGCTGTCTTAAATTGTCAATAACATTTCCCAGTATTTCGGCATTTGTAGCCGATACTGAGTGAAGAAGAAGAATTTCCCCAGGATGTGCCGCTTCTGTGAGCTTCTTGAATCCCTCCGCCGGGTCAGGCTGACTGTCGGTTTTCCAGTCCACATAAGCAGAGCTCCAGAAAAGCGTCTTATATCCGCATTTCTGCACTATTTCAAGTGCTGCTTCGGAATATTCACCGCAAGGAAAACGGAAATATTGCATTTCATATCCGTAATTGTTCAGCACATATTCGTGAAGGCTCATAATTTCCTTTACTGCTTCATCATGAGATAAAGTAGGGAGACTTGCATGAGTCATACCATGATTTCCGAGAGTATGACCTTCAGCAATCATACGTTTCACGAGAGCTTCTTCTTTTTTGGCATAATCACCTGTAAGGAAGAATATTGCGCTGACATTTTTTTCTTTTAGTGTGTCGAGGATTTTCGCTGTATAGCCGTTTTCATAACCTTGGTCAAAGGTTATGATTATTCTTTTTTCGTCTGCCGATAAAGCGTAGGCATCAAAATCGCCGTATCGGTCATTGAAACTAATTGCATCGAGAGGGCGGTTAAGACTGTCACAGGCTGTACCCTGTCCGTAGCCTATAGCTCGGTTATCAGCCGCATAAACGGCATTGGCAGGCATTGCCGCCGCTGTTATCAATGCAAAAGCAATTGGTGTCATTTTCATAGCTGTCACTCCTTTTTTGGAGTGCGGAATTTCTTCCGCAAAAGTATTATATGAGTTCAGCCGTGAAATATTATTTGAAAATTTTTGAAATTCAAACAGGAGCAATTGCTGGTATAAAGTTTCTCGCTATAAAATAAACAACGAATATCCCGATTATCACAAGCCACATCCATAGTTTCCGCGGAATCAGCTTTATCTTCTTTCCGAAAATATCTGCCACAAGCTCAATGTAAAAGCATATGGTCACAAGGGCAATAAATGGCAGTGACGCATTATTTCTCACGGCAAGGATGAAATCTCCGTTGAGCATAGCCCTCGCGCTTCTGGTATTTCCGCATCCGGGGCAGAGTATGCCTGTAAGCGTATAGAGCATACATATCCCGAAATGCTGTGACATCGCCATTATCTGCTCTTTAAAAACACACAATAAAACAACTGCCGTGGGAGCTGCAACTGCCACGGCAATTTCTAATTTTTTGTACTTCATCGCAGTATATTATTCAACAATAATTTTACCGCCGCGCCAGTTTTCAAAGACATATTTTTCCATTGCCTTATCATCAGCCTGATTTGAGAACATATCCCCCTCAACATACATAAAGTCTACAGGATATTCTGTACCGCTTGCCGCATCCGCAGGTATCTGAAGATAAAGTGTAACAATAGCGCCGTTAAGACCATGGTCAGCATCAAAAAGCTCTGTAAAGAAAATACTTCCAAGATTATTTGACGTGAGATACTCGTTCTTATTTTCTCTCCACTCCATAGCAACTGAACCAACGTTATATTCTGAAGCCTCGCCCATTTTCTTGCGCACATAGCGATTTGCTTCATCAAACATTTCCGGCTTGAGAATATCGGGATATGTTATGTGGAATCCGCACATATCCCATGCCATTTCCGCATTTTCAATGTATATAGTAACTGCCGCAGTTTCGCCTGCTTTAGCCTTAACATCCTCAATATAAAGTCTCGGACCATCTGCAGCTGCCTCCACATACTCCGTAGGAGCTTTAGTAGGAGCTTCTGTAGGCTTATCATACATAATTATTTCGTTTTCACCTGAGCCTGTATTGCTTTTCTTTTCGCCGCAAGCTGCCATTGATACCATAATTGCCATAGCTGTAACAGCTGCAAATATTCTGCTTATTTTCATTTTTAGCTCTCCTTTTTTCTTCCCTCTGCGTTTATTGCTTCATCCTTTACAGTCAAGGCAATTTCATCTATGCTGTAACCCTGATTTATTATAATATCAGCAATTTTATCCTCAATATCCTGACGAATTACGCGTCGGATATCTCTTGCACCGTATGGCTTGCCATATGACTTTTCAGCTATGAGCTTTAAAACATCATCATTGTATGTGAGAGTGATATCCTTTTCGCTGAGAGGAGTTTTCATTTCATCAAGCATAAGAGCCGCAATATCTGCAAAATTCTCCTTTGTAAGCTGCTTGAACACCACAATTTCGTCAATTCGGCTGATAAATTCAGGACGGAGGAATTCGCGAAGTCCCTTAACCGCCTTGTCAGCTGAAATCTCATCTGCGGTACGGTTGAAGCCTACACCGATGCTCTTATCAGTAGAACCTGCATTTGAAGTCATACAGATTATAGTATTTTCAAAGTTTACAGTTCTGCCGTGAGCGTCGTCTATTTTACCCTCGTCAAGAATCTGCATAAGAATATTCATAACATCAGGGTGAGCCTTTTCAATTTCGTCAAAGAGAATCACGGAATAAGGCTTGCGACGGACTTTTTCTGTAAGCTGTCCTGCCTCGTCGTATCCTACATATCCTGGAGGTGAGCCAATCATTCTTGCTACAGAGTGTTTCTCCATATACTCAGTCATATCAAGGCGGATAAGTGGCTCTGTAGAATCAAAAAGCTCTTCAGAGATAGCCTTTACAAGCTCTGTTTTACCTACACCTGTAGGACCTACAAAGATAAATGACGCAGGGCGACGGCGCTTGCTAAGCTGTACTCTTGTACGCTTTATAGCCTTTGTCAATACAGCTACCGCCTCATCCTGTCCGATTACGCGCTTTTTCAGCGCTTCTTCCAGACGGGCAATTTTAAGAAATTCAGTTTCCGCAATTTTACTTGCGGGAATTCCTGTCCAGAGTTCTACAACCTTTGTGATATCGGCTTCTGTTACCTGTATATCTTCAACAGCTGCGGCAAGTTCCTTTTCCTTGGATTCTGCCTGAATAAGCTTTCCACGCATTTCGGCAATTGCCTCGTAGTCAGGCTCGCTGTCCTCAGACATATCTTTTATCATATCTTCAAGGACTTTGATTTCCTTGACAATTTTTGAATGTTCTGCAAGTTCAGTTGAACGTATGCTCGCGTGTGCACAGCTTTCATCCACAAGGTCAATAGCTTTATCGGGGAGGAAACGGTCTGTGATGTATCTTTCGGAAAGGACTGCACATACGCGGATAAGGTAATCTGAGATGTGCACCTTATGATATTCCTCATAATACTTCTTTATACCCGAAAGAACTTCTACAGTTTCCTCGATGTTAGGCTCTGTAACAGTTACAGGCTGGAAACGTCTTTCAAGAGCAGAATCCTTTTCAATGTATTTTCTGTATTCGCCGAATGTTGTTGCTCCGATAACCTGAACCTCGCCTCTGGAAAGGGCAGGTTTAAGAATATTAGCCGCATTCATAGAGCCCTCGGAATCTCCTGCACCAACAAGGTTATGCACCTCATCAACAAAGAGAATAACATTTCCCTCGCGCTTTACTTCGTCCACAAGACCTTTTACGCGGCTTTCAAACTGTCCGCGGAACTGTGTGCCTGCAACAAGAGCTGTAAGGTCAAGGAGATATACCTTTTTATCTGCAAGATTAAAGGGAACATCGCCCTCGTTGATACGCTGAGCGATCCCCTCTGCTATAGCTGTTTTACCTACACCAGGCTCACCGATAAGGCAGGGATTGTTCTTCGTGCGGCGTGATAGTATCTGCACAACTCTCGCAATTTCCTTATCCCTGCCGATAATATTGTCAAGCTTTCCGTCAGCGGCTTTCTGTGAAAGATTTGTACAATAGCTGCCAAGGAATTTAAGCTCTTTTTTCTTTTTATCCTTTTTGTCCTTTTTATCCTTATCGTTTTTATCAGCTGAACGCTTATCAGAACTGCTTTCGCTTATGGAATCAACCTCCTGAAAATCGCCCATACCACCGAACATCTTCGACATAAAATCCGGCATAATTCCTGAGCCGCCCATTTCAAAAGCGTCACCGTCAAGGAGATTTGTCATATGGTCCGAAATCTGCTCCAGCTCCTCATCGGAGATTCCAAGCTGTTTCATATACTCAGCAACCTGCGGAATATTAGCTTCCTTAGCGCATGTGAGACAATATCCCTCATTTTTCTTTTCGTTACCTTTCATCGATGTAATAAATACAACAGCGGGGCGCTTGTTGCATTTGCTGCACATAATCATCAGTCACTTTCCTCCTGTTAAATCATTTCATATTTATCCATTTATAATTAATTATTTTGGAGTTCCCTTTACATCTTATTTGCAAAATCATAGAAATACTTAAATACATAAGATCTGTCAACGGAATCATTGTTGAAGAACAGCATTTCATTATTTCCTGTAATTGCCCATATTCTTATACTTACAGCTACTGCAAAAATAATAAATATGGAAGTTATAAGTCCGAATATTCCACCTGCAACGTGGGAAGTTACACCTATTGCAGAAACCTCACGTCTGCCAAAGTATGCATTTACGCTGAGAACAAGAAGAAGTGCAACAAACACAAACAATACAATAAAGGAGACCAATCTTGTTATTGTGTAGTATGCAGGTGCAATATAATTCTCAGCTATAAAGTCAGTAGCAGGACGAAGATTATCCGATTCCATAATCAAAGGAATAAGTTCCTGCATACCGCTGCTGTCCTCTCTTATCTGCTGTGCAGCAGTTTCGGCAGCATACTTGTTAAGCGATTGAGAAACCAAATCTTTTATAATAACAGCATATCCCTCACGGATTTTTTCAATCAAGGCATCTTTTTCGTCAACTGGATGACCATTAATATTATTGATATATTTAGCAAGCGATTCATCAATATTTTCTTCTTTATTCTGGAATATAGCTTCAATCTTTTCCTCTTTTATAACTATACTGTATCCCATATGTTCAAGATAATCAATATAATCGCTCATAAATGTTTCGCTCTCAAGATTTTTCAGCATCTTCTTGCTGTTACCGTCACTGACTGCGCCATTGCTTATAGTTTCAGAAAGAGTGCCACTTAAAACATATGATAAAATAGCGGCTATCATTATTCCAACAAAGGCAAAAACGCTTTTCAGCACGCCTTTTTTGCTTCCAATAAAAATACACACAAGTGCAATTGCCGCAACGACTACATCATAAAACCAAGCATATTGAGTTCCCATAATAAATTCCTCTAACTTTCATAATTTATTCTATCAATTGTATCATACCCTTTCAGAAAAACATATCCATTGCTTCTTACAAAGCCTTTGTAGGAATCGCTTATCTGAGCTGTTGACCTGAGACCGCCCTCGAAATCGTATGCAACCACGGAATCCTGTGACATTATGTAAGCAAGTCCATCCTGAACGATTACATCAACAAGGGGGGTATCAAAGCTTATTTCAATCGGCTCTTTTCCATTCCCGCTGAAAAGTGCCGCAACATATTTTCTTGTCTCATAACTGTTGATAATTACAGCAGATTTTCCGTTTTCACAATCTCCTCTTTCAAATTCTCCGTCATAACGGTAAAGGGAGCAGATGTTGCCGCTGTTATCTACATATCCACAGGCATCTATTCCTATAACTGCCGCACCTTCGCTATACCCCACAGTTTCAATTCCTAAAGTATCAAGTCCGGGAGATGTCCATTTCTCAGTTTTTTCCGTAAAGGAAGTCTCCTGAACGGAAGTAACGAGGGAACCGTTTTCGGCATATATGTAACTGATAACACAGCCCTTACTTTCATCAATAAAGCTTATATCGCTTACTCTTTCGACGCATTTTCTCTCGTATATCTTTTTTCCATCGCGGTCGTATACGGTAATTTCGCAGTCATAATCCTGAGATGAAGTTACTACAGCCGTATATCCTTCTTCACTCAGGCGAACAAGCATAATATTTTCGTTGAGACTTTTAGAATATATTATACCGTTTCTGTCCTCTACGCTGAAACGATATCCACCGCTTTCATAAAGAAGCACTTTATCATTTACAGAATCCATAATCGCATTGGCGTAGGCGTGCTGACGGCGTTTTATCAGACCACCCTCTTCGCTGTAGAAATATATACTTGCATCGCTGAGGACACATAACATTTTTCCTGTACAGTCAAGCTGGAAATCCTCACTGTCTGTTATCTCAATAGGGAAATTCCCCTCCGCAAGCCGTCCGTCGTTGACAATTGTGGTATACTGTTTTCCAAGTCCTCTGAGTTTTGGCAGCCATAATTCACTTGTAATGTAAATAACAGCCGCAATAATCAATAAAAATAAAATAATAATAAACCGAACTATATTCTTTTTTCGTTTTTCTCTTTTCTTCTGTTCAACTATGTCGTCGGTTTCGTACATAGGCATAGTATAAATCCTCCGTATTACCGATTTTCTAATAGATAAAAGCTTAAATCAATAGTAAACCTTATTGAGATATAAGCCATGTGCCATAGCAGTTCTGCCTGCTTTTAATCTGTCTTTTGCTTCAAGAATCACAGGTATATCATCGGGGGAAATTCTTCCCTCGCTTACATCCATAAGCGTCCCTGCAATTATCCTAATCATATTATACAAAAAACCGTTGCCTTTTACAAGTACTATCACAGAAGTTCCACTATTTTCTATTTCAAGTGAATAAATAGTCCTCACCGTCGTGGAAACAGATGTACAATCAGCACAAAAGGAAGCAAAGTCATGAGTACCAACAAGATGCACAGCTGCCTTTCTTGCCGCTTCAATATCAAATTTTCTGCGATAGTGATATGCAAGGTCAGTACCGAAAGGGTCTTTTGATTCGCTGCAATGCATTTTATAGATGTATTCCTTACCCTTGCAGTCATACCTTGCATGAAAATCAAGAGGCACGTCCTCGCAGCTGAGTATAGATATATCATCAGGCAATTCGCCGTTTACCCCCCTGCAAAAACCAATATTGCGTATATTGCTTTCAGTTTTCACATTGAAGCAGAACTCATTGGCATGAACTCCCGTATCAGTTCTGGAACATCCGATTATTGTCACAGGCTCGTTCAGCACCTTTGATACAGCCTTTTCCAGTACTGCCTGCACTGTCAGGGCATTGTTCTGCCGCTGAAATCCGTGATAATTAGTCCCCCTGTACGCTGTCAGGACTTTCAGATTTCTCATTATTTTCCTCCGTATTTTCTGTATTTTCTATGATGTCACTGCTTTCCTCATCAACTGAAACTGCCGCTGTAAATCCAAGGTCATTTACAGCTCCCACAGCTGAAATATCTTCCATTTTTTTATTTCTAATTGGAAATTCTGTTATATTTGTTGTGTCAGTTTTTTTCTTTCTGCGTGAATCTATAAATGCGAAAAGTATGAACAGCAGTACAGCGCCGCCTGTTGCCATAAGTCCTACTGTAAAGCCCTCCGGGATATATTTTAGTTTTATTTCATGCTGTCCTGCTGAAACATTCACGCCAAGCATAGCCTCAGCAATTGCAAAAGTATCAGCTTTTTCGCCGTCAACATATACGCTCCAACCTTTTTCATAGGGAATTGAAAAATAAAGAAAACCATTTTTCTTAGCATTGATATTTCCCTTTATTTCAGCATCTGAAAACTCTGTAATCTCAAATTGCTCATCAGCAAGTATATCATACATTTCTGTAAAGGCTTCCTCATTTATTGCATAGGACACTAAGGTATAATTTCCAAAATCAGCATCATCTTCAAAATTCAGCGTAACAGAAACAATATCGCCTTTCTGTCCGTCACCCATGGGAAAAGCTATGCTGTAACCCTTTGATGATATACCGCTTTCGATTTTCATGTCGCCCTGATATACATCTATATTAGCAACTTTCCTTCCCTTTAAATAGCCATAGAGATAACCATTTTCAACGCCCTCAAACTGATATGTTACAGATGCACTTCTGTCTCTATCCTCTATTGTATAGAAATATTCACCATAGCTTTCTTTATCGGTAATTACATTATCGTTGCTTATCATATAAACAGGCTGAGCTGTAAATAAATCCTTACTTGAACCTGTTATCTTTTTCATAAGATTATTTTGATATTCAAAAATATTTATGGCATTAGAACTCAGAGCATAGACATCATCGTCCACCATAAAGCCCAGTGAAAGAGGATATTTATTTTCATAGAGATTAACGCTTCCGTCAGATGCCACAGGTTCAAGGAATGCGGAACAACTGTTAAGCGGTCCAAGCTTTGAAACGATATATTTTACTCCAAGAATTGAATTTACAACGGGAGTTGCGGTACGATAGTAGAAGCGGTTGCCTGCCTCTGAGCCGTACATACCCATTCTCATGTAAAATTTTGTTACATCAACATTGGCAGATGATGAAAACTGTGAAAGTCCATTATAGCCATAAAGTGCGCTGTCGTTAAGGGTATAAGTCGATGTCATTTCAGTGCGATAGAAAGGAGACTCTTCACGTTCGCGCATCTGAGACAAAATATTCTGCACCTCGGTATTGTATGAGGGATAGCTTGCATAATCAGAAGTTCCTACACTGTCAACGCCTATGAAAGCATTTCCACTCATTTCAATAACAATAGCTGCTGTAGTTATAATATTTATAAGTCCATTGAATATCTTTTTATCCTTAACAGGTATAATTTTCATGCAGATAAATATGAGAATATATGCACCAGATATCATAAGTGAACTTACAAATACAGAATCTTTTACGGAAAATCCTTCATCTGAGGCTTTTTCCACAAGATAATACATATAGAATACACCTGCTGGAGCAAGAAGCATCATAGGAATCTGATACAGCTTTATTCCCTTTTCCGTCATCACATCATATGCGCGGTATGCCGCAGTAACAAGTACAAAGCTGAATATAAACGCATATCTATAGGGAAGCTGATTCGTTGTATGGAATCCATGCCAGATAAAGTTAAGCTGATTCCAGTTGCAGCTTACAGCTATAAGCGCAAGCATAAAAACAGCGGCAATTTTTTCACGTATTTTTATACCTGCTGAGAAAAGAAATACTCCCATGAGTATAACAGCCAGCATACCGCAGGCAAGATTTGGCAAACCCTCTTTTGTAGTTGGAGCATTATAGGAAAGAAGATTTCCAAAAATTTCCTGCCATTTGTATTCCCATTTTATAGTTTTAGGAAATTGGTTATTCACACCATAAGTAAGCTGTAAGGCTTTATATGCAGGCAGGAGTATAACTCCGCCAAGGCATATGCCTATAACAGATGAACGGATAACGAGCCATATTCTGTGGAAAAACTTCTTAAAGCCCTGCCACTCAATGATTGCAGAAAATGCAAACATGAATATTGTGAATATACAGATAAAAAAGCCCACATAGTAATTTGCAATAAGTGAAAGTGCAAGAGTTACTGTATATAGCTTCCATTTTCCCTCACGGCACATTGCCACGACTCCCAACATAACAAGAGGGAAAATCGCAATAGTATCGAACCACATTACATTCCAGTAATAACCCATCATGTAACTGCAAAGAGCATACATCAAAGAAAATCCAACTATTGATAAATCCTTTCTGCCGAATGTGTATCTGAGGAAGCAGCTGAAAAATGCTCCGCATAGACCGATTTTCGCCGCAAGGAAATACATGAGAGCCTCACGGGTATGCGCCTCGTCGAAAAATATCGAAAGCAGATTCAGCGGACTTGCAGCATAATAGGCAATAAGGGCAAGAAAATTCGTACCTATACCATTCTGCCACGAGTAGAGCATTGAGCCCCCTGTAAGCAATTTTTCTCTCAATACACGGAAAAACGGATAATACTGGTGCCACAAATCGACTACAAGGAATTGCTCGCTGCCTGTTTCCTGAAATTTGCCGTCGGTAAACCACAGCATATGAATCCCCTGCTTATGAAAAGCAATAAGCATAATTATAAAAGGTATAATAAAGGAAAGGAAGAAATACAGCACTCCCTTTTCATACATAGCATTAATAAAGCTGTTATTTTTATTCTTTCCCATGTTTAAATCGGGAGCTTTTACAGTATTATTTTTAACTGTCAATTTCGTTTTTCCCATAATTCTTCCTTTCTATAATACTCATCTATAATTATTGTTCTATCATCCTATAATAATATTGACAATCCAGAAAGCAATTGCAATTGCTAAAGCGATATAATCTCTCGGAGCTGATTTAAGTTGACGAAGTCTTGTTCTGCCCTCGCCGCCGCGGTAACAGCGACACTCCATAGCCGTTGCAAGCTCGTCCGCACGTCTGAATGAGGATATAAACAGAGGAACAAGTATGGCTATCATATTTTTTGCCCTTGTCATAAAGCTTCCGCTGTCAATTTCAGCACCTCTTGCTTTCTGAGCAGACATTATCTTATCCGTTTCCTCAATAAGAGTAGGTATGAATCGCAGAGCAATTGACATCATCATCGCAAGCTCATGAACGGGAACTTTTATCTTTTTCAAAGGAGATAAAAGCTTTTCTATCGCGTCTGTCAGTGTGATTGGTGATGTAGTGTAAGTAAGCAGCGAGCTGCCCATAATAAGCAGTGTTATACGCACAAACATAAATATACTTATGCTTACTGCATCATCTGTGATTTTTATAAATTTCCATTTGAATAATACATCTCCGCTTGTTACGAAAAACAGATTGAGTATTGCTGTAATCAGCAGAAACGGCAAAAGAGGCTTTACAGATTTCACAAACATTTTCAGCGGAATCCGCGAAAGGAATATAGCAAGCAAGGTAAATAGCGCGCCAACTCCCAGACATATGAAACGGTCTCCCGCAAAAAGCATAATGATATAAATAAATGTTATAATCAGCTTAAATCGTGGGTCAAGTCTGTGAATAATGCTGTCTCCGGGAAAGTACTGTCCAATTGTAATATCTCTCAGCATATCAGACACCTCCCCTTTCGGAAAGCTTTTTCAGCAGAAGCTTTTTTGCATATTCCATGGTATATACGTCCTTACCGAAATCAAGTCCCTGTTCTTTAAGCTTCATAAATACCTTTGTTATCTGGGGAACATCAAGTCCAATCTGCGATATCTCAGCCGCACGTGCAAAAACCTTTTCAGTTTCGTCATAACAGAAAAGCTTTGCCTTGTTCATAACGAGAATTTTATCGGCAAATCCTGCAATATCCTCCATACTGTGAGATACAATGAGGATTGTATTCTTCGTTCTCTCATGATAATTCTTTATATGCCCCAGAATCTTGTCACGACCTGCCGGGTCAAGCCCTGCAGTAGGCTCGTCAAGGATAAGCACACGGGGATTCATCGCCATAACCCCTGCAATTGCAACACGGCGCTTCTGACCGCCCGAAAGCTCAAAAGGTGAACGTTCAAGCAATTCCTCTTTAAGACCTAAATCGTGGGCAGTTTCAAGTATGCGACGTTTTATCTCTGCTTCGTCAAGTCCCATATTTTTAGGACCGAATGCGATATCCTTGTATACTGTCTCCTCGAATATCTGATATTCGGGATACTGAAAAACAAGTCCAACTTTAAAACGGACATCGCGGATTTTGCTTTTATCCGCCCATATATCCTCACCGTCGAGAAGCACCTTTCCCGATGTTGGACGAAGCAAGCCATTGAAATGTTGTATAAGGGTTGATTTTCCGGAGCCTGTATGGCCCATAACTCCGACCATTTCACCCTCATCTATTTTAAGATTCACATGGTCTACAGCAGTTTTCTGAAATGGCGAACCCTGACTGTAAACGTATGTAAGCTCCTGAGTTTCAAGAATAGCCAATTTTTACTCCCTTTCAAAAAGACGTTTAATAGCCTCGGCACATTCGTCCTCGGTGATAATATCCTGCGGCACATCATATCCTGCTTTTCTCAGTTCCCATGCAAGTTCAGTTGCCTGAGGCACATCAAGTCCTATTTTCTTGACCTGCTCCACATGAGAAAATACAGCACGAGGCGTATCGTCGAGAATGATATTTCCCTTATCCATAACAACAACGCGGTCACATTGCGCCGCCTCGTCCATATAATGAGTGATAAGGACAATGGTTATGCCATGTTCTCGGTTCATGCGCCGTATAACCGCCATTACTTCCTTGCGCCCCTGAGGGTCAAGCATTGCGGTAGGCTCGTCGAGAATTATGCATTTGGGCTTCATAGCGATAATTCCCGCAATGGCAATGCGCTGCTTCTGACCGCCTGAAAGCTGTGCAGGAGAATGATGACGATAATCATACATATTTACATCTTTCAGCGCGTTGTCAACACGTTTCCGCATTTCCTCGTAGGGCACGCCCAGATTTTCAAGGGCAAAAGCAACGTCCTCCTCAACTACAGATGAAACAATCTGATTATCGGGATTCTGAAACACCATACCTGCACGACAACGCAGGTCAAAAATCTTCTCCTCATCAGCTGTGCTGATACCGTCAACAGTAACAGTTCCTGAGGTGGGAATAAGAATACCGTTTATGTGCTTGGCGAGGGTGGACTTTCCCGAACCGTTATGACCGAGAACAGCCATAAACTCGCCCTCTTTTATTTCAAGATTTATCCCTTTCAGCACCTCGACAGGCTTTTCGCCCTCGTCGGCAGGATAGCTGAAATGGAGATTTTCAATTTCAATAATATTTTTCATTTTTATCCTTTTTTAAAGCCTTTAGCTGTTAGCCCTTAGCTTTTGTAAGATTAGCTATATGCTAACGGCTACAAGCTAATAGCTCAGATTTATTTCTCCCAAATAGCCGTAGAACCGCATGGTAATGTCATACCTGTGGATTTTACGGGAAGTCCGATTTCGTCAAAGGTTACATTTCCGCCGAATTTATCCGTCAGCACAGAGCCAAGAATATATCCCATAACAGAGGGTGAAAGTCCCGTGGTATAGCTGTTTATAAGGAAGAAAAGCGGATTGTCGGAAAGCACTCCTGCGCACAGCTTCACAAGGTCATAAACGCAATTTTCCAGCTTCCAGACCTCACCGCCGGGACCTCTTCCGTAGCTTGGAGGGTCCATTATTACAGCGTCATATTTTCTGCCGCGACGTATTTCACGCGCGATAAATTTTTCACAATCGTCCACAATCCAGCGGATAGGCTTATCTGAAAGTCCTGATGCGGCGGCATTTTCTCTTGCCCACTGAACCATGCCCTTTGAAGCGTCAACGTGGCACACAGCCGCTCCAGCCTCTGCACAGGCAAGAGTTGCTCCGCCCGTGTATGCAAAGAGATTCAGCACGCTTATTTCTCTGCCTGCATTGCGTATCTTATCAGCCATATAATCCCAGTTTACCGCTTGCTCAGGGAATAATCCCGTATGCTTGAAGCCTGTAGGCTTTATATTAAAAGTAAGATTTTTATAATTTATCTTCCAGTCAGGCAACGGCTTTCTGAAATCCCATTTTCCGCCGCCCTGATTTGAACGGTGATAGTGACCGTCTGCGAATTTCCACGCAGAATCCTTTTTTTCCGTTTTCCAGATAATCTGCGGGTCTGGACGAACAAGGGTAATATTCCCCCATTTTTCAAGCTTTTCGCCGTCCGATGTGTCAAGTATCACATAATCATGCCAATTATTAGCTGTTCTCAAATTCAAAACATCCTTTTATTAAGTATTATCTTCCGCAGATTATTCCTCCGAAAGTTCTTCCTTTATAACCTCTGCGATTTGCAGAGCCATTGTATTTATAGCCGTAAAATCCCTGCCCTCAATGCGTATGCGGATAACAGCTTCTTTGCCGATTTCACGAACAATAATACGTCCCTCATCGCCAAGAACATTTTCAAATTCATCTATCAATCCCGTGATAGCACGGTTGTTTTTCCACACCTCACGATGCCTTTTCGCAATGGGCACACTAAACATTACCTGCGGTGTCTTTTCGATAATTTCTGCAAGATTGCTCATCTTCTCAGCCTGCGATTTCATAGCCTCAAGAAGTCTTATACCCGTAAGCTGACCGTCAAAGGAGGGCATATCATCGGGGAAAATAACGCTTCCCAGAGGGTCGCCTCCGATACTGAAACCACATTCCAGCATACGTCTCATCATATTCCTCTCACCCGTAGGTGCGGCAGATGTAGCAATATCATTGCTTCTTGCAAAGCGGATAAGTCCAAGATTATTCGCCTGTGTCACAAGTATGGTATTATTACGGAGAGTTCCCTGTTCTTTCATATATCTTGCACAGGCAGCAATGATAACATCACCGTCTACAAGACAGCCATTTTCGTCAACGGCAAGACAGCGTTCACCGCTGCCGTCGAAAGCAATTCCGCAGTCGCATTTATTTTTAACAACAAAATCCATAAGGGCATCTATTTTGGTACTTCCGCCGGAATTGATATTCTGTCCGTCGGGAGTATCGCCAAGCATAAGAACTTCTGCTCCAAGCTCTGTGAAAATATCCTCCGCAGTAAAGGCAGTACTGCCGTTAGCGCAGTCTATGGCAATTTTAAGTCCACTGAGGTCTGCGGGAGCCGCTTCAAGAATATGCTTTTTGTAATCCTCAAGAGCATATTCATTCCGTGTTATCCAGCCGTATCTTTTAAGCTGAACAGGCTCTATTTCGTCGGGATTATCAAGGAGAAGCCTTTCAATATCCTCCTCGCTGTCCTCACCCAGACGGTAGCCATAGGAGGAAAACAGCTTGATTCCGCTGTATTCAGCGCCTGTATGAGCCGCAGTAATCATAATGCCGCCCTGAGCGCCGCTATTTTTTATATGCCATGCAAGAGCAGGAGTAGGCACTTCACCCAGAAGCTCAGCATCAGCCCCTGCGGAGCATAAACCTGCGCAAACAGCGGCTTCTATAGCGTATGAAGAATGTCGCACATCTCTGCCTACAAGAATTTTTGTTTTTCCATTCGGAGATGCCATAATCTTAGCCGCCGCTCTGCCTATCTGCATAGCAAGCTCACAAGTTATTTCCGTTATGGCAAGACCTCTTATTCCGTTTTTTCCGAATATTCTTCCCATTGATATCACCTCGTTTTCCAATTAAGAATTAAGAATGCAGAATTAAGAATTAATGCATAATTACATTGCTCCGATGAAAATATGCAATTACGCAAAAATCCACCGCACATACCAATTCTTAATTCATAATTCTTAATTCGTATATCGCTATCACCCTGCAATTTTCAAAAATCTTTTCAGGGGAATCGTAAAATCTTTCGCAAGTACAGCTGTTGAATCTGTTATATACCTTTATTCTGCCATTTTCGCGGACGCAGAATACCGTGTGAATTGAGGATAAAAATGGTGTCCCCGTCCACGATGATAGAATAAATGTATCACCTGCCGAATTTATATCACATCTGCGGCTTTCAACACCGAAATGCTTCAATGCCTTGCCTATGCTGTAGACGTTACAGCCGAAAAGCCCGAACAGTACCGCAAACCGCCGCATATATTTTACTACTTCGCCGAGAGGCTTTTGCTTACCCAGATATTCAAGAGCATTGAATACAGAAATAACCTCACAGCCATTGAAGCTCATAGGGAACAGTCCGTAGCGTATTTTCGCTGTTTCGCCTGTACTCTGTCCATGTATCATATCTGCTCCTTTCAGAATGAGAGCTGTCCCTCATCCTTTGGAGAACTCTGCTCAGGAGGAGCTATACCCAGATGCTCATAGGCAAGCCGTGTTGCAACTCTGCCGCGGGGAGTACGTCCAAGGAATCCCAGCTGCATGAGAAACGGTTCGCATATATCTTCAAGGGTTACAGACTCCTCACCGATAGCCGCCGCAAGAGTTTCAAGACCCACAGGACCGCCGTTGTAACCTTTTATAATCATAGTAAGCATACGTCTGTCAAGGCTGTCCAGACCAAGACCGTCGATTTCAAGGCGGCTGAGAGCGATAGACGCTATTTCCTTCGTGATACTGCCGTTGCCCATAACATCGGCAAAATCGCGTACTCTTTTAAGCAGTCTATTTGCAATTCGGGGTGTACCTCTTGCTCTGCCTGCAATTTCCTCCGCGCCGTCAGTCTCGCAGGGAATACCGAGTATCATGGCACTTCTGCGGACGATATCCGTAAGCTGTTCTGTATTGTACAGCTCCAGACGCTCAATAACTCCGAAACGGTCACGGAGCGGAGCTGAAAGCTGTCCTGCTCGGGTAGTAGCACCGATAAGGGTAAACGGGCGCAAATCCATGCGGATTGACCGTGCCGACGGGCCTTTTCCTATTATAATATCAATTACTCTATCCTCCAGAGCAGGATAAAGAAGCTCCTCGACAGGCCGTGAAAGACGGTGTATCTCGTCGATGAAAAGAACATCGTTATCGCTTAACCCCGTAAGCAAAGATACTAAATCTCCCGGCTTTTCAATAGCAGGACCTGTTGTAACGCGTAGATTTACACCAAGCTCATGAGCGATAATCGAGGAAAGGGTAGTTTTTCCCAGTCCTGGAGGGCCATAGAGCAGTACATGGTCAAGAGGCTCACCGCGCCCCTTTGCCGCCTTGATGTATATGGCAATTTTTTCCTTTACCTTATCCTGTCCGATATACTCATTAAGGCTCTGAGGACGGAGAGTAACTTCTCCCTCGCCGTCCTCAGCCGTATTTTCAGGTGACATAACGCCGCGGTTTCCGTACATATCTGACGGAGCAAATTCCATATCTTCTGTATGTATCAAATTTAAAACTCCTTTTATTAAAGCCGTCAGCCGTGAGCTGTTAGCCATTAGCTCTGAAAGTCAGAAAACCAAAGTTTAACGGCAAAGTTCAAGTCTGATAATTTTTCAATATTACCATACAATCAACCGAACTGACAGCTAAAGGCTAATGGCTAAAAGCTAATAGCTTATCTCTCAAAATAACGCTTTTTGCGGATATAGAACGCATCGGTAGCCTTTGCGGCTTTTCTGCCCATTTCCTCCTCCATAGATATGAAACAGAGGTTATCACCTGATTTCGTATATCTTGAAAGATACTTTGAAAGAGGCACAAACAACTTTCTTGTACTTCCTATCATATCTATTACCATAAGAAGCTGAGGTTTCTCACAGCCGCGCACCATTTCTACAATGTATGCACCATCAACATTTTCCTGCTTTGAAAAGAATTTTGAAGCCGCTTTTGTGAGATATCCCATAGTTCTTTCACAGCGCCGATAATTGATAGTCTCCTCCTCATTGTAGGAAATAGCTTTGATATGCAGATTTCTTGCAATCATAAGTATGCTCTTAATCTCCTGAGAGGAAAATTCCTTGCCATAGGAATTGGGATTAAGAACTGCTGAGGCTGACTGAATGAGGTCAAAAAGTCTCAGACAATTAATTTTGTAGTATTCCACATATCTTTTGGCAAACTGCTGTAAAGCTCTATGACTTGTGAAAAAGGGAATGAACACATCACCGCTGGGATTCTTTATTGTAATGAGTTCAAGCTGAACACCGCCTTCTTCTCTGCCGCGCTCTTTTTTTATGGGATTTTTGATTATTACATACACATCACTTTTTATAAGCGTCTGCAAGAACAAAGAGCGTTTTGACGGGTCCGTAATAGCCGCTTTCAACAGTTCGTCGAGGTTCATCATAAGAACACGTCCTTTCCGTGAACGGTATAACCGATATATAAAATGAAATTAAGTTATTTTGATGCCATAATCCTCAGAGTTTCCTTGATAAGCTCCTGCGTATCAAGATCAGGGTCAAGCTTTCTTAGAATAGGAGCGATTTCTCCCTGAGAATAGCCGAGAACCATAAGAGCCTCCATAGCCTCACCCAAAGCAGAACCACCTGTATTGACCGCACCGCCGCTGTAATCAGAAGAAGCCGACGTTCCCGATACAGATTCCGAGGATATTTTATCTTTAAGTTCCAGCACAATGCGCTGAGCTGTTTTAGTGCCTATTCCTTTTGTACGGGTAAGTGATTTGCTGTCTCCCGAAGCAATCGTAAGTGCAAACTGCTCAGTTGTCATATCCGAAAGTATAGCCGTAGCCGCTTTAGGTCCTACACCCGAAACGGATATAAGCTGTCGGAAGCAGTTCAGCTCCTGCATATCGGCAAAACCGAACAGCTCAACGCCGTCCTCTCTGACAGCAAGGTGAGTATACACCATAACTTCTCCGCCTGTTTCGCCAAGTTTCACTAATGTATTATAAGATGTACGGCAACCGTAGCCTACACCACCGCATTCCACAACGGCAAGCCCAAGTTCCTTATGAACGAGCTTTCCGCGCAAGCTGTATATCATATTTTTCCACCTCTATCAAATCCTCGCATCTGACCATCTAACCGTATGACCATGACATATGGCAATAGCAAGCGCATCTGCCGCATCGTCAGGACGGGGTATATGTGAAAGTCCCAAAAGATTTTTTGTCATTTCCATAACCTGCTGTTTTTCGGCTTTTCCGTAACCTACAACCGCAGACTTCACCTGCAGCGGCGTATACTCAAATACGGGAATATCTCTTTTGGCCGCTGAAAGCACGGTAATTCCCCTTGCCTGCGCAACATCTATGGCTGTTTTCTGATTCGTTGTAAAAAACAGCTTTTCCACCGCCATACATTCAGGACGGAATTTTTCAAATATAAACTCCATATCCGTATGAATTGCCCGAAGTCGTTCTGTAAAGGGTGTATGCGCTTCGGTGAGTATTGCGCCGTATTCCACGGGAGTAAATTTTCTGCCGTCGTAGTCAACAACACCGAAGCCTACAATAGCATATCCCGGATCAATGCCCAGTATTCTCATTTTTCACATAATCTCCCGTTTAATTATTATTTATAACTATAATTACCCATAATATTTCACTATACATATTATTATAACATAAACCATACCCACATTGCAATACCTGTTTTATATAAAAATAATATAATTTTAATGGTAACTATGCTGTTAATAAATTCTATTTCAGAATAAAGAATTAACATATTTTTCAAAACGCCGCATATACATTGTGAATAAAAGGAGGATTTTCTATGAATAACGACAAAAAAGAATATATTATCGCTCTGGCAGGCAATCCAAACGTCGGAAAATCCACAGTATTCAACGCCCTCACAGGACTGAATCAGCACACGGGAAACTGGGCTGGCAAAACTGTCTCCTGCGCCGAGGGACATTTTGAATTTGAGGGGCTGAGCCTCACTCTTGCTGATATCCCAGGCGCATATTCCCTCCGTGCCGCCTCCGCAGAGGAGGAAGTCGCTCGTCAGTTCATACTTTCAGGCAAAGCCGACTGTGCCGTTGTGGTATGCGATGCCACCTGCCTTGAACGCAACCTCTACCTTGCATTACAGATAGCCGAAGCCGTTCCAAAAACAATTCTATGCGTCAATCTCATTGATGAAGCAGAAAAGAAAGGTTACAAAATCGACAAAGATAAATTAAGCGAATTAACAGGAGTTCCCGTTGTTTTCACTTCTGCAAGGAGCAACCTCGGACTTGACGACTTGTGCCATGCCATAAAAGATATTTTAATTTCAAAGGATTTTCCTGAAAAATCCATGGAATTTGACACAGCAGAGGAAAACGGCATTGACCGCATTGCCGAAAAAGCCGCTGAAATAGCCGCACAATCAGTCACCTGCACCGAAGATATTCCACATAAGACCGACCGCCGCCTTGACAGAATTTTTCTGCGAAAATCAACAGGAATCCCCATAATGCTCCTGCTTTTTGGTATAATAATGTGGATAACAGCAGTAGGAGCAAATTACCCCTCAGAACTGCTGAGCAATCTGCTTTTTTCTCTGGGAGATAAAATGTCGGAGGGACTTTTCAGCATAGGCGCGCCTCCATGGGTGGAAAGTCTGCTGATTCAAGGAATATACAAGGTACTTGCGTGGGTTGTTTCTGTCATGCTGCCGCCTATGGCAATATTTTTCCCACTTTTCACATTACTGGAGGATTTCGGCTATCTGCCGCGAATCGCCTTTAATCTCGACCGCTGTTTCAAATGCTCAGGAGCTTGCGGAAAGCAGGCAATAACCATGGCAATGGGGCTTGGCTGTAATGCCTGCGGAGTTACAGGATGCAGTGTGATTGATTCGCCGCGGGAAAGGCTTATAGCCATTCTGACGAATAATTTCACCATATGCAACGGCAGATTCCCCACTGTTATCGCTATTATATCCATGTTTTTTGTTACAGTTGGGGGAATCAGCGGTACATTTTTGTCTGGAGCGGCACTTCTTGCCACTCTGATTTTTTGCGTTATAATGACGCTTCTTGTATCTTTTCTGCTGTCAAGGACAATACTTAAAGGCACTCCCTCGTCATACACTCTGGAATTACCGCCCTACCGCAAACCGCAGATATGCCGTGTACTCGTCCGTTCACTTCTTGACAGGACAATTTTTGTTCTTGGAAGAGCCTGTACAGCCGCAATTCCTTGCGGACTTTTAATATGGATTGGCGCAAATATAGAAATTGGCGGAAACACGATTTTGTCGATTATTTCCGATTTTCTCGACCCATTCGGACAGCTTCTTGGACTTGACGGCGTAATAATCATGGCATTTATATTCGGCTTCCCTGCAAATGAAATTGTTGTGCCGATTATACTCATGGCATATCTCTCTCAGGGAAGTCTTGTAGAAATGGGCGATACAGCGTCCCTTAGGGAGCTTCTCACCGCTAACGGCTGGACAATGCAGACAGCAGTAAGTATGCTTATTATGACTGTATGCCATTTCCCCTGTGCCACTACCTGCCTTACTATTAAAAAGGAAACAGGCAGTCTTAAATGGACATTGCTAAGCATGGCTTTGCCCACAGCTGTGGGAATACTGTTATGTATGGGACTAAATATTTTCGCAAATATCTTGACATAATCCACCTATACATGCTATACTTGTCTTATCAGGAAAGGATGTGCCAATTTGAAAAATTTATTGTTCATCGGCGATGTTGTAGGCGAATCAGGTTGTAAATTTCTCCGCTCTAAACTCCGAAATATCAAGCAGGATTACAAAATAGACATAACTGTTGTAAACGGCGAAAACTCCGCACAAGGAAACGGTATTACTCCAAATTCCGCTGATAGTCTCATAAATGCAGGGGCGGATATAATTACTACGGGAAACCATGTTTTCCGCAGAAAAGAAATATTCCCCGTTCTTGAATCTTCGGATTATATAATTCGTCCTGCCAATTATCCCGACGGCAGAGCATACGGAAAAGGACTGTGTATTCTGGACATGGGCTGTTATTCTGTTGCTGTTGTAAATCTCATGGGTACAGCATTTATGGAACCTCTTGACAATCCATTTTCTGTAATTGATGAGATACTCAAAGAAATCGACACACCTAATATTTTTGTTGATTTTCATGGCGAAGCGACCTCAGAAAAAAAGGCTATGGGACACTATCTCACAGGTAAAGTTACGGGAGTTTTCGGCACTCATACCCACGTTCAGACTGCTGATGAAGCCATTCTTGGCAGTCATACAGCTTATATCACTGATGTGGGAATGACAGGTCCTGAAAATTCATGTCTCGGTGTTGATTCCAAGCTTGTGATAGATAAATTCCGTTTTCATATGCCCGTCAGATTCAAGGAGGCAGATTCACCCTGTTTCCTCTGCGGTATAGTTGTATCATTTGATGAAAAATCAGGTGTGGCTAAAAGCATCGAAAGAATTATTATACGATGATTTTTGAATGTCTGATAATCCACGCAAGTTTATTAAAAAACAGAAAAATTGTTAAAAATGCACAAAAATTCTTGTAAAAAAAGGTTAGGTTCATATATTGAAATCTTATTTGAATTGTGTTATAATAATTGTAGAAAATAGTTGATATATTTCAACTTTTTCTCACATCACATTATTTAACATTATTTTAACAGGAGGATCTACTATGGAAATTTTAAAAGTATCATCCCATTCAACACCCAATTCAGTTGCAGGAGCTATTGCAGGAGTTATCAGAGAGCATAAGTCTGTAGAAGTTCAGGTTGTGGGCGCAGGTGCTGCAAATCAGGCTATTAAGGCTATTGCTATTGCAAGAGGCTATCTCGCACCTATCGGCATTGATCTTATTTGTATCCCTGCTTTCGCTAATATTCAGATTGAGGGCGAAGACAGAACTGCTATGAAGCTTATCTGTGAACAGCGCTAAGCTGCGGAAGATAACCGATTAACTGAGATGCGGTGAGTATTTTCTCACCGCATTTTGTCATTTAGCAAATTGATAAAATGTTTAATAAATCATCACAGGAGAAATTATATGAATATTGAAGTAAACAGAATAAATAAAGGTATCTGCGGAAACCCCGAAAAATACACAGTAGAAACAAACAATATATTTGAATATCAGCTTAAAGAAATCGCTGAGAAAATCGCGTCAAACAGCGAAAACAGACCTGTTATACTCCTTGCAGGGCCCTCAGGTTCGGGCAAGACTACCACAGCTTTTATGCTTACGAAAATGCTTCGTGAGCTGGGCTGCAACAGCCACACGCTGTCAATGGATAACTATTTCAAATCCCTTACACCTGAGGAAAAAGCACTTGCGGCAAAGGGCGAAATGGATTTAGAGTCCCCTGACCGCATCGATAAAGAACTTCTCAACAAGCAGATTGAAGATATCGAAAACTGCGTTCCCATAGAGATTCCCAAGTATGATTTTGCGGAATCCAGACGTTCCGACGAGACAACGGCTTTTGAAAGAAAAAAGGGCGAGGTCGTGATTTTCGAGGGCATACACGCCCTTAATCCCGATGTTATTACAGTTCCCGAAAACAGACTTTGCAAGCTTTATGTCAGCGTCCGCACGCGTATCACAACAGAGGGTATTGTGCTGAATCCTGCGAAAATCCGCCTTATGCGCCGCATGATACGTGACAGAAATTTCCGCAAACGCAGTCTCGCTGAAACTATGAATATGTTCAAGAGCGTTGAAGCAGGCGAAAACAAGTATATCATGCCTTATAAGCATCGTTCAGATTATGATATCGACACATTTATGGCTTATGAAATGAGCGTATACAAGTACAATCTGCTCGACGATTTAAGAGGAATGTCTGATATTTCTGAGCTTGCCGATGTTATCGAGGTAATGACGGCACTTGCACCTCTTGACAATGAATTTGTACCGAAAGATTCTCTTATACGTGAGTTTATCGGCAAGGGAGAGTTTAAGTATTAATTCGTAATTTGTAATTATACAGGTGTTAAAATGAATGATATAAAATTAAATAACGAGCAAGCTTTGAAAGATTTTTTGCTTGATATAGAGTGTCTTGAGGAACTTGCTCCATGGATTTCAAAATCAAATATTTTTGATATTCTGAAAATATCAAAAAAAGAAATCAAACATAGCAATATGCTTGGCTGGTTGTTTAACGCAACAGAAAGTCATGGAATGGGAGATAAATTCATATCTCTTTTTATGCAGACTTTAGTTTCGACTAATCAGATTCCAAATACGAGAATTTTAGATTATCTATTGCTTGATTTCTACAGTTTTTCTGTTTACAGAGAACAGAAAAACATAGACATTCTTCTTGTATCTCACAAGGAAAAAATCACAATCGCTATAGAAAATAAAGTTTTTTCTCACGAACATGACAATCAGCTTAATCGTTATAGAAAACAATTAGAAGAAACATATCCCGATTATCAGCGTATTTACATATATCTGACACCCGACGGTGAAAGTCCAAGCGACAATGTCAATTGGTACATTTTTACATATAGCGATATAGCTGATATATTAGAGCAAATAAATAATAATTGCAATTTAAATGCAGAAACAGATTTGTTAATTCAGAATTACATAACGATAATCAGGAGGGATATTGTGGAAGATAAACAGTTAATTGAAATTTGCAATAAAATCTACAACAAGCACAGGCAGGCTCTCGATTTGATAATAAAAAATGCAAACATCGGAGCTTCGAATATATATACAGCTATTACAAACACACTTCAAAAATTATCACAAGAAGGGAAAATCATATATAATGAAGAATGGGGTGTTCAATTCGGTACTAAAAGAATGTACGAAATGCTCCCATCACTTGACGAGCCTATAAGTGCTTGGAGAACGGAAGATATATATACGTACTTGTTCAGATTGGAAGCTGAAAAATTTTATCTCTTTTTTGAGATAACAGGCGTTAATATTCCGGATGAACAAAAAGCAACAATGGAAAAAATGATAGATATTCTTAAACCCAATTCAAATAAAACTGATTTCAAATGGAAAAGACTATACAAAACAGGTTGGTTTGACCTTTCAAATTCAAGCGACTTTGAAATTGAAGCAGAAAAAGCCGTTAGACAAGCTGTTGATGAAATGCTTGCTATGGAGAACAGACTTTTTTCAGAATTAAAATAAATTCTCCTACTACAAGCTAACAGCTATTTCAACAAAAACAGGTAAAAAATCCCATGAGCATTATAAAAAATCCCACTTGCACCAAGCGGAAAATGGTGCTATAATAAGTTTAACTTATTTATAAGTTAAACTTATTATAGGAGGAATTTTTATGTCAGCCACAGCTACTCATTCAAGAACCGAAAAACTGCGCCGTATAACTGCCGCAGGTCTTTTTGCCGCGCTTGTTTACGTTTTTACTGCCTACCTCCACATTCCTACAGGAGCAGGCTATACCCACGCAGGCGACGGGCTTATATACCTCGCAGCTTGTATCCTCCCCACTCCCTACGCAATGGCGACAGGAGCAATAGGCGGAGCATTAGCAGACGGGCTCACAGGCTATCCTGTCTGGATTCCCGCAACTGTTATAATAAAGGCAGTTACTGCCGCATTTTTCAGCAATAAGAGCGAAAAAATACTGAATCTCAGAAATCTCCTTGCGATTATCCCCTCAGGAATTCTCTGCATTGCAGGCTACAGCATTTACGAGGGAGTTGTTATGGCAGGCGGATTTTCAATGTCAGCTCTGACAGCCGCATTTACTCAGACACCGTCATATCTGGTGCAAATCGGCACAAGCTCACTGTTATTCGTTGCTGCAGCGCTTTTCCTTGACCGCGTAGGATTTAAAAAGAAAATCAGATTATAATGAATTATTATGGGCGTTTTTATGCGCCCATTTCTTTTGCAATGAAAAAATCCGCAAAATATTGACAAATATGCATTTCATGTGATATAATAACAATGTATGCAGAAACGGCTATTATAGAAAGGAAAATTGATATGATACTTCTTGACGAACTGAGACTTGAACTGGTAGGCTGCCGCAAGGAAATGGAGGAGCTTGCAGATGTTCTCAGCATAAAGGCTTCTAAGGAGCGTATTGAGGAACTCAATGCTGAAACAGCTAAGGACGGATTCTGGGACGACCTTGAAAATTCTCAGAAAGTTTTACAGGAAACTAAGGCTTTAGAGCGGAAAATCGAGAAATTCAACAAGCTTAACGGTCAGCTTGAGGACGTTATAACTCTCATTGAACTCTCAATCGAGGAGGAGGACGAAAGCTCCGTTGAGGAAATCAAGGCTGAGGCTGAGGATTTCAAGAAAAAGCTGGAGGAAGAAAAGCTCTCCACACTGCTTACAGGCGAATACGATAACTCCAACGCTATCCTCACTTTCCACGCAGGTGCAGGCGGTACAGAGGCACAGGACTGGACTGAAATGCTCTACCGTATGTACAATATGTGGGCTGAACGCCACGATTATAAAGTCACTCTCATGGACTACCTTGACGGCGATGACGCAGGTGTTAAATCCGCGTCAATACTCATTGAGGGCGAAAATGCCTACGGCTATATGAAATCGGAATCAGGAGTTCACCGTCTTGTGCGAATCTCTCCCTTTGATTCATCAGGCAGACGTCACACATCATTTGCGGCTCTTGAAGTTATGCCCGAAATTGATGATTCAATTGAGGTTGATATCCGCCCCGAAGATCTCGAAATGGAGGTTTACCGTTCCAGCGGCGCAGGCGGTCAGAAGGTAAACAAGACCAGTTCCGCTGTACGTCTTATTCATAAGCCTACAGGAATTGTTGTATCTTGTCAGACACAGCGAAGCCAGTATCAGAATAAGGACTACGCTATGAAAATGCTCCGTTCAAAGCTTATTGAAATCAAAGAACGTGAGCATCTTGAAAAAATTGAGGATATCAAGGGCGTTCAGAATCAGATTGCGTGGGGAAGCCAGATTCGTTCCTATGTATTCATGCCCTATACCCTCGCTAAAGACCACAGAACAGGCTTTGAAAACGGAAATATTCAGGCTGTAATGGACGGCGATATTGACGGATTTATCAACGCTTATCTGAAATCCCTTTCACACGGCACGTTAAACAAGTAATCGGGTGATAGTATGAAAAATATCTTTGTAAAATCAGCAGCTGCTTTAATGGCAGTATTCACTCTTACAGGCTGTACTGTAAGCGAATATCAGTACGATTCTACAGGCGCAGGCACAGGAGCTACCTATTCTATAAATATTGTGGATAAATCGGAGGTTACAGAAGCCACCGCAGTACAGGCTACAGATGCTCCTGCGGCTGAGGAAACTGCCGCACCTGTTGTTGAAGCTACTGAAGCCCCTGCAATTGAGGAAACTGTTCCCGTTGAGGAAGCAACAGAGGCAGTCACAGATATGTTTGTAGTAGATATTACAGAGCCCTTTGTTGAGGAGCACATTGAATCAACATATCCCGACAGCTACGTTGAATACTACTTCCGTTCACAAAGTCAGCTTGACCAGCATTTTTCAAAGCATGGATATGAGTTTGACGGTGATTTCAATTATGAAACAGCTGAGGACTACGAAAACGGTGCAAGCGACGTTATAAACAATCCCAATGCTCTGTACAAAACCGAAGCAGAGGACGGCGACCATGTGTATTATATCGAGGCAACAAACGAATTTGTAGTGCTCTCCACAGACGGATATATCAGAACATATTTCCGCCCAAATGCTGGGATTGATTATTTTAATCGTCAATAAATTAATGCGTTATAATTTATCTAAACGGCTTGACAAACTGCGGATTTTGGTGTATAATATTATTAGGGAGAAATCCTTAAAGATGGTGTTTCGCCACCGATGCACAAGTGCGAAGCTTTAAAGATGGTTTGTTCTTTCCGTTATAAAAAGAACAATGTTAAAGATGGTGTTTCGCCACCGATAAACAAGTGCGAAACTTTAAAGACAGGCGGGATTTTTTCTCGCCTTTTATTTTATTCTGAGGGGTGAATATATGCGGTTTTACACAATAGACAACAATTATGTCAAGCAATTATATCAAATAGATAGTGAAGTGTTTTTTGAACCTGTGAATTACGATACTAAACCATACATTGGAATAGTTATACAAAATGGCAGCTATCCGTACTTTATACCCCTTACATCTGCAAAGCCCAAACATAAAAAATGGGCAAATGTAACTAAAACAAACTATTTGATATATGAAATGCTTCCGTCAGATTTCGAACCAATTCCTGCGAACTGGGTATATTCAATAAGCCAAAACGGCATAAAACATATTTTATCTGTTCTGGAAATAAAGAAAATGATACCTGTTCCTTTACATTATTGCACACCTATTAACTTTTTACAAGTTGCTGACCTTGATTATCGTGCATTACTTCAAAAAGAGTATAGATTTTTAAAACCTTTGGACACTTCTATTCAGAAAAAAGCTAATGATATTTATAACAAACAAAAAGAAACAGGTGTAATAATTCCTTTTGCATGTAATTATGCAAAATTAGAAAAAGTATATCTTAATAATGTCAAAACTGCAATGACAGTTTAACAGACCGTGCTGATAGATGACAGTTTATTTTAATCACTCAACATTTCGGCGAATACCACACGCCATACACAAAACAATTGAAAAAGGCTGAATTTATGAACCCACGTTTACCGTATCTGAGGGAAAAAACCTCAAAATTAACTGCCTCCCCCGGTGTGTATATAATGAAAAACCGTGAGGGTGGCATAATATACATCGGCAAGGCAAAAAATCTGAAAAAGCGGGTTACAAGCTATTTCAGGGAAAATCCCGACCATACGCCCAAGGTTGCGGCAATGGTTTCAAAAGTCAACGACTATGACTTCATTGTAACCGACAGCGAATTTGAAGCTCTTGTCCTTGAATGCAGTCTAATAAAACAGCATAAACCGCGTTATAATATCCTGCTCAAAGATGACAAGGGATACTCATATATCCGCGTATCCGACGAGGAATACCCCCGTATCACCACGGAGAAGAATACAACTGAAAAAGGGCGATATCTCGGACCTTACACAAGCTCATACATTACAAAAGAGGCTGTAAACGAGGCAAATCGGGTATTTATGCTCCCGACGTGCAGGAAGAAATTTCCTCAGGATTTCCGCAAGGAACGTCCTTGCCTCAATTACCACATCAAAAACTGCATGGGAGTATGCCGCGGCAGAATATCCGCCGAGGAATACCGCGGAATAATCGACGAAGCAGTGGAGTTCATACGCTCAGGCAGTGCCGCCTCCGTTGAGCGAATGGAAGCGGAAATGAACAAAGCCGCTGAGGACCTTGAATTTGAAAAAGCCGCAATGCTTCGTGACCGTATCAGCGCCATAAAAAAAGCGTCTGAAAAGCAAAAAATGGTGGGAAGCGGCGTAGAATCCGCAGACGTTATCGGCATCGCTGAATACAACGGCGGAGTATATATATCCGTGCTGATGTATCGAGAAAACCGCCTTTATGACAAAGCTGTTTTTGATATGGAAAAATCCGATTCAGAGGAGGATATCCTCAGCACATTCATGGTACAGTTCTATCACGGCAGAAGCGATATTCCGCGGATTATAGCCGTTGACCACATGCCTGCGGAGGAAGAGCTCATACAGAAACTGCTGGAGAATCAGGCAAAAAAATCTGTAAAGATACACCAAGCCCAGAGAGGACGGCTTCTTGATTTGCTAAAGCTTGCTAAAAGCAATTCTGCCGAATATGCCGCGCTGAAAAGCAATCGGACGGGAAAAGAAGTAATCGCTCTTGAACAGCTTGCAAAATGTCTTGGATTAGCAAATCCGCCGAAAATCATTGAAGCATACGATATTTCAAATCTTTCTTCGGAATCAATGGTTGCAGGAATGGTTGTATTTGAGGACGGCAGACCGCAGAAAAAGGCATACAAGAAATTCACCGTAAAGGAACAGCAATTCCAGAACGACTACGGCAGTATGCATGAGGTGCTGAAAAGACGTTTGCTTCATATCGTAAATCAGGAGGGTGATGAGTTTTTCACACGGAAACCCGACCTTATACTTCTCGACGGCGGAACAGGTCATGTACACGCTGTTGAACCTATACTGAAAGAACTGGGGCTTAATATTCCCCTTTTTGGCATGGTCAAGGACGACAAGCACCGCACACGCGCCATAGCAACAGGGGGCAGAGAGATACAAATAAATAATTTACAGGCGGCTTTCAATCTTGTGACGAAGATACAGGACGAAGTGCATCGTTTTTCCGTCAGCTTTATGCACTCCAAACACAAGAAAAAGACTTACAGTTCCGAATTGCTTACGGTTAAGGGAATCGGCGAGAAAAAAGCGGCAAAGATACTAATGAAGTTCAAGACCCGTGATAATCTCAGGAGAGCTTCTGTTGAGGAATTGGCAGTAACTGCCGGAATCAGTACAGAAACGGCAAAGGAACTGTGGGAAGTAATACAAAAGCTATAAATGTTGTCCCCTTTAGAATCCCATTTTTTATAGACCAAAACAGCCGAGGAATTAATTTTCCTCGGCTGTTTAATTATTTATTTTTTAAGGGGAAGATCTGCAAGAGCAATAAGCTTAGCGTCAATCTTCTGGAGAATAATAGCGTCATCAGCAGTAACGCCTGCTTCGCCGTTTACATCAGCATTTGCAGCACCCTGAACAGAAAGTGCGTACTTATCTGCATTACCAAGTGCCTGAAGAATAGCTGTAGCGTCAGCGATTGATACTCTGCCGTCGCAGTTAGCGTCACCGTAGATTGTTACAGTAACATCATCGGGAACATCAATAGGAGGAGCTGTAGTTGTTGTAGCAACAACCTCATCAGATTTTGTTGTAGTTGTTACAACAGGCTCTGTTGTTGTAGTTGTTACAGGATCTTCAACAGCGTCAGTCTTGAATTTGTATTCTGTCATTTCGCCGTTTTCGTCATCACACCACCAGATCTGAATCTGTGCGGATGTAACGCTTTCGGGAATTGTGCTGATATCAACATCAACAGTGAGTTTGCCGTCAGCACCGATTTTTCCGTCCCATTCAATATTTGTCCATTCGTCGCCCATGTAGCCAACGCAGCCGTTTGTTGTAGAACCTGCCTTACCCTCGATTGTGAAAGTAAGTGTAGCAGCGCCGTCTCTCTTGGAAAGGTCAACATTATACTTCTTTGTTGTATCCTCAGGGGGAGCTTCAATTTCGCCCTTACCCTCGCCGATAATAGCAATCTTAGTTACAGTTGTTGTGCTGTTTGTACGTACAAAGAGGTGAGCAATTTCGTCAACCTTATCTTCGCCCCAAGCAGCAGCAATGTGCTTAGCGGAGTAGTATGCAATACCGTCCTTGTCGTCATAAGCCTTGATTTCTGTCCAGTTATCCCAGTCAGAATTTACAACTGCGATAACGGGCTGGTCGCCTGTATACTGAACAGCTACATCGCCATTCTCAAGCTCTTTCCATGTAGCGTTGAGACCGGGTGTGCAGTTACCGTCCTTAACAGAAGCGTCAAGCTCATGTGTATCATCGCTTACAATAAGACCTGAATCAATATCATCATGCTCAATTGTAGGAGACTTTCTTCCGCTGCCCCATACGATTGAATCGTCCTTGAGAACATCCATCATAGTATCAACAACAGTTTCAGAACCCTCGTACCATGTGAGGTTGCTTCTGTTGATGTAGCCATGAGCCTCACCGCCGTTGTTCTTTTCTACGTTGTTATCCCAAAGAACACAGGGAATACCCATTTCCTTAGTCTGTGAGATGTAAGCCTTAGCCCACTCTACACGAGCTTCTGTGTTTCCGAAGTTGGATGCGCTGAATTCGCCGAGAACAACAGGGATATCCTTATCGCCGAAAGTCTTTCTGATACCGTCGAGGATAGATGTAAGCTCAGTAGCATAAGCAGCTGTAAATGTGCTGTGGTCCTTAACTTCAGCGTTCATTGTGAAGTTGTAGGGTGAATATGCGTGTACAGATACAGCAACGAAATCATCATCGGGAACAACAATTTTTGACATCATTGAAGTGTCGCTTGAAGCACAGTAGCCGGGCATCATAACAAGACGAGTGTCGTTGTTGTCGTCGCCAGTACCTCTGATAACTTCAAGAGCGTCAGCGTTAATCTTGTTGATTGTGTCAGTTTCTTCCTTTGTGGGACCCCACCATTCATGGTCTGTACCCTTAGCACGAGGCTCATTCATAGTCTCGAATACAAGACGCTGGTCGTAGTCCTTGAAAGTTTCTGCAATCTGTTTCCAGAGTGAAGAAACATATCCTGTAAGTTCCTCATAATCTGCACCAAGAGTAGAACGGTTTACATATGGTTCTTCGTGGTGGAGGTTGAGGATAACATACATATCCTGCTCGTAGCAGTAGTCAACGATTTCCTTTACACGTGCAAGCCATGCTTCATCAATCTTATAGCCGTTGCTCTTGTCAACGTGCTGGAACCATGTTACAGGAACACGGATTGTATTGAAGCCCTTAGCCTTTACAGCAGCGATAAGCTCAGGTGTTGTCTTGGGGTTGCCCCAGCATGTTTCAGCTTCAAGACCGCATGATTCAAGGGGCACATTATTCTTTGAAGGATAAGCGTCAAGAGTGTTACCTAAGTTCCAGCCTATCTGCATTGCCTCTGTAATCTCAAATGCAGTAAGCTGATCAGCAGCTTCGATTTCCATTGTAAATGGTGCAAAGTTAATACCTGCCGCAAGACAAGCCGCAGCAACGGCACCGCTTACAAAACGTGTGATTCTGGCTTTTTTAATAACCATTTTAATTACCTCCCAAAATGATTTTTTCATAGCAGAACAGATTCAGTGCAGTTAATCTTATCCGCTATCTTAATTTTAGCACATTGCTAAAAAAAGGTCAAGAGGTTTTGTTATTATTGCTGTAGAATTTTTTGCTTAAAATTTAGCTAAACTGCATAATTAAAAACTTAATTAATTCAAATCAGGTTAAGATTTCTCGCTGAGATACGTTCCAAGGCGGCTATTTAGCACATTTGCGGCTTCCTCAGCAGACCTGTCACCATTTAGTGCGCATTCAACTTCTTCATCAATGATATTCTGCAAATCCCAGTTGTAAAAATATGGGTTGGCAGGAACGCTTAGAATATAATCATAAAGCATATCCTTGTATTCCTGAGTGATAAATTCTTCCTCTCCATAGTTGTTCCAGTTCCACATAAAACCATTATTTATGGAGTTATTGTAATCATCGGAACGGTCATAGTCACGCTGTAACTGCTCCCACAAAACAGGCACGCCGCGAGTGCCGTCGCTCATATATGTTTCAAGCTTTTTCTGGTGCTTGATTATTGCGGATAAAAGCTTCCATGCGGCATCTTTATTACTGCTGTGTTCAGTTATGGCATAAAGGGGATTTGCTGACTGTACATAAGCACCCACACCATTTTCAGAGGGATATCCCACAAAGGTTATATCCTCTTTGTTGAAAAAGCCATATGTATGCTGTCCAAGCGCTGAATCAAAGCCGTTTATGCTCAGGGGGAATACAAGCTGTGTGTCATTAAGTCCCCTTGTCTGCTGGTCGTTGTGATAGTCGTTTATAGCAGTGTCATTCATATGTTCAAAATCTGGGGGAGGTATAACATCAACGGGATTATCAATGCAAAATTGCAGTGTATTGCTGAATGTTTCGTTGAAATCACAGGTGCTATTTCTCTTGTCAACAGAGCCTAATCCCATAACTTTCAGCATATAATCCGCAAGGTCGGTTTCTGATGTGCGCTCATAGAAATCCATTTGTCCCTTGTATTTTTCATAAAAGCTTATAGCTTCATCTGATGTCCAGTTTTCGTACTCTTTTGGGATAAATTTCGTTTTCGCTATAGCGGTGTATATGTAGTAGCTTTCCATAATGGCAGGTAATTTTCCCTCAATTTCAAGTCCCTCTAAAACGCATGGGAGAAAATCCTCTCGTTTTAGTTCGTCGTTCTTATCCATAAGAGGATAAAGGTCGGTAAGTACACCTTTATTGCCGAGATTCTGCATATCAGCCACGTTTGTACAGATAATATCGGGGGCTTCTCCAGAAATAAGCGCAGTGTTAAGCTGATTATTGATTGCGGCATAATATGCATTTTGCGATTCTTTTGTGGAATAATCGGCTTCAATTCCTGCGGCATAATTCACCACTTTGATTTCCATATCTTGCGGTTTGTTGAGGTGGTCGTTGAAAAGAGGTTCGGAATATCCGAAAGTTCCTACTGTTATAACAGGCTTTCCCTCCTCGTTGTATACGGCTTCATTCATGGGCGGTGAGGGTTCTTTTTTGCCGTCCGAACTGCATGATACCGCAGAACACAGGGCAATAAAGGCAGTTAAAAATGATATTGATTTTTTCATGTGATTTCCTCCTTTTCGGAAGTAATTTGCAACGTTTCTTAAACGTTCTATATTACAGTGTATTTAAAGGGGGAAAAAGACGAAAAATTTTTCATTTTTGTAGGAATAACCTGTTAGCATATGCTAAATTCGTGCATTTTCAACAACGAGAAGCCTTTGACATTTTTTTGCCGTCCATTAATATAGTGGCATTTAAGATGCAATTTGTTTCATCAAAAATTAAGTTTGTAGGAATGCACAATAAAACCACAAAGTATTTGTATATAATAACTAATACCAATCCCTGAAACAACAGTAGGCAAATCTAATGGCATAAATGCCGTATGTCATCGTTGGACTTCCTCACCATACGACAGTATGCTTTCGTCGTCCGCCTTGACATACATCATTTCTGCTCATCATCTTTGTCTACTAACATTTTAGGGATTAGTATAAAAAAACTCCCCAAAACAAAATATCTTTCAAAAATAGCCGCACAGAAACAACGATTCTATGTTGTTCTCCTGTGTGGCTATTTCTATTATACCGAGTTTCTTACAGCGCCCTTATTGATTCTTTTGTGAAATTTTAAAAATCCCTTTACATATGGTAATAATTGTGATATAATTAAAAAGCGGTAAAATAACCGCAGGAGAAATAAAAACAAAGACAAAAGACAAGGAGAAAATTTATGTCAAGAGGAGATAACAGACGTGGACAAAAAAAATATCGTGTAAGATATGACAGAATTGTTGTGCTTGCACTTGTTATTATCACAATTGCAGTACTCATCTCATCATGTGTAAACGGTATAAGGGGCAAGAAAAATATAGGTTCTGTTCCGGAGCTTTCAAAAAATATCACAACTGCTGCAAAAAATACACAAACAACTACTGAGGCTGCAGAAACAGAAGCAAATCCGCAGAATTCCGAAAAAACAACAGAAACTGCAACAACTGCTGCAGGCTCAACAGTTTCCGTTGCGTCCGATGACGTTCACAAGGGAGACCTCATACTTGTAAACGCTGATTACGAGTACACATTCCCAGAGGGCGATATCGAGCCTATCACAATTATAGAAAATAAAAATGACTTCTATGATGCAGGCGACTATGTTACAAAGCTTGACAAGGAAGTTGTAATTCAGCTTAATGCACTTATGGAGGCTTATGCCGTTTCAAAGAATACAGATGATACAGATATATTCGTTCAGGACGGCTTCAGAACATACGATGAGCAGGTAGTCCGCCATAGCACCGGAAAGTCCAAAACCTTTGAAGCAGGACATGTTGACTATCACACAGGAAGAACTTTTGATATGTTCCTTATGGACAGCACGAGCAGTTCGGGATATGCTTACTTTACTGCTGACGAATGGTTTAACCAGAATGCAGGCAGCTACGGATTTATTTTAAGATATCCCGAGGGCAAAAAGGAGAAAACCGGCGAAAACCCAAGATGCTATACATACCGCTATGTAGGAATACCTCACGCTTCATATATTAACTTTAATCAGCTTTGTCTTGAGGAGTATATTGAGGAAGTAAAGAGACATACTAACGATAATCCACTTGAAATAACAGCAGGCGGCAATACTTATAATGTGTACTATGTTCCTGCGGAAGAAAGCGGAAATACCGATGTTCCTGTTCCTGATGACAAGCCGTATACAATCTCAGGCTGTAATGCAGGCGGATTCATTGTAACTGTAACAATAAGCTGATAAACGGAGACAAAAGTGAAAAAAACAGCATTTATTTTAAGTCTTGTTATGTGTGCCGCAGTGTTTTCATCCTGCGGCAACAATGATAAAGAGGACGGCTCAGGGCATATGTTCGATGTTGCACTCTGCGGAAATCCCCAGAGTCTTGACCCTCAGTTTGCATATGATTCCGCATCAAATACTGTTATAAAGAATCTTTACAGCGGTCTTATGCGCGTGGACGAATCGGGAAATGTAGTCTGCTGCAACGCGGAAAAATATAAAGTTTCCTCAAACGGCATGGTTTATACATTTACACTCAGAGATGATAATTTCTGGTTTTTTGATGTAAACGATGACGACGTTATAACCGAGGACGAATATTTCCCCGTAACTGCATATGATTATGCATTTGCGCTGAAACGTGTTCTTGACCCGCGAATGAAATCCCCTTATCGTGAGGATTTTTCCTGCATAGTTGGAGCATACGAGGTAATGAATGGAATTGAATCTACCGATTATGCGGAGATACATGCAGAGGACGAAAAAACACTGAAAATTGTACTCAATGCTCCAAATGCAGAGTTTTTGCGTATAATGGCAACAGCAGCGGCATACCCATGCAACGAGGAGTTTTTCAATTCAACAAAGGGACGATACGGACTTGACGACCGTTCTGTTATGTCAAACGGAGCATTTTTTGTGCGTCAGTGGTTCTACGATCCCTATGGAAGCAATAATATTCTGTATATGAAGCGAAATGACGCCAATTGGAGCGAGACATATGATATTATGCCCTCATTCCTCAGCTTTACAATTGAAAATGATGAAGAAGCCATACGTCAGGTTTTCAAAGAGGGTGATGTTGAGTGCTTTACAACACTGAACAGCAGTCCGTATAATACAGGAAAATATCTTGTACAAGGGATTCCTGCAACAACACTGGGAATTATATTCAACCCTGAAAATGAGTATTTTTCTGATTTCAACCTGAGAAAAGCCTTTGCGCTGTCTATAGACCGTGATACACTGAGTGAAAAAATTGATGATGATTTATTAGCGGCAAGCGGTATAATACCTCCTGCTGTTATGGTGCACGGCAGGAGCTATCGCGACCTTGTTTCAGACAAGCTGTTCTGCACTTATGATGCAGAGTTGGCAGTTGAAAGCTATGAGACAGCAAAAAGCGACAAAAATTTTGCCTCTCTTGGCGAAATGAAAATACTTGTGAATGCGGAAACGGTAGATTCCTCATATCTTCATATAGTAACACAGAAATGGCAGGAAATTTTTGGATTTCATGTGGGGATTGAGGATGTATCAGCTGAGGAATTCAACAGCCGTATTGAAAATGGGGATTATACTATAGCATTGTATGCGCTTAAAGGTAAAATTGCGGCTGGAAGTTCTGTTATACGTGAGTTTGAAAACAGTATTGTCTGCAAGGGATATCTGTCTGAAGGAAGTCTGACAGAAGCAATTATAAGCTGTGAAACAGCAGACGGACTTGTGGAAAAATACTCCGAAGCTGAGCAGTATATAATACAGAGCTACAGATTCATACCATTATTTTATAAAAATTCTTATCTTATAGCAGATAGCGAAAATGAAGATATAATATATGACCCATTCACAGAATCGGTTGATTATCGAATAGCGCAGAATTATAGCTGATTCAAAAATACTTGTGGCAATAAAACTATTTTTAGAAATTTCTAATACCAATCCCTAAAATATTAGTAGACAACGATGACATACACCATTTATGCCATTAGATTTGTCTACTGTTGTTTCAGGGATTGGTATAATATAAAAAATTAAACGCAGTCTGAAAAGACTGCGTTTAATTCAATTAGGGAGGTTTTAGTTATTTTTTTCTTATAGCAACAATTGTTCCTGAGGAGAGGTCTTCAAGAAGCTCAAGCACCTTGTCGATTCCCTGCTCGGAATATTTAAAATATGTGTGATACGAACCTTCAACAAGGAAAGTCATTTTCATTCTGTCCTCAATAGTAGGCTCATATTCAGGGAAATTTTCAGCAATTATCTTATATAATTCGTCGATAAAAATTTCAGCAAAGCTATTGCTTCGTGTGCCTTCAAAGAGTGTTTTTATCATTTCTTCATTATCGATAATAGAGTTGCTGAGCATACGTACAAATTCGCTGACATTTTCAAAAATATCATAGGTATTCGGTACGCTTTTCAGGCATTCACAGATTAATTCACGTTCCAGCTTTTCAGAAAGGTCGTAAATATCGCGATAGTGAAGATAGAATGTGGCTTTGTTGATGTTTGCCGCAGTAGAAAGCTCCTTGATAGTAATTTTTTCAAGTGGTTTTTGTTCTCTTATTTCGAGAAATGCTTTTTTTACGGCTGCTCGTGTTTTCGTAATTCTCAGATCCATGTTTTTCACCTCATTAGAATATTTTTTGTTTTCTTTACTGGCAAATTCTATATATTGAATAATAGAATCAGTGCGTTTGAAGTTGTACTTAATACCTTATAATTATTATAGTATATTATTAGTCAAAAGTCAATAGTTTTTTATTATATTTTGATAGTTTTTTATTAAAAAATACGTAAATTTCCCTAAATATTTAACTAACAAACGAACTGAGATTGCGAATTTTTCATTGACAATTGTATTTATGTATGATATAATTATGTGTATAATGTTGTATATTGTGTGAAAATGGAGATGATTTTTGTGAATGTTTGTGATTTCTATAACGGAAATTCCTTTGATATATATGAATATCTGGGTGCTCATAGTACCGCAGAGGGTACAATTTTCAGAACTTATGCGCCGAATGCTTTAAAAGTTTCTCTTGTGGGAGATTTTTCAGATTGGCAGGAAATCCCTATGAATCCTGTGAACGACGGCAGATTTTACGAAATTTTTGTCTCTGAGGCAAAGTCGGAAATGCGATACAAGTTTCGCATTTACGGCAAGAACGGCAAATATATTGATCATTGCGACCCTTGCGGCTTCGGCTGTGAGCTTCGCCCCGACACTTGTTCCGTTATTCGCAATATGGAATATAATTTCAGCGACAGCGAATGGCTTGAAAAACGTACAGATTGCCATGATAAGCCGCTGAATATATATGAAATTCACCTTGGCTCATGGAAAAAGCCCGAAAATAGCAACTGTGAGTGGTACAATTACGCTGAAATCGCCGATAATCTTATATCCCACGTTAAAGAAAACGGTTATAATTATATTGAAATCATGCCTCTCAGCGAGCACCCCTGCGATGAATCATGGGGATATCAGATAACAGGATTTTTCGCCCCTACTTCTCGTTACGGAACCGCTGTTCAGCTTATGGAGCTTGTGGATAAATGCCACAGGAATGGCATAGGAGTAATAATCGACTTTGTACCTGTTCATTTTGCTGTAAACGATTATGCTCTTGCAAAATATGACGGAACACCGCTGTTTGAATATTCCTCTGATGACATAGGATATAATGAATGGGGCAGCTGCAACTTCAATCATGCGAAAGGTGAGGTTAGTTCATTTTTACAGTCTGCGGCAAATTACTGGCTTGATGTGTATCATTTTGACGGAATCCGCGTTGATGCTGTACGTAATCTTATATACTGGCAAGGGGACGAAAAACGTGGAATAAATTCTCGTGCTCTTGAATTTCTGCGTAATATGAACATTGGATTGAAGAAAAGACATCCCACAGTCATAATTGCGGCGGAGGATTCCACAGCATATCCGAAAGTTACGGAATCCACTGAAAACGGCGGTTTAGGTTTTGATTACAAGTGGGATATGGGCTGGATGCACGACACTTTGGAATATTTTCAGACATCCCCCATGTATCGCGCAAAAGATTATCACAAGCTTACTTTTTCCATGGATTATTTCAAAAATGAGCGATATATACTGCCATTTTCTCATGATGAAGTCGTACATGGCAAGGCAGCTATAGTTCAGAAGATGAACGGCGGATATGAGGAAAAGTTTCAGCAGGCAAGGGCACTGTATCTGTATATGATAGCACATCCGGGAAAAAAGCTGAATTTTATGGGCAATGAAATTGGTCAGCTTCGGGAATGGGACGAAAAACGTCAGCAAGACTGGGATTTGCTGGAACAATACGAACACGACAGTTTCAACCAATTCATCAAAGCAATAAATTGCATTTATCAGCAATTTAACGCGCTTTACAGGGATTTTGAACGAGATAATTTCCAGTGGGCTGATCGTGATTCCACAGAAGATTGCATATACTCCTTTATCCGCAAGGGTATTGATTGTGATTTACTTGCAGTTTTCAATTTTTCTGATTGGGAAATTACCGATTATTCTGTATCAATCGGGGAATATTCAAAAGCGGAACTGCTTATTGATTCTGATTGGCAGGATTTTGGTGGAGATACTCCGGAGGGCGAAAGCAGATTTAAAGTATCAGCTGGGGAGCTTGTGGCGGATATGCAGGCATACAGCGGAAAAATATTTATACTAAAAAAGGACGTTCCGTGAAAGAACGTCCTTTTGCATTATTCAAAATCTTCTTTTGTAAATGTGTATTTTTTATCGTATTTACCGTCAAGGCATATATCAAATGTAAAATCGTCAAGGTTGTAAACACAAGACCATTCTGTATTTTTCTGATGTATATCATCAGTAAGCTGCATTGCTTCATCTGCGGTGAGGATATTTTCCTTATCAGCAAGACGTTCCTTGATAGTATCGTAACGCCAGCATTCCCAGTCGGATTCGTAATACTCATTCTCCTCGCAAAGCACATCATTTGTACAGCCTGTATCCTCGACTATAAACATTTCATCATCGTCCCATTCCACAACAACTGAACGTCCTGTTTTATCGGTGATATACAAGTGGAAAGAATCACCTAAAAATGAGTGATAATCGTATGATTCAAGGTATTCTATCGCTTCATCAACAGATGCACAGGTGTCAAGAATAACTCTTATAGCCATAATGGGCATGAAGTCCCTTTTGCCGTTATCCTGATGAATTTCGGGAGTACTGAGCTGTAAAATGCCTATTCCCACACCCTTTTCATTTATTCCGTCCACGCAGGCGTAAGGAGCAGCAAGCGAAAACAGCTTTGCTGTTGGTGAATCTATGTCCATGCCGCCCTCTGTGTTAATATCGAAGAAAGCAAGGTCAGCCACACCATAAGAAGCGTAACCGTCTTTGGGTTCGCTATACACAACGAGAGTGTCAGTGTCAAGGTAGTCGTAATTACGTCCGAAAAGGCGCTGTCCGTCTGGAGATGCCGCAGTAAATGCCGAACAGCCAAAATTATCAGGGTCAACTTCAATGGGCAGACCGTAAGCTACTTCCTTAATAATCCAATTTATATAATCTTCAATGGTATCAATATCTGCGTCAATAAGTTCGTCAATTTTACAGTCATATTTGCAGGTCATCTTATACAAACCGTCGTCAATCTTTGCAGTTGAGAAAATGGTCATTAATTTTCCGCTTATAGATATTAAGAGAATAATAATTCCAAGGAGAATAGCTGCAAAAAAAGCAATCAGGAATTTTTTTCTGAAAAGAGCCGTAAGCAGCGTGAATAATCCTATCGCTAAAAGTGCACTTCCGATAGTTATAAGTAGTTTTTCGTTTCGTATATCGCCCACTTTTATGTAATAAGGGGAGATCGCATTCTGACTTGTCTTTATTTCTTCATTCAGCTGTTCTTCGGATATGTTCATTTCAAGTTTTTCATATATGGGAGCAACTTCATTATGAAAGTAATCCGCTATAGTCTTATTGAATTTTTCGGTCATTTCAGCATCACATTTCAGCAGAGTTCCGTAGAAGTCCGAATCGTCAAAAACATCTTTGTTTAAAGCAGTATTGAAAGCTAATTCAGAGGAATCAGGCACATCAAAGCCCAAAAATATAAATTCGCTGTTTTCGTCGTTTTCGTCTAATTCATAACACATAAGATACAATGAGCCTTTGTCTGTTTGTTCTGTGAGAAATGGCATTGCTGCTAAAGTACCCCTGAATTCTTTTCCGACATCCTCCTCAGAGATATTGAACTGGTCAAGTACAGGCAGATTTTCCGTATGGCTGTTGTTTTTTCTGATGATACCAATAGTAAGTGGAATAATTCCGCTGATGATAAAAATTATTGACATTACTATTGCTGCGATTTTCTTTTTACTCATTGTTATTTCTCCTTGTATTCTCTGTATTCGCTTGGTGAAACGCCCTCAGTGGCTTTGAACTGCCGTACAAAGTAATTGTATGAGGAATACCCGCATTCTTTTGAAATATCCGTAACCGTCATATCCGAAGTTGTCAGAAGCTCCTTTGCTCTGGTAAGACGGAAATCAATCATATCCACAATAATGCTTTTTCCGAAATACTGTTTATACATCTTTTGCAGATAGCTTTTGCTGAGATAAAGCTCCGCGGCAATTTCATTCACATTCCACGGCAATTCGGGATTTTTCATAATCCTGCCTCTAAGCTGACAGAGTTTTTCATACTGAGGGTTCTCAGCTGGTTCCGATACGATATAGCTGAAAACACGGTTTAGAGTAGCTTTGTGGAGACTTGTTCCGGGTGATACTCCCGAATTTAGAGGCTGAGTATCAACGCCAATAGAAAAATTGATATTGCAGTTTTCATCATCTGAAAAACGAGAATTATGAACCTTTTCCGAAAGTTCAGAGAATATTTCTTCGCATCTGTCGGCGTAGGGAGTAATAATAGCAAATGAGTATACCGACCATAGACCATAGATTTCATCTGATTTGATGCAGCTGCCAATAAGTTTTGCAAAGGCGGCAGTTATTTTTCCGCATTTATCATCGTCTCCTTGATATAAGGAGTCGTTAAGTCCCGAAAGCTGAATACGGATAAAGTCGGCTTTTGAGCCGATTTTTTTCATATCCTCCAGACGTTCTGAAAATACCTTTTTCACTCCTGCCCTATTGAAAAGACCTGTAGCTTTGTCGTAGAGAAGGGCATATTCAGCCTTTTCGGCGGTATGGTCAAGAATTGATTTTATACGCACTTGTTCAAGGGCAACGTTAATATAGTTAATCCAATGTATATACAGCTCACTGAATGTCATGGGATTTTTTCCGAAAGAAACAGCGGAATATCCAAAGAAATTTCCGTTGAAGTTCAAGGGAGTTATGTAGTAGGCAACGGGATAATTTCTTTCCTCGCTGTATGCAGGCAGGATATCGGCAGAGCAAAAATATTCCATTTCTGAATAATTGCGGTGAACCTCATTTTTGGCAAGGATAGTTTTCATTTTGTCTCCAACGTCAAAAGTCAGCCTGTCACTGATATTTCCGCTGTGACATTGAGTATATTTTTGTGTAAGGCAAATCCTCAGCCGTTTCATTTTGTATATGTAGTATGTGTAATTGTCAAGTCGATTTGCAAATTCCTCAGGGTTTGAAGTATTTGTAATATCAAAAAGCATATCCCTGTGGAGAATATCGTCCTCATAGGCACGAAGCATACGCTGGGTTCTTGTGTCAGGCTTATGTGGAGGGATACAGCATCCGCAGCTTTGAGAGGGGAGAAAATTTCCGCTTTTGTCGCGTACTTTGTGACAGATTCTGCCCGTTATCATGCGGTAGATACGGCGGAAAGCCTCAGCACCAAGCTGAAAGTTTGGTCTGCGATAGCTTGAAATCTGTGGGATATTTCTCTTTCCCTCGTCGGAAGCGTCATAGCCTGTAACAGCGATATCTTCGGGAACTCTTATACCGCCTTTTATCAGCATTTCAGTCAGAGTTATGGCTGAGACATCATTTCCGCACACAACAGCCTCAGGGCGTTCAATCTCACCCTTGATTATTTTTGCAGCGAGTTCCTCAGCAGCGGCTTTCCAGAAATCGCCGTAGAAACAGCAATTTTTGTCACAGTTCAGACCATGGTTTTTCATGGAGTTTTTAAATCCTCTAAGACGTTCCTCAGATACGAAAATCTTTCTCGGACCTGTAAGACAGTAGATTTTTTTCAGCTTATGTACATCAATGAGGTGGTCAGTAATCTGTTCAAATGCTGTACAATCGTCGATTGCAGTAGATTCGAACATTTTGTGTTCTTCGCTGTCAAGGAGCATAACAGGCTTACCTGAACGGATAAGAAGATTATCCAGTGTATTTTTTATATTATCGTTATAAAAAGTATTGCGATGATAGAGGAAGCCGTCAAAGCGATCGGAAAGGATAAGCTTGAAGATTTCCTCAGAAGTGTCTTTGTGTGGAGACTGCTGGAAAAAGTTGTGCAGGGGAGCGAAAATAGCTGTATCGCAGTTTGTTTTGTAAGCCTGAGATATAATACCCTTTAAAATTTCAGCTTGAAAGGTAATTGGGCATTCCGTAATAATAACTCCGATAAGGAGACGTTTTTTCATAGTTCACCGCCTTTGATTCAAAATGTTAGTAAAAAGACACAAAATGTCATTGAAAAATTAACATTTTCTATGCTATACTAATATTAAGGAGAAGTTTGATTTCTTGCGTTATGTATTATTATATCATATTAAACAGTGAAATGCAAGACAAAAATGCATATCTGGTATAAAAAATAAAAAAATCTCTTTATTTAGATATTATAATTGATTGTATTTCAGCCGACGATTATGTATAATGAATATTGTCAGGAGTGAATGTCACGAGAGGCAATGTTACAGAAAAGTCGTAAATGTCGGATAATCGGAATAATTATTCCACAGTGCAGGAATTCATCAGGCTTTATGTTTTTTCTTAAGGAAATTCCTTAACATTGAACGGAGGAATATGATATGAAGAACAAATTCAAACGTATAGTCTCAACAGCAGCAGCTTTATCAGTTACAGCAGCCTCCTCAGTTGTTGTACCTGCAGCTGATTTCACCCTTGAGGCAAATGCCGCATCCAATGTAATGCTTGAATATCTCGACAGGGGTATAACAGCAGTAAACACAGGAAAGGGAATGCTGGTAAGCTGGCGTTATCTGGCAAATGATGACGATAACGCAGTATATAAACTCTATCGTGACAATACGCTTATCTACACAAGTGAAGCAGGAAAGGCGACCTGCTATCTGGATGCTCAGGGAAGTGCTTCTTCAAAGTATCGTGTTGATACCCTCTCATCAAGCGGTGCTCTTGTAAGCTCAGAAAATTGCCGTTTAATATCAGGCAATACATATTTTGACATTCCCATGACACCGCCAACAGGTTCGGGTTGTACATACAGCCCTAATGATATGTCGGTAGGCGATATCGACGGCGACGGTCAGTATGAGCTTTTCGTAAAGTGGGATCCAAGCAACTCTCAGGATAACTCAAAGGGCGGAAATACAGGAAATGTATTCATCGACTGCGTAAGACTGGACGGCACAATGGTATGGAGAATTGATTTAGGCGTCAATATTCGTGCAGGTGCCCATTATACACAGTTCTACGTAGCCGACTTCGACCTTGACGGCAAGGCAGAAATGACCTGTAAAACAGCCGACGGAACAAAAGACGGTACAGGAAAAGTAATAGGCGACGGCTCCAAGAATTACCGCAATTCCGACGGATATGTTCTCGACGGTCCTGAGTATTACACACTCTTTGACGGCGCTACAGGCGCGGCTCTCGATACTGTTGACTATGAACCTGCAAGAGGAACAGTCAGCAGCTGGGGAGATAAGTACGGAAACCGTGTAGACAGATTCTGGGGCTCCGTTGCGTATGTTGACGGTGTTCACCCCTGCGTTATCACAGGACGCGGATATTATACACGAATGACAGCCACCTGCTACGGCGTGGAGAATAAAAAGCTTGTAAAGAAATGGGCGTTTGATACAGGCAACAGTTCGTCTGCTGTAGGCTACGGTGACGGAAACCACAATAGTATGCCTGCGGACGTTGACGGCGACGGAAAGCAGGAAATCATCACAGGTGCAACCTGTATTGATGACAACGGCAAGGTTTTATGGAATACCGATTTAGGACACGGTGATGCTATGCACCTTGCAGACCTTGACCCCACACACAACGGACTTGAACTCTGGGTATGCCACGAGGAGAAGAAATCGGGCTGGGGCGTATCCTATATAGACGCTAAAACAGGCAAGATTATCTTCCACAACGACGGCACAAAGGATACAGGAAGATGCGGTGCGGATAATATCTGGACTGGCAATGCAGGTGCAGAAATGTGGGGCAATGGCAATGAAGTAAAGAACGTAAAGGGCGATACTCTCTCATGCAGCCGCCCTGCTATGAACTTCTTTATTCACTGGGACGGCGACCTTGAAAGAGAAATCCTTGACGGTGGTGACGCAAAGCCGGCAACAATTACTAAGATGAATAAAGACGGTAAGATTAGCACTCTTCTTACCACAACAGGATTCCTTACAAACAACTCTACAAAGGGAAATCCCTGCCTTACAGCTGATATCTTCGGTGACTGGCGCGAAGAGCTTATAGTAAGAGCTTCTGATAATAAATCAGTAAGAATTTTCTGTACTCCGAATACTACTGACTATCGTATAACAACCCTCATGCACGATGCTCAGTATCGTATGCAGGTATCATCACAGAATACCGCATATAATCAGCCACCGCACACAAGCTTTTTCCTCGGCACAGGCTATGATCTGCCCGCAAGACCTACTGATTCGGTAAATACTGACGGAGCAGTGGCAAATCCCTCAAAAACAGGAGCTGTAATCAACACAGGTAACAGCTACAGAATAAAGAATAAAAAGAGTGGTTTATATCTTGAAGTAGCAGATTCTAAGGCTGAAAACGGAGCAAACGTTCAGCAGGGCACTACAGGAGCAACTGTGTGGACATTTGCAGAATCAGCTGCAAGCGGTTATTATTACATCTATTCCGAATTAGGCGACGGAAAGACGTTTTTACTTGATGTAGACTATGGTAAAACCGAAAACGGTACAAATATCGGAATCTGGGATAATACTAACAGTGACGCACAGCTTTTCAAGCTTGTTGATAACGGCGACGGTACTTATGCTATCTGTACAAAGGTTACGAATGACGGAAGTGGTATCGGCGTAAATGCCGCATCAACAGAAGCAGGTGCAAACGTCATTGAATGGGAATGTAACGACAGTGACGACCAGAAGTGGATTCTGGAAATAAAATATGATACAATCGACGGCACGCTTATCAAAGACCTTGCAGTCAAGGACATGGATAATAATGCCGATTGGAAAATTACAGGAAACGCAGCAGTAGGCTCGCTTATCTACGGTGACAGAGATTTCACTTATACACAGCTTCCTGCTTCACTTACAGGGGCAGAGATGATACAGACAGCCTGCGATTCCAAGAACAGCGAAAATGAACTTGCTGAATTCACAGCCGCTAAGGATATCAAGGCATATGTACTTCTTGATACACGAGTTGAGGAATCTATGGGAGCAATTCCCGAGTGGCTCAATGGCTGGGCAAAGACATCGGAGCAGGCGGCAAGCAGCAATGATGTAATTTTCGATATCTACGAAAAATCAGTTAAGGCTGGAGAAATTGTTTCACTTGGAACGAATACAACTTCCTATAATGTAATGAATTATGCTGTAATGGTTAAGGAGGATGCGCCTGTTGTAACAACTACTACCACAATAGTAACAACAACCGCAACAACTACAGTAACAACAGCACCTCCCGCAACTACAACAACCCCTGTTGAAACTCCCGATAATTATCTTGCAGGCGACGCAAACTGCGACGGCAAGGTAACAATCGCGGATGCTACAGCAATTCTCCAAAGTATAGGCAACTATGATAAATACGGTTTATCTGAACAGGGAGCAAAGAATGGTGATGTTTCAGGCAACGGCGATGGTATCACATCAGCTGATGCAATTGCAATAAAGAGATATGATGCAGGGCTTCTTGAAACTCTCCCTGAAAAGTAAAAATTCCAACCCATTTTCATAATACCCTTTTTTGAAAAAGCTCTCCGTTAATTCGGGGAGTTTTTCATTTTTCAATAATTTACGAACTATTAAAGGGGTTGCATATTATAAGCCAAAGGCTTTTCCATGCAGTTGACAGGAAAATAAAAATATGGTATCATAATAGTATTAATGTGTAAAGGAAGATATTATGCTTGTCAGCCTTAATAATATAAATAAATTTTATAACGGAAAACAGGTGCTAACAAACGTATCCCTGACCGTTGACGAAAATGACAAAATCGGACTTGTGGGCAACAATGGCTGCGGCAAGTCCACCTTGCTGAAAATCCTGACAGGTTCAGTAGAGCCTGACCGTTTCAGCGAAAAAGACGGTATTATCTCATTTGCCGCAAAAACGACAGTAGGCTATCTGGAGCAAATGGGCGGTCTGGATTCCGAAAGTACCGTTATGGAGGAAATGAACAAGGTCTTTGAGCCAATACATAAGGCAATTGAACGCCTCCGCGACATTGAGCTTGAAATCGAGCTGGGGGATAACTCCTCCGCCGACGAATATCAGCAGCTTTCCTCGTGGATTGAAGCTAACGACGGTTATAATACTGATGTTAAAATCCGCACCGTCCTCAACGGTATGGGATTTTCAGGTGAACAGCTGAAACGCGCCGTATCGGGATTCAGCGGCGGCGAGAAAACCCGTCTTTGTATTGCAAAACTGCTCCTTGAAGAGCCGAATCTGCTTATTCTCGATGAGCCGACGAACCACCTCGACTTCAAAACGATTATGTGGCTTGAAGATTATCTCCGCAATTACCGCGGAGCTGTTCTCATCGTCAGCCACGACAGATATTTTCTGGACAGACTGTGTACCTCCGTTTGCGAAATTGAAAGAGGAATCCTCACACGCTACAAGGGCAATTATTCCGCATTTGTCCGTCAGCGCGAGGAAAACACCGCCCGCCGCGAAAAAGAGTACGAACAGCAGCAGAAGCAGATTGCAAAAATGGAGGACTATGTGGCGAGAAATCTCGTCCGCGCCTCTACAACGAAAATGGCGCAGAGCCGCAGAAAACAGCTTGAAAAAATTGAGCGTATCGAGAAGCCTTTCCACGAGGAAAAGCACGCTAAAATCAAGTTTACATATGCCGTTGAGCCGCCTCTTGACGTGCTGAAAGTGAAGAATACTGATATCTCAGTGGGAGAGGGTGCAAACCGCAAAACTCTCGTTGACAGCATAAGTTTTGATGTTCGTAGAGGTGAAAAAATCGGTATTATCGGCGATAACGGCATAGGAAAATCAACTTTGCTGAAAATTATACAGGGACTTCATCCCCACGAAGGAACAGTCCGCTGGAATACAAATATCAAGATATCCTACTTTGAGCAGGAAAGCACCAATCTGAACCGCGAACTTACGGTTATGGAGGAGCTCCACAGCCGATATCCCTCACTTTCTGATTTGGAAGTCCGCAATCTTTTAGCGCAGGTTCGCTTTGTTGGCGAAAATGTTTTCAAGGAAACGGGAGTAATCAGCGGCGGCGAGCGTGCAAAGCTTTGTTTTGCCATTATGATGCAGGAGCACGGCAATGTGCTTATCCTTGACGAGCCTACAAACCACCTTGATTTAAGCTCTAAAGAGGCTATAGAAACGGCTCTGGAGGAGTACACAGGAACTATTATATTTGTATCTCATGACCGCTATCTTCTCAGCAAAATCGCTGACAGGCTTATTGAACTGACTGACGGTTCATACCGCGAGCACAACTACGGATTCGAGAAATATCTGGATGTTTTACGTGCCGAGCAGGCAGAGGAAAAACGCGCCGCAGATGCGGAAAAATTTGCAAAAGCCGCCGAAGCCGCAAAGGAGAAGCAGGCTAAGACATACCGTAATAAACAGCAGAGAAGCGCCGATGCCGCACGTAAAAATGAAATGCGCCGTCTGGAAAAGGAAATCGACGAATTTCAGGCTAAAATCGACGTTCTGAGCGAGGAAATCACCCATGAGGAAGTATATTCCGATTATGAGCTTATGAATGAAAAATGCCGTGAAATAGACGAATTAAAGGGGAAAATCGACGAAAACTTTGAAAAGCTGATTGAGCTTGACGAGTAAGTAATTAAAAGTTATTGAATGGGATTCCAAAGGGCACTGCCCTTTGGCAGAGTCCAGAGACAGAGTCTCTGGCAGGGGATGGGACAGCGTCCCATGCAGAGCAAAGCTCTGCGATGCGTTCAAGCGCTCTGCA
>CALGTV010000014.1 GCA_937902395.1 uncultured Ruminococcus sp.
TCCAACGGAAAAATGTTGATTATTGAAAAATAATTTTTATTTTCTACTTTTTCAATAATTTTCAACATCATATTTTATTTAATACTCACAGATTTTACTGTTATATTTTTTGTGATATATTATTATTTTTTATAATTTAAAAGCTATAAAAAGGGCGGTCATTGACCGCCCTTTAGAATCCCATTTTTATAATTCAAGTGTTATTTTCTTTGCTTTTGATATATATTCCTCGCACTCTACTCCGCATTTTCTTAAAAGAAATGCTGACGCTTTTGTGCTCTCACTGTCTGCATATTTATTGCTCTTGTACACAACTTTTTTTATCCCTGACTGTATTATTGCCTTTGCACATTCATTGCAGGGAAATAGTGTTACGTACAACGTACAGCCCTTTAAATTTGCCGAATTCCTGTTGAGTATTGCGTTCAGCTCCGCATGACATACAAAGGGATATTTTGTATCAAGTAATGTTTCGCCCTCACGCTCCCATGGCATTTCGTCATCGTTACAGCCTGTAGGCATACCATTATATCCCACTGCAACAATCTTTTTTTCGTCGTTGACTATGCAGGCTCCCACTTGTGTATTGTTATCCTTGCTTCTTTGAGCCGAGAAAATGGCAATTCCCATAAAATACTCGTCCCAGCCTATATAATCAGTTCTTTTCATCGGTATCACCTCGATATCTAATTGCTCTACCTGCTAATTTTTCAAACATTAGTTGGTGGAGCAATAATATTTTCTATATTATATCATATATTCTCGATTCGGTCAACCGTTTTTCGTCAATATTCCCTATTTTTCATCAATAGTTGCAATTCTGCGAAAAATGGTGTATAATAGAGATAATAACCTTATAAGGAGTTAATATGATAATTGAAAACAACTGCCGATTCATTCTGTCGGCTCTTGAAAATGCTGGTTTTTCGGCTTATTTCGTAGGCGGCTGTGTGCGCGATATGCTTATGGGTATCCCCATGCACGATTACGACATAACTACCGACGCTCTGCCTGAACAGATAATTGAGGTCTTTTCACAACAGAAAGTTATTCCTACAGGTATAAAGCATGGAACTGTAACTGTTCTTCTCAACAATGAGCCCTTCGAAATTACCACATTCCGTATTGACGGCGAATATACCGATTCCCGTCGCCCTGACAATGTCATTTTTACCGACAGTCTCCGTGAAGATTTGGCTCGCCGTGATTTTACTGTCAATGCAATTGCTATGGATTTAAACGGTAATATATACGATTATTTCGGCGGCGAAAATGATATTAAAAATAAAATTATCCGATGTGTTGGAAATCCAGAAGAACGCTTTACCGAGGACGCTCTGCGGATTCTCCGCGCTGTACGCTTCTCCTCTGTACTTGGATTTACCATAGAGGAAAATACATCAAATGCCATTCATGCTCTGAAAAATCGCCTTGATAATATTTCTGTCGAGCGTATTTCTGTTGAACTTGTTAAGCTTTTAAGCGGTATAAATGCCCTTTCTGTACTTATGGAATACCGCGATATCATCGGGCAGATTATCCCTGAACTTATCCCTGCTTTTGACCATGACCAACACTCACCATATCACAAATATGATGTATATGAACATACTGCAAGAGCTGTTAATGCTGTACCGAGAAATAATGATATGACAAATCTGCTCCGCCTTACCATGCTTCTTCATGATGTGGGAAAGCCTGCCGCTTTCAGACTTGATGAAAATGGCCGCGGTCATTTCAAAGGTCATGCGCAAATCGGCGCGGAAATGGCAAAAAATATCCTGCAAAGACTTAAATTTGACAATAAAACCATTGACACTGTCCACGAAATTATTTACCGTCACAGCGATGAAATACAAACTGAAAAGCAGATAAAGCGCATTATAAATCAAATTGGTATTGATGGATTTCTTACGCTCATAGAGGCGAAAAAAGCTGATAACAGCGCAAAACACAGCTTTGTTCTCGCTGAAAACGATGAATTCAACCGCTTTGCTGATATCGCTCGCCGTCTTGTTGCTGAGGATAGCTGTATGAGCATTTCACAGCTTGCAATAAACGGAAATGACCTTATTTCCCTCGGTTTTAGCGGAAAAGAAATCGGCATTTGTCTTAATAATATCCTTGACGCTGTTATGGACGAAATGCTGGCAAATGAACGTGATACGCTCCTTAACTATGCACAGGAGATGAAAAAATGACAGGTTATATTCACTCAACTGAAAGCTTCGGCACTGTTGACGGTCCCGGTGTGAGATTCGTTGTGTTCTTTCAGGGCTGCCCTATTCGCTGTCAGTACTGCCACAACCCTGATACGTGGGAATTTAAAAAAGGCAATGAAGTGTCTGTAAAAGATATTCTTGCTGAATACGACAAATGTAGGGAATTTCTGAAATCGGGCGGTATAACTGCTACAGGCGGTGAGCCTCTCGCTCAGCCTGATTTTCTCCTTGAACTTTTTCGCGATGCAAAAAAAGAAAATATCCACACCTGTCTTGATACCTCGGGAGCAGTATTCAATCCCGAAAATACTGAGAAAATAGACGAAATTCTGAAATATACCGACCTTGTTATGCTGGATATAAAGCATATGGATTCGGAAAATCATAAATCCCTGACGAGTATCGGAAACGAAAATATCCTGCGCTTTGCGGAGCATTTACGGGATTTGAAAATCCCTGTATGGATTCGCCGTGTGGTTGTTCCGAATCTCACTGATAATGAACAGGAATTGTTTAGACTTGGTGAATTCCTTGCAACTCTTTCGAATCTTAAAGCTCTTGATGTGTTGCCTTATCATGATATGGCGCGGAAAAAATATGAGGAATTGGGTATAGAATATCCCCTGCCCCATACTCCGCCCATGTCAAAAGAGGGCGCAATAAAGGCAAGGGATATTATAATGTCGGGTATAAAATCGGGACTTAAAACTTTATAAATAAAAATACTGTCAGGGCAATCTGCCATATCAAGCCGATTATGTTGACTGCCCAGAAATACCAGTGCTTTGTCTTATGGCGGAATATCTTCATTGCAAGAAGTGCGCCTACAGCTCCGCCAAAAAATCCGAAGCCAAGAAGGGTCGCTTCTTTAATTCGCCATTTATTCTTCTGCGCCTTTTTCTTGTCGGCAAAATACAGCACAAATGCTATAAGACTTATTACGGCATATGCTGCTAATGTAATTAATACGGGCATCGTAAATCTCCTTTCAATTTACACAGAACGGGTAACTCCCGTTCTTTTTTTGCAAAAACGGCGGAGATAGTCTCCGCCGCAAATTTTATTAATCAAGCACAGGAATCCACGCCATAGCGTTCATTTCCTTTGCCTTTTCCTCTGCTTCCTTGAATGTAAGAACTTCTTCAGTAACAAATGATGATCTGTCATAATCTGTATATGTTCCCTCGGGAAGCTCTGCTGTATCAGCAGGTACGCTGAAATACCACTTTGCTTTCATATCATCAACAGATGCAATAAACTCTGTATCTGTACTGCTTTCCCATGTCTGTGAGAATACTGTTACCTTATGCTTTGCAGCTTCAATAACATCGCCCAGAACTGCGCTTGCTGTGGGAAGCTTTCCTGCACCTCTGCCGTAGAACATTGCCTTGTCGATACCGTCAGCATATACCATAACTGCGTTAAATACGTCGCTTACGCCTGCCATAATGCTCTCGTGAGGTACAAGCATAGGCATTACTGTAGGCAGAATCTTGCCGTTTTCAAGACGCTTTACAGATGCGATAAGCTTTACTGCGTATCCCAGAACATCTGCTGCGGCTACATCGCAAAGTTTTACGTCGGAAATACCCTTTGTGTATACGCTGTCTGGATATACGTGCTTGCCGAATACAAGTGAAGATATAATACAAATCTTGCGGCATGCATCATGTCCCTCTACGTCAGCTGTAGGGTCTTTTTCTGCGTATCCAAGTTCCTGTGCAAGCTTTAATGCATCCTCGAATGTCATGCCGTCTGCATACATCTTTGTGAGGATAAAGTTTGTTGTTCCGTTGAGAATACCGCAGGCAGCTGAAATATCATTTGCAGCAAGACAGCGGTGGAGAGGTCTGATAATCGGAATAGCTCCGCCTACGCTTGCTTCAAAGAAGAAATTACAGTTATTTGCCTTTGCTGCTGCAAGAAGAATATCTCCCTTTGCCGCTACAAGCTCCTTATTTGATGTACAAACACTTTTTCCCTTTTCAAGTGCAGATTTCAAGAAAGAAAATGCCGGCTCAACTCCGCCCATACACTCGGCTACTATTGTAACTTCAGGGTCGTTGAGGATATCGTTGAAATCCTTTGTGAATTTATCTTTATACGGTGAATCGGAGAAATCACGGATATCTACAATATACTTTATATCCATTTCACAGCCTGCGTGCTGCTCAATGCTTTTCTTATTCTTGTAGAAAAGCTCTACAACACCTGAGCCTACAACTCCGTAACCTAATACCGCAACTTTAACTGACATAAAAAAACTCCTTTTATTGAATTAAGCCTGTTTTATTCGGCTGACAGGACCTTTACCTCAAGAACGCCTTCAAGGTCTGAGATTGAATTAAGTGATTTGAGCTCCTCGTGAATTTCCGAAGTGAGCCTTATTGATATATTTACAGCAGCAGCGCCGTCAACGGGAATACTCTGATTTACCGTCAAAATGTTGGCATTGATGCTGTTCAAAAATATAAGCACGCTTGAAAGCACTCCCGGTTCGTCATTAAGCAGAAGATAAAGATTTACTATTTTTCTGTTAAAAAGCTCATCGTAGGAAAATACGCTGTCCTTATACTTATAATAAGCGCTTCTTGATATGCCTATTCTCTTACAGGCTGAGGCGAAGCTTTTTTCGTCCTTTCTTGCCATAAGCTTTTTTACTTCAAGCACCTTTGTAAAAACGTCGGGAAGTATCTGTGCATCCACAACAATAAGCTGGGATATCTGTTCCATGCTCATCACCTTTTCAAAATCGTCCGTGACAGACGTACAATTGTACGCTGTATAATAACTATACCACTTTTTGACGTACTTGTCAAGGGGAAAGTACTAAAATAAAAAATTTACTTTTTCAAATTATTCTCATATTTCTTTTGATATGCTCCTTTTCTCCTGAATAAATCCAATAGTAAAGTTCACATAAAGCAAAGAGGAAAACCTTCGGAGAACAAGGAAGGGAAAAACAAAACTGGTACAAAAGTCGGCTTTTCCCTCCCTTTTTCCCCTACGGTTTTCCTCTCTGCACTCTCTTTTCCCTCTCCCCTTTTTCCCTCCCTTTGCCGACTTTTGACGTTGGGAAATATATTAAATACAAAGCTTATTAAATTCACTTGATTCATTATTTCTTTCATACATCTGTTATAGAAACTTCTTATTTATATTGATACTAATCCCTGAAACAACAGTAGACAAATCTAATGGCATAAATGCCGTATGTCATCGT
>CALGTV010000015.1 GCA_937902395.1 uncultured Ruminococcus sp.
CAAAGCTCTGCGATGCGTTTAAGCGCTCTGCAAGGGGTGAATTTCCAAACAGTCCGCAGGGCTGTTTGGAAAGAGGGGACGCTCTGCAAGAGAGAGCGTCCCTTAAAAAAATATCTTATTGTAACTTTTTCGACACTCTCAAATCCCCGAAATCATCTTCGGGGATTTTTTTATTTTTCTGCTAAAAGCTATATTTCCCAATCATCACAAAGGCGATTGATAGCCTCAGTAAGCTTACGCATATCTGCATTTGCTCTGCCGTTGGAAATCTTGATAAGGCGGCTGAGACGGTCTGCGGCAGATACAAGGTCGCTGTAGGTGGGGCTGATATTTCCGCCTGATGTCTTTTTCTTTGCGATAGGCACAGGCTTTGCATCAACGGTAATTTCGCCAGATACAAGGTCGAATTCCGCGCCGCTGTAGGGAGCGTAGGAATCGCCGCCAAGTTCTTCGCGGATTCGCTGAGCAAGACTATCAGCAGAGGGAGCGTCGCCGTGATTTATGAAGTACTTTTTAACTCCCGAAACAGCCTTTGCCCAGTTCATAAGGCCGTCAACATCGGCGTGACCGCTTACACCGGGTAGCTGTAAAATCTCAGCGGAAACAGTAATTGTCTCACCGAACAGCTTGACGTTCTTTGCGCCCTCAACAAGACTTCTTCCCAGAGTATTAGTTGACTGATATCCAACGAAAAGCACTGTATTCTGAGCGCCCCAGAGATTATGTTTCAGGTGGTGCTTGATACGACCAGCCTCGCACATACCGCTGGCAGAGATAATAACCTTTGGTCTGGAATCGGAGTTGATAGCCTTTGATTCATCGCTTGAAACGGCACGGATAAGACCGTCAAATACAAGGGGATTGATGCCTTGACGGATATAGCTTAAAGCTTCTTCATCATAGCAGCTTTCACGGTTGCTGACAAATATATTTGTAGCCTCAATAGCAAGAGGGCTATCCACGTATACAGGGAATCCATCATGCCCTTTAACAAGTCCCTCGTCCTTTATCTGACGGATAAAATAGAGCATTTCCTGCGTTCTGCCGACAGCAAAGGAAGGGATAATCACATTTCCTCCGCGGTCAAAGGTGCGCTGTAATACGTCAGCAAGAGCCGTTACGTAGTCCGTGGGGCGATTGTGCTTGCGGTCGCCGTAGGTAGATTCCATAACAACGTAGTCAGCTTTGTCGATATACTGAGGGTCTCTTATCAGTGGCTGGTCAATGTTGCCGATATCTCCAGAGAATACAACGGAGCGCGTTTCGCCGTTTTCCGTCATAGTTACAACAATACTTGATGAGCCAAGAAGATGACCGGCATCACGGAAATAAACGGAGATACCCTCGCAGATTTCGACTGTTTCGTCGTATGGGCGAGGCACAAACAGGCTTATAGCGCCGATTGCATCATCCATAGTGTAGAGTGGCTCATAGTCAGGTTCACCGCGGCGTTTAGCCTTACGGCTGCGCCATTCAGCTTCAAATTCCTGAATATGTGCGGAATCGCGGAGCATAACGCTGCAAAGATTTGCCGTAGCAGTTGTGGAGTGTATTTCGCCCTTGAAGCCGCCTGCAAACAGGAGGGGGAGCAGTCCCGAATGGTCAATATGCGCATGAGTAAGGAGCACAAAATCAATATCTCCGGGAGCAACAGGAATCTGCACATTTTCGAACATATCCTCGCCCTGCTGCATACCGAAATCCACAAGGAATTTTTTACCGCAGGCTTCAACGTAGGTGCAGCTGCCGGTTACTTCATGAGTTGCACCAATAAACATCATTTTCATAATAAATAAACACCGCCTTTAATTTTTTGTTGATATAATTTCAATGATAATGTATATTTTAATCCTTTTGTCTAATTATAACACATTTTATATTATTTGTCTATAGTTTTTTATGATTTGTTTGGTGAAAATTTGGTGATGTAATGCAGGGTTGCTTTGGCAGTCTGTATTATATTCGTCTCTATTAATATAGTGTATTTTCAGAGCCTATTTGTTGCAATAGAAATCGATTTTGTAGGAATGCACAATTATTTAATGCTAAATTTATGGGTATTAAACAATCAATTTGTAGGGGCGGATATTATCCGCCCGCAATTTCGGAATTTTCGATATTTTGAGGCAACCAATGGTCACACCTACAAAAGAAACATTGATTTAAAATGAAATTATAGATTTTTAAAGCTTTCCTTTAAAAATCTATTGACAAACTTTAAAAGATGTGATATACTAATGTCATACCGGTAAAGCATATGGGGTTTGCGGAGTGTACAGCCGTGAATCCGATATGAATTCATCAACACAAATTTAAATTATTTTTGGAGGAATTTATCATGAATAAAAAAATTGAAAAAATTCAAGCATTATCACAAAAAGGTGCTTGCAGATTTTTTATACTTGCCATTTTTTTTGGAGTTATTGCTGCTGTGACAGCTGCTGATATGATTTTGCCAAGTTTGCGAGGCGAATTTGAAATAGCAGAAATACCGAAAAATCTAAGCGCAGCAATTGAGTTTTTATTCTCTGCCGTTTCTTCTTTTGTTATGGCAAAAGCGCTTTTCAATGTTAGTGAGAACGAAAAACTCTTTGATGCTAAAGTTGTCAGAACATTCAAGCTTTCGTGTATGTTTCTTGTAATAGGAGGTATGGCAGGTGGAGCTGTCGGCATAATATCTTCAAGATTTCTGACCGAAACACAAAGTATTTCTATGGAGGGCCTATCAGTTGGTCTTATTCTTTGTGGTCTGGTGTTAGAAATTTTTGTAGAATATCTTTATCATGTCATTGATATACAGGACGAACTTGATACCATAGCATAAGGAGGGAGTTAATGGGAATAATCATAAGACTTGACCGACTTATGGCTGACCGTAAAATGTCGGTAAACGAGTTGGCGGCAAAGCTTGAAATGACCAATGTAAACCTATCTAATTTGAAAACAGGAAAGATGAAAGGCATACGGTTTGAAACGATGAATAATATATGTCGCATATTTGACTGTCAGCCTGGGGATATTTTTGAATATGTAAAAGATGAGGATGATGAATGAGCCGCTATATTACGTTGTTTCGTGCAGGAGCGGATACATATTAACCGTCCGCAATTTATTATTTGGGGTTCCATTTTGTAGTTAAAATCGGCGAGCCTGAATCGTACAGCAGACAAGTATTGGTAAAATTGAATAAATATACAAGTGTTATTTTGTGCAATCATACAAATTTCCAAAAACCTATTGACAAACGTATAATTATGTTCTACAATATAAGTAGATTAAAAATCAACCGCGATAAAAAGACTGGACAAATTTTCGGAAATATGATATAATAAATCCTGCACGAATAAAGGAAAACCCTAAAGATAAATTCTACAGGAGGATATACATATGAACAAAAAGGAAACAGCAGAGATAAAAAAGAATTTTTCCGATAAAAGCGGATTTTTCATAATGGACAGAGTGCTTACAGGCTTTGTGGACGCTGAAAAAAACGTCCGTTTTGTGAAAACTTTCTCCTGCCTTACCATGTCAGTTGAGGAACATGATGTCTATGACGAAACGCTGAAAAAAGTTCTCAATACCAATGTTGGAAAGAATTTCTGCGAGTATCAGTTCCCAAATGAAGCATACGAGGAGGGACAGCCTCAGGAAATTCTCTACAGTCTGTTGCGTTCAGAGCTTAAAGACGAACTTATCTGCGAGAATTTCATGAACCATATCGCCAATAATTTCTCCCACGAAGGACCTTATGCCGTAATCACAGCATATTGTACATATACTATCCGCCGCAAAGACAAAAATGACGAATTTTCCAACGGCGAGGATGAACTGTATCGCTACATTCTCACGGCGATTTGCCCCGTGAATACAGGCAGTGACGGATTTGTTTTTGACAGCTTCAACAACGAAATAACAAAGAAAATCAACACAGAGCTGATTATCAGCAAGGCTCCATCAGAGGGCTTTTTATACCCCGTTTTCAGCAACAGAAGCCCCGACATAAATCATGTTATGGCATATATGAAAACCGCTTCAAAGCCCAATATATCGCTGATTGAGGACGTTCTCGGATGTACATTTGTAATGTCTGCCGAAAATGAAAAGGCAAGCTTCCAGAATATCCTTAAAAATGTTGTGGGTGATGACCTTGATTATATGGTTATCAAAACTGTTAATGAGAAAATTCAGGAAGTTGTTGAGGAAAATAAGGACGATACCGACAAGACTATTATTGATAATACAAAGTTAAAAGATATTCTCACTGATATCGGAATACCGCAGGAGCGCGTTGCTATGACTGACCCTGTTTATGAGAAATTCTGCGGTGACGCGCCTCTTACTGCGGCAAATCTTATCGAGACAAAAACTGTTCTCACATCTCCCGGAATTACGGTGAATATCAAGCCCTCAGCCGCTGACAAGGTGCGCACAAGCGTGGTAGGCGGCAGAAGATGCCTGCTCATCGACCTTGACGACCCAACTATTGAGATTAACGGCTTGCCTGTACGTCTTGAAGAAAAGGCAAATGATGCGGAGGCTGTACCTGTTGGCTGATTGTTATGGTTGAAATGGATAATATTCTTAAAAATGAACACGTGAAAGAGACAAAATTCTTTCTGAAATGGCTGTTTATCGGCGTTATCATGGGTGTGGTTATCGGTCTTGTGGGAGCTTTTTTCCACTTCTGTTCCGCAGAGGCTGAGCATTTCCGCGGCGATAACTCATGGCTGATTTATCTGCTCCCATTGGCTGGCGTGGCAATTGCCTATTTTTACGACGCGCTGAAATACAGTCACGACAAGGGCACGAATCTGGTGCTTCTTGCCGTCCGTGACAACAAAATTATGGGTATACATCATGCTGTGTGTATATTTGTTGCAACTGTTTTAACTCATCTCTGCGGCGGTTCAAGCGGCAGAGAGGGTGCTTCCTTGCAGATTGGTGCGGCTCTCGGCTCTTTTTCGGGACGCAAACTGAAATTCAGCGAGGATGACAAACGAATCATGACAATGTGCGGCATGAGCGCCATGTTTGCGGCAGTTTTCGGAACTCCTGTAACTGCGGCGATATTTTCAATGGAAGTCGTAAGCGTGGGAATTTTCTACTATTCTGCAATAATTCCCTGCGTTACATCTGCTCTCACCGCAAGCTATATTTCCTCACTTTTTGGAAATACGCATATTCAGGTAAGCGTGAACGTCCCTGAAATTAATATGATTCTCTATCTGAAAGTTGCTCTCATAGGTGCGCTGTGTGCGGCTATTAGCGTGTTTTTCTGCTTTGTACTTGGCAGAATCCACAAGCTTTTCAAAAAGATAAAGAATCATGCAATACGTGCGGCTGTGGGCGGTGTTATTGTTGTTCTGCTGACGCTTATTGTGGGGGATTACACCTACAACGGCACAGGCGGTGATATGATAGTTTCTGCCTTTACGGAAAGTCCGTTTTTTGCCGCATTTCTCATAAAAATGGTGTTTACTGCTGTTACTCTCGGCTCTGGTTTTAAGGGCGGAGAAATATTTCCCGTATTCTTTATCGGTTCATCTTTCGGAAGTGTATTCGCTCCCTTGCTGGAGCTTGATTGCTCCGTTGGTGCGGCTGTTGGAATGGCGGCGCTTTTCTGCGGTGTGACAAACTGCCCCATTGCCTCAATTCTGCTTAGTATTGAGCTTTTCGGCAGTGATGGGATTGGTATGTACGTTCTTGTATGTGCTGTCAGCTATATGCTGTCAGGCTATGGCGGACTTTACAGCGAGCAGAAAATTCTCTATTCAAAAAAGAGAATGAAATTTATAAATAAGAAAATAGGAAATTAACTTTTTGAGCCTTTAGCCACTAGCCTTTAGCAAGCGGTTTAATTCAGAATTAAGAATTCAGAATTAAGAATTTATGGACGGTGGAATTTATTTTAATGCGTAATGCGTAATTATATGGGCGGCATTCTTAACGAGTGCCGTCTTTTTTATGTATGCTGATTTTTTTGTAGGGACACAGCGTGCTGTGTCCGCAATTTAGGTATGGAATTTGCGATAATTATTCATCACCGTTACATTATTTAACGGTCACGGCACGCCGTGACCCTACAAAATGGCTATATATCATAATTTTGCGTAGGGGCGGATAACGTAGAATAGCCAATAAGATAATTTTAAGGGGACGCTCTCTCTTACAGAGCGTC